>CAZGTQ010000317.1:0-8389 GCA_964528575.1 uncultured Planctomycetaceae bacterium | reverse complement strand
AGGTACAGCACGGGATGGACGCGCACGTCGCTGGACGCGCCGCCGAAGCCGGAGAGCGACGTCGAGCGGTCGTTGCCGAGCACGGTGAGGTAGTACTGCGCCGGCACCATGTCGGAGTTCCACGCGGGCGCGAGCAACTCGAGGTGCTCGCGCGCGCCCGGTTCGAGGCGCACCGCCGACGTGATCTGCGTGTCGCCGCCGTACGTCCGCGTCACGCGCATTGAGAGCTCGCGCGTCTCGGCGGTGCCGTTGTGGAGCTCGACGTAGATCGGGAACCAGCCGGCGTGCAGGTTCGACGGCCACGGGCAGCGCGCGCGCACCTGGACGCCGTGCACCTCGCCGCGCTGGTCGCCCCCGGGCGCCGCGGCCGCTGCGAGCGGCACGGCTGCGAGCGGCACGGCTGCGAGCGCGAGAGCCGCGAGCGCGACGAGCGCCGCGCGAGCGCGCGCCAGCCGCTCGAACGGCGCGCTTCGCAGCGCCTCACGCACGGCGCGCCCCTCCCGCCGCCGCGTCGTCGCTCATCTCCGCGGGCAACCGCTCCTCGAGCTCGCCCACCGCCTCGAGCACGGCGCGCACGACGTCGGCGCCGGTCTTGCCGTCGAGCCGCGCGCGGTAGTCGAGCACGATGCGGTGCGCGACCGCGGGCACGGCGACCGCGCGCACGTCGTCGAAGCCGACGTTCGGCTTGCCCGCGAGCAGCGCGTGCCCGCGCGCGGACTCCGCCATCGCGATCGCGGCGCGCGGCGACGCGCCGTAGCGCACGTAGCTCTTGACGAGAGTCGGCGCGAGCGGGCTCTGGGGCCGCGTCGCCTCGACCGCGCGCGCGATGAACGCCGCGACCGCCCGCGGCAGGAACACGCGGTCGACCGCGTCGAAGATCGTCTGCAGCTCGGCGGCGTCGGTCACCGCCCCGAGCTCCGGCGGCCGGCCCTGGCGGCGCTCGGTCAGGATCATCTGAAGCGTCTCTCGGCCGACCGGCGGCACGTCGAGCTTGAACAGGAAGCGGTCGATCTGCGCCTCGGGCAGCGGATACGTCCCCTCGAGCTCGATGGGGTTCTGCGTCGCGAGCACGTAGAACGGCTGCGGCAGCGGCCGCGTCTCGCCGAGCACGGTCGTGCGCTGCTCGGCCATCGCCTCGAGCAGCGCGGACTGCGTCTTGGGCGACGCCCGGTTGATCTCGTCGGCGAGCAGCACGTTCGTGAAGATCGGCCCGGGGTGGAAGACGAGCCGCCGGCCGCCACCGGGCTCCTCCTCGAGGATGTGGCCGCCGGTCACGTCGCCGGGGAGCAGATCGGGCGTGAACTGCAAGCGGCGAAAGCCGATGCCGAGCAGGTTCGCGAGCGCCTTGACGAGCTCGGTCTTGCCGAGGCCGGGCAGGCCCTCGAGCAGCACGTGGCCGCGCGCGAGGCACGCGACGAGCACGAAGCGCGTGAGCTGGTTCTGGCCGAGGATGGTGCGATCGAGCCCGTCGAGGATCCGCAGCGCTTTCGTGCGCGCGGTCTCGACGTCCTCCGGCGACAGGAGCGTGGCTTCGCTCAAGGTTCTCTTCCCTCCGCTCGAGCGACGCCTGCGGCGCCGCGCTATCGATCGTTCGCGCTCAATCGTTCGTGCCAGCGGGGCTGAAGAACGTGTGCACCGCGTCGCGGTGACGCGGTGCGAGCCTGCGCTTCCACGCCGACTTGCCGCTCGAGCCCTCGACGTCGACGAGCCCCGACGCTCCGCCCTGCGCGTCCTCGCGCGGCGCGACCGCCCCGACGCCGAGCACCGCCGAGCTCTCCATGTCCATCACGCGCGCGTCCGGCAGCGCCTCGGGCGTGAAGAGGTCCGAGCGCCCCTCGCTCTCGTCGCCCCACGACATCTGCGCGTCGCCCCGGCCGCGGCTGATCCCGCCGACGCCCGGCCGCCCGTTCCCGTCCTTGTTCATCCCGCTCCCGGCGAGATGCGCGCGACCGCCGCTTCAGGTCCCGCCTTCGCCGGCCCGTCATGTGCTCGGCCTGCCCTCTTCGAGCGCCTGCTTGCACTCCTCGCACAGCTCGAGCTCCTCGGACAGCGTGAACTCGCCGAGGTCGGCGAGCTCACCGAGCTCGCCGAGCCCCTCGAGCAGCTCCGCCGACAGCAGCCCACCCTCGGCGAGCTCGCCGATCTTCTCCGCGAGCAGCTCCGCGAGCTCGTCCGACAGCTCCATCAGCTCGGCCGCCTCGAGCAGCGCGCCCGCGGGCAGCTCGAGCCCCTCCATGCCGAGCCGCTCGGCCAGATCGGCGGGCACGTTCGGCGCGAGCCCCTTCTCGGAGAGCTCCGCCATCGTCCGCTCGAGCAGCTCCTGTGCATCGCCAGGCTCCGCGTCGGCGTCGAGCGCGGTCCGCTGCGCCTCGCCGAGCTGGTCGCGCGCCTCGAGCGCGTCCTCGACCGCCTCGAGCGCCTCGCTCTCGAGCCGCTCCTCGAGCCGGTCGAGCGCCTCGAACGCCGCCTCCGGGCGCGCGGTGTCCGCCTCGTCGTCGAGGCGCTCGAGCTGGCCGCGCAGCTCCTCGGCGAGCTCGTCGTCGAGCGCGACGGTCTCCTCGAGCGTCTCGAGCTTCTCGCGCAGCCGCTCGAGCGCGTTCTCGTACAGGCGCACCGGCGGGCCGGGCGCGGGGACGGGCACGGCGAGCCAGAGCGCGAGCGCGGCGAAGCCGACGGCGGGCAGCACGGGCAGCGCGATGCGCCGGCCGCGCAGGCGCGGGAGCGAGACGCACGCCCCGAGCAGCTCCTCGGCGCGCCCGGCCCAGCGCTCGTCGGCGAGCTCGAGCTCGGTGACGAGGAGGCCGGTCGCGCCCGCGCGGACGTCGAGCCACGCCGCCGCGCCTTCGGCGGAGAGCGCACGGCGGCGCGCGGCGAGCCAGGCGGTGACCGGCGCGGCGAGCACGAGCGCGAACGCGAGCGCCGCCTCCGCGCGCGTCGCGTCCGCGAAGAAGCGCAGGACGAGCGCGGCGGTGCCCGCGACGAACAGCGCCGCGGTCGCGTGCCGCGCGAGGGCGCCGAGATACGCCGCGGCGAGCGCGCGCCGGCGCAGGCGGCGAGCTGCCGCCTCGAGCGGGTTGGTCGGTTCTCGCGCAGGCATCGTCCGATGGTACGAAGGGGCCCGGCCTTAGTGGGGATCGGCGGCCGTTCCTTGCGCGCCGCGCCGCTCGCCCGCGCCGTCGAGGCGCCAATCGGGATCGGGTCCATCGAACGCGGGCGGCCGCGGCCCCCGCTCCGGCAGCCCTGCCAGCGAGCGCTCGGCGACGGCGCGCGCGCTCGCTCGGCCGCGCTCGAGACCGCGCTCGATCGACTCGGGCCGGTCGAGCACGCGTATCAGGTCGATGCGCACGGTGCGCGACGGTCACGGGGTGGACGGGCGCTCAGTCGAACAACGCGCGCTCGCGGAACAGGTCCCGGTAGCGCAGGACCTTCTCGGCGTAGGCCAGCACCTGCGAATCGCCCGCCTGCGCGCGCTCCTCGCGCCACGCCGCGTAGCTGCCGGCGTCGCGGATCCATCCGGCGAGGCGCGTCGGCCCCGTGTTGTACGCGACGAGCGCCGCCTCGACGTTGCCGTCGAACCGGTCGACGAGGTAGCGCAGGTAGCTCGCGCCGAGCCGCGCGTTCAGCTCGGGATCCTCGAGCAGGTCGTCGCGCGTCGGCTCGCGCTCGAGCCCGAGCAGTTGCGCGCGCTCGAGCGCGGTCGGCATGCGCAACTGGAACAGGCCGAGCGCGTCCGCGGTCGACACCGCCCCGATGCGCCCGCTGCTCTCGGTGAACGCGAGCCCCGCGAGCAGGTTCGGGTCGAGCCCGGTCTCGTCGGCGGCGCGCCGGATCGCGCGCGCCTGCTGCTCCACGCGCGTCAGCCCGCCCTCGGTCGTGAACGCGACCGCGCCGTCGAGCGTCGTGCGCACGACGAGCGCGGCGAGCGCTGCGCCCACGACGACGAGGACGAGCGCGCGCGTCGTCGGGACGCGCCGCGGCTCGGCGAACATCGGATCGCGCGTCATCCCCGCTGGATCGTGCTCTCAGCGTCCCGCGCCGGCGAACTGCTGCTCGACGCGAGCGCGCAGGTCGGCGCACCAGCGCTCCCGCTCCTCGGCGTCGGCCGGCGCCGGCGGCAAGTCCGCGCCGAGCATCCGCTCGAGGTCGCGCCGCGCGCGCTCGACGAAGTGCGCCTCGGGCCGCTCGAGCAACGTCGCGAGGAGCTCGGCGCCGCGCCGGGTGCCCGCGCCCTCGAGGTCGGCGAGGTCGGGCAACAGCGCGCCCTCGCCCGCGAGCGCGTACAGCAGCCACTCGCTCGTCCCGCCGCGCGGCGCAGCGTCGTACCAATCCCACCACGCGAGCGCCGGCGTCTCGGCGCCGCGCAGGTCGACGCACGTCAGCACGCACAGCTCGCGCGCGACGTCCAGGTCGTTCGGGCGTTCCGACAGGATCATCAGGAGCACCGGGACGACCTCCGCGACGTCCTGCTCGGCGAGCACGAGCGCCGCCTCGCGCCGGCCGGCGAGCGGGCCGCCGCTCACCATGCGCAGGAGCTCCGGCCACGCGTCGGCGCCCATCCTCGAGAGCGCCTCGCGCGCCGGGACGAACGCCGAAGCGTCGCGGCCGCGCCCGAGGATGCCGGCGAGCAGCGCCGCGGTCGTCGGGTCGCCGAGCTCGCCGAGCCCCTCCGCGGCGGCCGCTTGCACGAGCGGGTCGCTCGCGGCGAGCCCGAGCGTCAGCGTCTCGCGCGCGTCGGGTCCGCCGATGCGGCCCAGCGCGCGCAGCGCCTCGGCGCGCAGCGTGCCGCTCGACGTGCGGGCGCGCGCGACGATCTCGAACCGCGCGCCCTCGCGCCGCGACTCGCCCAGCGCGCGGATCGCGGCGGCCTGCACCGGCAGCTCCGCGTCCAGGAGCAGCCCGCGCACGATCGTCACGCTCGCCTCGTCGTCCTCGCCCGCGAGCGAACGCGCCGCCGCGGCTCGCATCCACGGGCTCGCGTGCTTCGCGGCCCCGTGCCGCACGTCGAGCGTCGATGCGGCGAGCACCGCGACCGCCTGGTCCTGCGCGGCGTCCTCGAAGCCCAGCGTCAGCGTCTGCGCCAGCGTGCGCGCGAGCTCGGCATCGAGCGGCGCGTCGGGGCCGCTGACGTCGCGCGCGAGCTCGAGCGCGAGCTCCGCGAGCGTCTCGACGCGCCCGCTGTAGAACGGCTCGGTGCGCAGGAGCTCGACGAGCCGCGGCAGGTCGTCGGCCGAGAGCACGTCGGGCCGGCGCGCCAGGCGCACGAGCTCCGCGAACGGCTCGTCCCGCTGGAGCGGGTCGATGCCCGCCATGTGCCCGAGCACGAGCGCCAGGAGCCGCCGGTCGCGGTCGGCGGGCGAGGCGGCGCTCTCCCACCACGCGCGCTCGGCGTCCCACATCGCGTAGCGCGACGCATACCGGCGCGGGTCGACCCAGCGTTGCCAGCGGTTCTGCTCGCGCAGCGCCCGCGCCGTCTCGAGCACGTCGTCGAGCCACGGCTCGCTCGCGCTGCGGCCCGCGTCGAAGCGCTTCGCCTGGTCGCCGACGGCGACGACGAGCGTGCGCAGCCCGAGGTCGGTCCGTCCACGCATCCCCGGCAGCCGCTCCGCGCCGAACACGCCGTGCGACGTGAGCGCGCCGAAGAGCCGCCGCGACTCGCTCTCGGTCAGGAAGAAGCGCTCGCCGAAGTCGCGGCTGCGCAGGATCAGCGCGTCGCCGTCGAGCGGCACCTCCGGCGCGACGAAGTGATACGCGCCCTCGGGCGTGCGCACGAACAGCTCGAGCCGCGTATGCGTCGCCGGGTCGAGCTCGATGTGCGCGCGGCGCGCGCGGAACTCGCGCGCGGCCCCGACCCACCAGTCGCGCCACGCGAGGCCGTTGCCGCCGAGGTCCTGGCCCGTGATCAGCCCGAGCCGCGCGATCGCGTGCTCCTGGACCTTGCTGAAGTCGCTGTGGAAGCGCACGCCGGACACCGCGCGCACCAACGCGTGCGGCACCTCGCGGTCGAGCCAGGCCGTGCGCGAGGGCGCGGAGCTGCGAAAGCCGATGCCGGCGAGCGCGACCGCGCACGCTCCGTCGACGAGCGGCCGCGCCTCGCCCATGTTCGCGAACAGCATTTCCACGTGCTCCTCGCCGAGGATCGCGCGCCCCGTGAGGTCCTCGCGCTGCGCGATCGCGAGCAGCGCGTAGGCCGCGCTGCGGTCGAGGAAGTCGGGCGTGCGGAGCACGCAGGCGAGCAGGAGCTGGTCGAGCTCGGGCGCGGCCGCGACCGCGAGCAGCGTCGCCGCGCGGTGCGCGACCTGGCTCGAGTCGTCGCCGAGCCGCTCGAGCAGCCAGGTTTCGCGGCGCGGGTCGTCGAGCGTCGCGGCGAGCTCGAGCGCGCGCAGGCGCGTGTCGCTGCGCTCGGAGGCGAGCAGCCCCGGCAGGGCGTCGGCGAGGCCGGGCCGGCCGGCGAGCGCGCGCTGCGCGGACGCGCGCACGCCGCCGCGGGAATGATCGAGCAATGCAACGAGCAGCGGGACGTCGACGCGCTCGGGCGCCTCGGCGACGAGCACGTCGAGCAGGTGCGCGCCGGCACGCGAGGGCATGTCCGCCTGCAGGCGCTGCACGACGAGATCGGTGTCCGCCGCGTCGCCGTGGCGCAGGAGCACGCGCGCCGCGACGACGATCGGCGCGTAGCGCTCGGATGCGAGCATCCCGCGCGCCGCGACGAGGCCCTCCGCGCCCAGCGCGCCGAGCGTCTCGACCGCCTGGCGCGCGAGGCTCGTGTCGGGGCCGCTCGATCGCTCGACCTCCGCGCACACGAACGCGGCGGCCGACGGCGACGCCGCGGGCGTCGTCGGCGCGGAGGGCGACCCCGGCGCGCTGCCGGGCTGCGGCGGCAGGTCGAGCCCGTTGCGAGCCTCGCGCTGCCCGCTCTTGTCCGCACGCGGCAAACCCAGGCGCGGATCGGTGCGCCGGACATCGGCCTGCGGCGTCCCGCTCGCCGCGTCCTTCCCGGCGGGCGCGTCGCCGCCCTGCGCCGGCGGCGCCCCGGCCGGCTGCTCGACCGGCGGCGTCGACGGCTTCTTCGAGCGGGGCAGGTCGAGCTGCGCGGAGACGGGCGCAGCGAGCGCGCCGAGGGCGAGCGCGGCGGCGAGAGCGAGCGAGCGGGGGGTTCTCATGGCCGGTTTCCTCGGGATTCGTGGGGGCGCGGAGGGGTCGGCGGCACCGCATCCCTACCCCGACGAAGCGCTGAGGATACTCGAACCGCGGCGGGCGCGGGCTACCCTCGACCGCGATGAGCGCCCCCGGACCCCGCATCGCGAGCCTGCTGCCGTCCGCGACCGAGATCGTCTGCGCGCTGGGCCTCGCCGACCGGCTCGTCGGCGTCTCGCACGAATGCGACTTCCCTCCCGGCGTCGAGCGGCTCCCGCGGCTCACCCGGACGCGGGTCGACTCGTCCCTGCCGAGCGCCGCGATCGACCGCGACGTGCGGCGCGTGCTCACGGACGCGCTCGCGGTCTACGAGGTCGACGTCGACGCGCTCGAGGCGGCGGCGCCGAACGTCGTCGTCACGCAGGATTTGTGCGACGTGTGCGCGGTCTCGCTGCGCGACGTCGAAGCGGCGCTGCGCGCGCTCGCGCGCACGGACGTGACGCTGGTCAACTTGCACCCGACGCGGCTGGACGACGTGTGGGCGGACCTCGAGCGCGTGGGCGCCGCGACGGGCCGCGAGCGCGAGGCCGGCGAGCGCGTCGCCGAGGCGCGCGCGCGCGTCGCGCGGATCGCCGAGCGGGCGGCGCGCGAGCGCGAGCGGCCCGCGACGCTGACGATCGAGTGGCTCGCGCCGGCGATGGTCGGCGGGACCTGGATGCCCGAGCTCGTCGCTGCGGCGGGCGGACGCGCGCTCGTCACCGAGCCGGGCCAGCACGCTCCGACGCTCTCGCGCGAGGAGCTGCGCGCGCTCGATCCCGCGCCCGAGGTCGTGCTCGTCAAGCCCTGCGGATTCCCGCTCGAGCGCACGCTCGCGGAAACGGAGACGCTGCGCGCCCTGCTCGCGGACCTGCCGTGGCCGGCGCTCGCCGCCGGCCGCGTCTGGATCGCCGACGGGAACGCGTTCTTCAACCGCCCGGGGCCGCGGCTGGTCGAGTCGCTCGAGATCCTCGCGGCGTGCGTGCACCCCGCAGCGTTCACGGATTTCGCGCAGCGCCACGCGCAGAGCTACTTGCGCTGGCAGGGCTGAAAGAAAACCCGCGTGGTCGCGAAACGTGCGACCACGCGGGATTCCTTGCAGTCCTCCGGCGACCGTAAGGCCCCCGGAGGTGGCTCCCGAACCGCCGGACGCCCAAAAGGGCCCCCCGACTGGCCGCCCGGCCGTCGTCCACCGTGGACGGCGATCGGTTCGGTCACC
>CAZGTQ010000316.1:0-15583 GCA_964528575.1 uncultured Planctomycetaceae bacterium | reverse complement strand
CTCGCGATCGACGCGCTGCCTGCGGGCGCGCACGGCGTGCACGTCGGCTGGTTCTTCGGTGGCCGGGAGCACTGGCTCGCGTGGATCGACGCGAGCGACGTGCCGCTCGAGCGCGAGCTCGCCTTCCACGCGCCCGCGGACGGCGCCCTGCTGTGGTGGGCGCGCGGCAGCCGCCGCATCGTCGATCTCGCCGCGCTGCGGCCGGGCGAGGGCAGCGTCGCGCTCGGGGCGCGGGACGCGACGGTGCGCATCCCGTGAGCGCGCTTAGGATGGCGGCGCGGATCATGGCGAAGCTCGTCCTCGCTCTCGGCGCCGCGGCGCTCGCGTGCGCGCCGGCGCGCGTCGAAACCGAGCCGGAGCGCGTGCTCACGCTCGCCTCGTCGCTCGGGATCGAGCTCCTACACGTCGAGCAGCGCGTCGGCGACGCGTGGCTCCGGGCGGAGCACGTCGCGGCCGGGATGCGCGTCGACGCGGCCGCGACGCACGTGCGCGCGGCGGGCCACGTCGAGCGCGCGCTCGAGCGCGGCGTCGATGCGCTCGAGCTCGAGCCGGGCGCGGCGCTGGTCGTCGAGGCGGATGGTCTCGAAGACGCGCTCGTGAGCGTGTCGGCGAACTATGGCGATGCGACGTTGTTCGCGCCGGGCGGCGCGCTCGCGTGGGGCTTCGACGCGGACGGCCGCTGGCACGTCGCCGTCGCGCCCGGCCGCGTCGACGCTCCGTCCGGGATGGCGCACGCGTATCTCGAGTTGCGAGGCGGCATCGTGCTCGTGGCGCACCTGCGCGCGGAGGAGGGCGTACGCGGAGCGCTCGCGACGGAGGTGCCGGCGCTCGCTCCGCTCGAGCTCTTGGTGCACGACGGCCTCGATGGCCTCGGATGGGGCACGATCGACGTCGACGTGAAGCTACCGGAACGCCTCGAGGGGATACGCGCGATGCGCTGGGGCGAATGGTCCTTCAGCTCGACACGTCCGGGCGCGGTGCGCGTCAACGCGAACGCGGCTCAGGCAAGCCTCGTCGACGTGCCGCTCGGCGCGCGCGTCGACATGCTGGTGCACGGCATCGTTGGTCGGCGCCCGCTCACGCGAACGATCGAGCACGACGGCGAGCCGTGGCACGTGCACTTCGCGTACCCAGACCTCCAGCTGACCGTCGCATCTTCGATCGAGCCGCGACCGCCGGCGCTCGACGTGCACGTGGAAACGGCGCTCGAGCGGTGGAAGTGGCGGCTCTCGGATACCGGTCCCGCTCCGTTCGAGCGCGCCCTCACGTTCGGCGACGTCACCCGCACGGCGGGTCGGCCCGCTGCATGGGGCGTCGAGCTGAGCTTCGGTCTCGGCTGCGGATCCGAGCAGTGCACGCGATGGAACGAGCTGATCGTCGTGCCGTTCGACTCCGGCGACCACGCGGTGTCGATCGATTCGGACCGCGCGCGGCCCGACGTCGTCTTGGCTCCAGGGCACGGTCTCACGGCGTCGCCGCTGTGGTGCGCGATCCGCGCAGCCGGCGGCGAGTGGGTTCCCGACCGGATCGTCGAGTGGAGCGTCCCGGGAGCGGACGGGTCGCTCGCGCTCTACGTCCACCGTGGCGACGTCGACGGGCGCTTCGTCCTGCTCCGCCACGCCGGCGAGACGCTGTGGTTCGAGCGCGGCCCCGACGGCCGCTGCGCGCGCATCGAGACCGCGACGTACCGCGTCGCGCTCGCCGTCGACGCGCTCCCCGCCGACGCCGCCGGCATCCACGTCGGCTGGCACACGCAGGGCGAGGAGCAGCTCCTCCGCTTCGTCGCGGCGCAGGACGTGCCGCTCGAGCGCGAGCTCGTCTTCGACGCGCCACCGGGCGGAGTCGAGCTCTGGTGGGCGCGCGGCAGCCGGCGGGTGGCGGATCCCGCCGCGCTGCGGCCGGGCGAGGGCAGCGTCGCGCTCGCGTCGACGTCCGAGACGGTGAGGGTCCCGTGAGAGCGCTCGTCGCGCTCGTCCTGGCGGCGCTCGTCGGCGCGGCGGCGTGGTTCGTGGCGCGCGACGCGCCGGACGCGGCGGGGTCGCCGGGCCCGGTCGCGCGGTCGGTCGACGAGGTCGTCGGCTCCGACGCCGCGCTCGTCGCCGCGCGCGCCGAGGAGGGGGACGGGGGGAGCGAGAGCGAGCGCGAGGATGAGCGCGCGGTGTCCGTCGTCTCGTCGCTCGGGATCGAGCTCGCTGGCGTCGAGCAGCGAATCGCGGGAGCGTGGATCGGAGCGGACGTGTCGGACGGCGCTCCGCGCGTGCGCGCCGAGGCGACCCACGTGCGCGCGTTCGGGCACCTCGAGCACGCGCTGGAGCCCGACGCGATAGAGCTCGTGCTCGAGCCGGGGGCGGCGTTGACCGTCGAGGTTCCGGGGCTCGGCGACATGCTCGAGGACGTGCGCGTCGACGTCGCCGAAGGCGTCTGGTACGACGAGCCGGGGGAGCTGGTGGCGTGGGGCTTCGACGGGCTCGGGACCTGGCACGCCGCCGTCTCCGTCGAGCGCGTCCAGCCGTCGCCGCCTTTCGTCGGCGTCGTGCTGCAGCTGCGCGGGGGCATGACGCTGGGTGCTCGGCTCTCTACCGCTACGGGCGTCCACGGGCAGATCGTCCTTGCGCTGCCCGACTTCGCGCCCGTCGAGCTCGAGCTCGCGCCGCACGAGGGGGGACCGAGCGAAGTCGAGGTCGACGTGCGGATCCTGGGGCTGCCCGACCTCGGCGGCTGGCACGCGGAGGCGTGGGGCGGGTGGTACGTCGGACTGGTGCGCCGGCGCGAGCTCTCGCTGCGCGTCGACTCCGACGGGGCGAGCCTGCGGGGCGTCCCGCTCGGCGCGCGCCTCGGCATCGCGCACGAGAAGTCGGGAGGAGCGGCCGAGCTCGAGCACGACGGCCGGACGATTTCTCTGCACGTCGCGCGCTTGGAGCTGATCGGCCAGCTCGTGCTTCCGATCGAGGGGCCCGCGCCGCGTTTGTCCGTCGACGTGCAGGATCTCGTCGGGGGGACGAGCGCGTCGCTGCTGTTCGATCCGCACGGGCGGCCGATCTTCGCCGACGACGGTGCGGCGCAGGAGCCGCCCCACGCGGTCCGCCTCGCTCTGCACACGTTCGCGGCCACGCAGGGAGACGAGCCGCCGCCCTCGCGCCGCGTCGAGGTGCGCGTGCGCTTCGAATGCTCGCGGACACTCGACGAGCGGCTCGAGGTCGAGCCCTACGACGACATCCTGCGCGAGACGCACGAGGTCGGCGACACGTCGCTGTGGAACCTGGGCGCGATCCGCATCGCGTGGCCGGCCCCGGACCTCGTCCTCGCCGCAGGGCACGGCCTGCCCGAGCCGATCATGGACCTATGGGTGCGGCCCGAGGGTACGACGTCGCGGACGTGGGCGGTCGAGTGGAGCCGGCCGCGGCCGAGCGGCGAGCTCGAGCTCCTCGTCTGTCCGCACGACCTCGACTCGCCGGAGCTGATCTTCACCGATGGGGACGTCATTTACGAGCTCGTCCAGCGCGCGGACGGACGCTACGAGCGGCTCGCGTACGGCGCCTACCGCATCTTTCTCGCCATCGACGCGCTCCCTCCGGACGCCCAGGGGCTGCACGTCGGCTGGTTCGCGGACGGGGAGGAGCGGCTGCTCGGGTTCGTCGCCGCCGAGGACGTGCCGGCGGCGCGCGAGCTCGCGTTCGAGGCGCCGCCCGACGGAGTCGAGCTCTGGTGGGCGCGCGGCAGCCGGCGGGTGGCGGATCCCGCCGCGCTGCGGCCGGGCGAGGGCAGCGTCGCGCTCGCCGCTCTCGAGGGCACCGTTCGTATCCCCTGAGCGGCACCGGAGTTGCCGCGCATCGCGGGAGCGCGCGTCGCGCGCTCGGAAGTGAGCTGCGATGGCGGACGAACGTACAAAGAGCGAGTCGGTGGGCCCGCGCGGGCGCGGAGCCACGAGCCCGCGCCAGATCCCGCGCAAGGGCTGGGGCGACGTGCTGAAGCGGACGAAGGCGGAGTTCGCGGAGGACGACGTCGGGCTCGTCTCGGCGGGCGTCGCGTTCTACCTCTTCCTGGCGATCTTCCCGGCGCTCGCGGCGCTCGTGTCGATCTACGGGCTCGTCGCCGACCCGGCGCAGGTGCAGAGCCAGGTCGAGGGCCTGTCGATGCTCCCGACGCAGGTGCGCGACGTGCTCGGCCGGCAGCTCGAGCTGCAGGCGGGGCGCCCCGACAGCACGCTCGGTTGGACGCTCGCGATCAGCCTCGTGTTCACGTGCTGGAGCGCGAGCAAGGGCATGACCGCGCTGATGAAGGCGATGAACGTCGCCTACGACGAGCGCGAGGACCGTGGCTTCCTGCGCAAGATCGTCGTCGCGCTCGCGTTCACCGGCGGCGCGGTCGTGCTCGCCATCCTCGTGGTCGTCGCGATCGCGGGCGTGCCGATGTTCTTCGGCAGCCTCGGTCTCGGGACCGCCGGTCGCTGGGCCGCGTCGATCGTGAGCTGGCTCGTGGTCCTCGCGTTCGTCGGCGTCGGCGTCGCGACGATGTACCGCTGGGGCCCGAGCCGCGCGAATGCGCGCTGGCGCTGGGTGACGCCGGGCGCCGTCACCGCGACGCTCGCCTGGGCGGTCGCGTCGGCGCTGTTCTCGCTCTACGTCGCCAAGTTCGGCAGCTACGGCGAGACGTACGGCTCGCTCGCTGCCGTCGTGATCCTGCTCCTGTGGCTGTGGATCACCGCGATGTCGGTCGTCACCGGCGCGGAGCTCAACGCCGAGATCGAGAACCAGACGACGCGCGACCCGACGACCGGCCGCCCCGAGCCGCGCGGCCGCCGCGAAGTGTACGTCGCCGACACGGTGGGCCGGGAGAACTGAGCGTCACACGCTCGCCAAGAGCGCGGCAGGTCGACGATCTGGTCGGCGACGAACCTCGAGCAGGTCAGTCCCCGGTCGGATGGAGCACGTCGCTTCGGAGCACCGCGGCTGCATAGCTCATGGCTGCGCAGATGCCTTCGCGAGTCAGACGCGGGTGCGCTTCGAGGAGGTCGTCGATCGTCTCGCCCGCGCCCAGGCGCTCGAGGATGTGTTCCACCGTGATCCTGGTGCCGGCGACGACCGCCTTGCCGAGCTCGAACTTCGGGTCGCTGTGATCAGGTGCTTCATCGCATCGCTCCTCGAGTCGCGTCGGATGCTCAGCGGCGCACCGTCAGGGCGCGGCTGGAGAGCGTGAGCAGCTCGCAGCCGCGCTCGGTCACGACGACGGTGTCCGAGAGGAACGAGTCGCCGCGGCCGGTGCGCAGGAGCCAGGACATGAGATGGAAGACCATGCCGGGCTTCAGCTCGAGCTGCGAGTCCGGGCGCAGGCCCTGGGGGACGCCGCTGCCCGACCAGCTCGGGGGGTAGCCAATGCCGACGGAGTAGCCGCAGTGGTGGCGGCTGTACTCCGTGAGGCCCGCTTCGTCGAGGGCGGAGTGCCACGCGCGGTAGACCTCGCCGGCGCGGACGCCGGGGCCGATCGCGCCGGCGGCACGCTCGATCGCTTCGATGCAGAGGTCGGCTGCTTGCTCCGCGCCGCGCGGAGCCTTGCCGATGAAGACGAGGCGACCGGTCGGGGCGTGGTAGCGGCGCACGCAGCCGGCGAGCTCGACGAACAGGACGTCGCGGTGGCGCAGTCGGCCGTCGTCCCACGTGCCGTGCTCGTGCTCGAGCGTGCGCGTCGAGCGCACCAGCGGGACGAAGCCCGGGTACGTGCCGCCGCGGCGGAAGAGCGCGTCGTACACCGCCGCCATGACGTCGCGCTTGTACGCGCCGACGCCGGCGGCGGCGATCGCAGCGAGCATCATCGAGTCGGAGATCTCGGCGGCGTTGCGGGTGCACTCGAGCTCGCGCGGCGATTGGACGAAGCGCACGTCGTCGACGACGCGCGACCCGTCGACCCAGTCGGCCTCCGGCAGGCACTTCACGAGCGACGACGCGATGCGGTACGTCAGGAACGTCGAGCTCTGCTCGAAGCCGATGCGTTTGGTCTCGCAGCCGAGCTCGCGGATCGCGTCGCACGTCGCGTCGACTGCCGCGGAGACGCTCGGCGGATCGTTCGACGCGTCGCGCGTGCTGACGCCGAGGCTCGCCGACCACGGCTCGAGGCCGAGGACGTGGCCTTCGTGCGTCGGCGAAGCCATCAGCATGTCGTGCTCGGGAGCGAGCGGCGGAGGGATCGGCCGGTGGCCGTCCGAGTAGCCGACGTGGCGCACGTTCGGCACCTGGTCGCGGACGATCGCGCGCTCCATCGCGCGCGTGATCAGCGTCGGCTCGCCCTCGAGCGGGACGACGAGCATCTGGTACGCGAAGTAGCCCTGGTGGTCGAGACCGGTGAGGTAGTAGACGTTCTCCGGGCTCGAGATCAGGCACGCGTCGAGGCCCGCGCGCTCCATCGCTGCGCGCGTGCGCGCCAGGCGGCCCTCGTACTCCTCGGCCGAGAAGAAACGCCCGGTCGGCTGCGACTTGGTCTTGGTGTCCACGTTCGGCCTCATGCTTCCAGGATGCTCCTCAGGAATCGGCGGGTGCGCTCGTGCGTCGGCTCGACCAGCACCTGCGCGGGCGGCCCCGACTCTACGACGCGACCCTCGTCCAGATAGACCACGCGATCGGCGATCTCGCGCGCGAACCGCATCTCGTGCGTGACGAGCAAGAGCGTCATCCGCGACTCGCGTGCCAGCGTGCGGATCACCTCGAGCACCTCGCCGACGAGCTCGGGATCGAGCGCGGAGGTCACCTCATCGAACAGCATCAGCTTCGGCCGCATCGCGAGCGCGCGCGCGATCGCGACCCGCTGCTTCTGGCCGCCCGACAGGAAGTCGGGATACGCGCCCGCCTTCTCCGCGAGCCCGACCTGCTCGAGCAGGCCGAGCGCGTCGGCCTCGGCGTCCGCGCGGCTCGCTCCCCGCACGCGGCGCGGCGCGAACGCGACGTTGTCGAGCACCGTCATGTGGGGGAACAGGTTGAATTGCTGGAACACCATGCCGACGCGCGCGCGGACCGCGCGCACGACCTCCGCGCCGCCGGGCTTTCCATCGCGCCAGAGCGCGAGCCCCTCGACCTCGACCGTCCCGGCGTCGACGCTCTCCAGCGTCATCAGGATCCGCAGGAGCGTCGACTTGCCCGACCCGCTCGCGCCGATGATCGCGATCTTCTCCTGGGGCGCGACCGCGAGGTCGAGCTCGTCGAGCACGACCGTCTCGCCGAAGCGCTTCGACGCGCCGCGGAAGCGGACGACCGGGCCGCCGGCGCTGGTCTCAGGCCCTGCGGACATCGCTCACCTCGAAGCGCGCGAGCACGCGCGACGACACGATCGTGATCGCGAGGAACAGGAGTCCGACGACCGTCAGCGGCTCGAGATAGCGGAACGTCTCCGCGCCGATCAGCTTCGCGCGCTGCAGCACCTCGACGACGGTGATCGCGGCGAGCAGCGGCGTGTCCTTGAACATGCCGACGACGTGGTTGCCGAGCGCCGGCAGGATCGGCCGCAGCGCTTGGGGCAGCACGATGCGGAAGAACGTCGTGCGGCGGCCCAGGTCGAGCGCGGCGGCGGCGTCCCACTGGCCGCGCGCCACGCTCTCGATGCCGGCGCGGTAGATCTCGGCGAGATAGGCGCTGTAGTGCAGGCCGAGGCCGAGGATGCCGCACGCGAGCGGCGCGAGCCGCAGGCCCGCCTCGGGCGCGACGTAGAACAGGAAGTAGAGCTGGATCAGGAGCGGCGTGTTGCGCAGGAACTGCACCGCGAGCTCGGCCGGCGCGGACAGGAAGCGCGAGCGCGCGCGACGCAAGAGCGTCCAGACGAGCCCGAGCACCGCCGCGATCGCGGTACCGCCGAGCGTCGCGAGCACCGTGATGCGCAGCGCCGCGAGCAGCGCGGGCAGCACCTCGAGCGCGAAACCGACGTCGAACTTCATCGTGCGGCGTTCAACTGGCCAGGCTCATCGGGCCAGCTCATCTGGCCAGCCTCATCTGGCCAGACTCATCTGGCCAGCTCATCTGGCCAGACCAGCCCGGCGGTGGCGCGTCACGCGCTTCTCGAGCATTCGCACGAGCCGCGCTGCGACGCTGTTGACGGCGAAGTAGATCAGGAGCACGAGCCCGAAGATCTCGACCGTGCGCAGGCTCTCCGCGCGCAAGACCTGGCCGCGGAACGTCAGCTCCTGCAGCGTGATCAGCGACGCGAGCGACGTGTTCTTGACCAGCTCGATCAGGACGTTGCCCGCCGGCGGCAGGATCGCGGGGACGGCCTGCGGCAGCTCGACGCGCCACAGGATCTGCCGCGCGGACAGGCCCAGCGCCTGGCCCGCCTCGCGCTGCGTGCGCGGCACGGCGAGCAGCGCTCCGCGCACGACCTCCGCGCCGTACGCGCCCGCGTTGAGCCCCAGCACCGCGATGCCGGTCGCCATCGCGCCCAGCTCGACGCCGAGCAGCGGCAGCGCGTAGTAGCCCCAGAAGAGCTGCACGAGCGCGGACGTGCCGCGGAAGGTCTCGACGTAGGCGCCGGCGAGCGCGCGCACCGCGCGCGGGCCCGCGGCGCGCGCGACGCCGGCGGCCAGCGACGCGACGAGCGCGACCGCCGTGCCGCCGAGGGCGAGCACGAGCGTGACCGCGAGTCCCTCGAGCAGCGCAGGGACGAGGTCGAGCGGCGCGGGCATCGGGCGGTCGCGCGCGTCGCGCTACTCTCGAACGAGCTCGCGGGTCGTCACGTCGCCCGGCATGTCCTCTGCGGCGAAGCCGAACGGCTCGACGAGCGCGAGGTGCTCCGCGCTGCCGATGAACTCGTCCAGCTCGCGGTTGAGCGCCTCGAGCAGCGCCGTGTCCTCCCTGCGCAGGCCGAACGCGCCGTAGCCGCGCGCCGGCTTGCCCTCGATCACGGGATCGGTGAACGGCTCGGCGCGCTCGATGCGCTCGTCGCCCGCGCGCTCGAGCAGGTAGCGCACGGTGAGCGACGTGCCGCCGTACGCGTCGATGCGCCCGGTGCGCACGCCCTCGAGCGCGCTGGGCGCGTCGGGGAACACGACGATGCGGTCCTCGGGCACCCCGACGGCGCGCGCGTAGCCGAGCTCGACCGTGCCGGCGACGACGCCGAGCCGAGCGCTCTCGTGAACGGCGAGCTCCTCGTACGAGTGCAGGTCGAGCGGATTGTGCGCCGCGACGACGAACGCCTCGCCGATGCCGTACGTCGGCTCGGAGAACGCGATCTGCTCGGCGCGCGCGGGCGTCACGTACATGCCCGCGGCGATCACGTCGAAGCGGCCCGCCTTCAGCCCGGGGATCAGCGAGCCGAACTCGGTCAGCACGCCCTCGACCTCGCGCACGCCCATCCGTCCGAGCACGACGCGCGCGATCTCCGGCGCCTCGCCCGTCAGCTCGCCCGTCTCGCCGTCGACGTACGCGTACGGCGCCTCGTTCGCGTAGCCGACGCGGATCGCGCCGGCCGTGCGGACCTTCTCCAGCGTCGACTCGGACGCGCCGGCGGGCCCGCAGGCCGTGGCGGACGACGCCGCGAGGGCGGCGAGCGCGAGGAGCGCGCCCCTCAAGGCGTTTCTCCCGGCAGCCGGATCGGCGCGGTGTCCGAGCGGTTGCCGATGTAGTCGGGCCGCGGGGGCGTGCCGCCGAACGGATCGTGCAGCGCGTTCGAGACCGCGTTGAACACGAGGAAGAGCCCGCAGCGCGGCCACGGCGTGATGTTCGAGTTGCTGCCGTGCATCGTGTTGCAGTCGAACAGGAGCAGCGACCCGGGCGGGCCCGTCGGTCCCTCGATGCCGCCGCGCTCGACGAGCGGCGCGAGGAAGCGGTCCTCGGGCACGCCGACCTCCTGGACGCGCAGCGAGCGCTTGTAGTTCTCGTTCGGCGTCCAGCCCGCGCACGCGACGTACTCGCATTGCGAGCCGGGGACGAGCAGCAGCGGGCCGTTGTGCGGCGTCGTCGGCGTCAGGTTGATCGCCGCGCTCACCGCGCGCATGCGCGGCATTCCGTCCTCGACGTGCCACGTCTCGAAGTCCGAGTGCCAGTAGAACTCGCGCGCGCCGAAGCCGCGCTTGTAGTTGATCCGCGTCTGGTGCACGTAGACGTCGTCGCCGAGGATGCCGCGCACGGTGCGCACGAGCCGCTCGTCGCGGCAGACAGCGGCGAGCGACGCGCTGAAGCGCTCGAAGCGGAACAGGGAGCGGACGACCTGCGAGTCGGGCTCGAACACGACCTCGTCCGCGCCGAGCACGTCGGGCTCGGTCGCCAGCCGCTGCGCTTCGCGCTGCAGCTCGTCCGCGAGGTCGGGAGGGAAATACCCGGAGAAGTACGCGAATCCGTCGCGCTCGTACGAATCGAGCGCGCGCGGGTCGAGGCCGGCCTCGAGCGCGCGCGCGCGATCGTGCACGACGGGGTCGAGCCGTCGTCGCACCTCGGCCTCGCCGCCGACGCGCGAGGCATAGGGGTCGTGGATCGTCTGCGTCGTCTTCATCGGGCCGCCCCGTTCGTCGTCTCCGGCGCCGGGTACACGCCCTCCTCGTCGTGGACCTCCTGCCCCGTCAACGGCGGGTTGAACACGCACACCATGCGCAGGTCGGCGGTCGTCGCGCGCAGGTAGTGCCTTTCGCGCCCGTTGAGCGCGTAGAGCGTGCCCGCGCGGATCGGATGGACCGTCCCGTCGGTCAGGTCCTCGAGCTCGCCCTCGCCCTCGACGCAGTACACCGCCTCGAGGTGGTGCTTGTACCAGATCAGCGTTTGCGTGCCCTGCTTGATGATGGTGTCGTGCACCGAGAAGCCCATCCCGTCCTGCGCGAGCAGGAAGCGGCGGCTGTTCCAGGTCGGCGCGTGGACGTCGCGCTCGGTGCCGATCAGGTCTTCGAGTCGTCGGACGATCATGGCGGGGTGTGGGTCGATCAGCTCGCGAGAGCGTGCGCGGCGCCGCTCGCGCGCGCGCCGTCGGCGGAAGCGTCGCTCGCAAGAACGGTGGAGAGCGCGGATGCGATGACGTCGAGGCCGGCGCGGAGCGCGTCGTCGGGGATGGTGAGCGGCGGGAGGAGCTTCAAGACCTCGTCCTCGTGCCCCGCGGTCTCGATGACGAGACCGCGCTCGAAGCACTCCGCCGCGACGAGGGACGCGAGGCCTGGCTGCAGCACGAGCCCCTGCACGAGCCCGCGCCCGCGCACCTCGCTCGAGGCGTCGTGCTCCTGCGCCAGCGACTCCAGCCGCGCGCGCACGAGACGCCCCTTGCGCTCCACTTCCGCCTGCAACTGGGAGTCCTTCCAGTAGCGCTCCAGCGCCTCGGCCGCGGTCACGAACGCTGCGTTGTGCCCGCGGAACGTCCCATTGTGCTCCCCGGGCTTCCACACGTCGAGGCTCGGACGCAGGAGCACGAGCGCCATCGGCAGACCGAAGCCGCTGAGCGATTTGGAGAGGCACACGACGTCCGGCACGACGCCGGCCTCGGTGAAGCTGAAGAATTGGCCGGTGCGGCCGCAGCCGGCCTGGATGTCGTCGACGACGAGCAGCGCGCCGTGCTGGTGCGCGAGGTCCGCGACGTCGCGCAGCCACGCGTTGGTCGCGACGTTCACGCCGCCCTCGCACTGGACGGTCTCGAGCAGCACCGCCGCCGGCGAGCGACCTTCGCGCGCGTCGTTCTCGAGGCGCCGCTCGAGGTACGCGATCGAGTCGAGCCCGTCGCGCTCCTGGCCGTCGAACGGCAGCAGCACCGCGTGCTCGAGCGGGATGCCCGCGCCGCCGCGCTTCATCGCGTTCGACGTGACGGCGAGCGAGCCGAGCGTCATGCCGTGGAAGCCGCCGTCGAAGCCGTAGACGACCGTGCGGCCGGTGACCTTGCGGGCGAGCTTGAGCGCCGACTCGACCGCGTTCGTGCCGGTCGGGCCGGGGAACATCAGTTTGTAGTCGAGCCCGCGCGGCGCGAGGATCAGGTCGCGAAAGCGCTGCATGAACGTGCGTTTCGCCACGCTCGCCATGTCGAGCGAGTGGATGATCCCGTCGTCCTCGATGTAGCGCAGGAGCGAGCGCTTCAGCGCCGGGTCGTTGTGGCCGTAGTTGAGCGTCCCCGCGCCGGCGAAGAAGTCGACGTACGCGCGACCGTCCTCGTCGACGAGCTCGTGCCCGCGGGCGCGCTCGAAGACGGTCGGGAAGTTGCGGATGTAGCTGCGTACCTCGGACTCGAGGGTTTGGAAGATCTGCATGCTCGAACGGCTCACATCTCGGGCTGGGGGGTCTCGAACGGGCCGATGCGGAAGAGCGTCTCGGGCTCGTGCGACGGACCGGGGAACAGGCTCGCGTCGTAGTGCGGCGTCTCGGTGCAAGGGCAATCGAGGCGCTTGGCGAGCGAGCGGAACAGGGACTGGGACGCCGCGTTCGACGGCGTGACGGTCGCTTCGACGCAGCGGATCGACGCGTCGCGGCGGACGAGCGCGCGCAGCATCTTCCCGGCGACGCCGCGGCCGCGCTGGTCGTCGGACACCGCGACCTGCCACACGAAGAGCGCCTCGGGCGCGTCCGGCGGACGGAAGCCGCAGACGAAGCCGACGACGCGGCCGCCGGCCTCGGCGACGACGCTCGAGTCACGGAAGCGGTCGCACCACATCACGTAGGCGTACGGCGAGTTCAGGTCGAGGGCGCGTGACGCCTGCGCCAGCTCCCACACCTTGGCGCCGTCCGCGGCGCTCGGCGCGCGGTACGTCAGCTCGGCGTCGGACGTCTTCGGGTTCTGCGTGGTGGACTCCATCGGCTTCTCGTGATGGTCTTCTCGTGATGGGCTTCTCGTGATGGTCTTCTCGTGACGGTCTTCTCGTGACGGTCTTCTCGTGGCGGGGCTTCTCGCGGCTCGTCGTGGCTCCTGCGAGGCGGGCGCTTCCTCAACTGGCCCGTGCCGCGCCGAGCGCGTTCTCGACGAGCCCGCGGTGCAGCGCGCGCACGGCGTCGCGGCGGTCCTCGGAGCTCACGGCGATCGTCGTCGACAGCGCGTCGGGATAGCTCGCGGCGACCTGGACGCCGCAGCCGCGCAGGAGCTCGACCGCGGACGCGTGCGTGCGGCGCGCGTCGGCGGGGCACGAGACGGCCGTGATCGACGCGACGGCGGCCGTCACGGTCGCGTGGCTCCTGACGCGCTCGGCGAGGTCCGCGGCGAACGCGTCGGCGTCGCCGACGTCGTCGCAGGACACGAGGAAGTCGGCCGGGAGCCCACCGTCGGCGGCGGGAGCGGAGATCCGCTCGACGCCCTCGAGCGCGCCGGCGACGCGCGCGAGCGTGCGCGCGTCGCGGCCGTTCGCGAGGACGCGCACGCGGCGCTTGCGCGACGCGATGCCGACGATCGGGCTCGCGCTCGCGGGGGCCTCGGAGTACTCGAGGCGCAGGTCGCGGCCGACGAGCGTGTGCGTGTCGTCGCCGAACGTCGAGAGCGCGCGGATCGACACGCCGTGGCGACGCGCGAGCAGGACGCACTCGCGGTGGAGCACGCCGGCGCCGTGGCGCGAGTACTCCGACATCGCGAGCGAGTCGACGCGCCGCAGGTGCAGCGCGCCGTCGACCATGCGCGGGTCGGCCGTGTACACGCCCGGGACGTCCGAGTAGATCTCGCACGTGTCGACGCCGAGCGCGGCCGCGAGCGCGACGGCGGTCGTGTCCGAGCCGCCGCGGCCGAGCGTCGTGATCTCGCCGGCCGCGGACGCGCCCTGGTAGCCCGCGACGACGACGATGCGGCCCGCGTCGAGCTCGCGTTGCACGCGCTCGGGCTGGACGTCGACGATCGTCGCGTTCGAGTGGCGCGCGTCGGTCAGGATGCCGCACTGCGGCCCGGTCAGCGAGATCGCGGGGCGGCCCAGGTCCTGGATCGCCATGCTGAGCAGCGCCATGCTCACGCGCTCGCCGGCGGTGAGCAACACGTCCATCTCGCGGGCCGGCGGGGCCTGCGCGACGCCGTGCGCCTTCGCGATCAAGCTCGACGTCGTGTCGCCCATCGCCGAGACGACGACGACGAGCGGACGGCCGCCCTGGGCCGCGCGCGCGACCTTCTCGGCGACGGCGCGCACCTTGGTCGGAGTCGAGAGCGAGCTGCCGCCGAACTTCTGGACGATCGGTCTTCGTGTGGAAATCTTCACCACGGTCGTGTCTGGGTGGAGTACGTGTCGGTGGGGGGTGGGAAGTCAGGAAGCCGAGAGCGCGGCGCGGTCCTCGCGCGTCACGCCCAGAGCCAGCAGCTCCTCGGCGATCTGCACGGCGTTGAGCGCGGCGCCCTTGAGCAGGTTGTCGGCGACGATCCAGAGCTGGATGCCGCCCGGCACCGCGCGTGACGCGCGGACGCGGCCGACGTGGACGGGGTGCGAGCCGGCGATCTCCGCGGGAGTCGCATAGTCGTCCCCGTCGGCGAGCACGACGCCCGGAGCGCCTGCGAGCAGCGCGCGCGCCTCGTCGACGGTGAGCCCGCGCTCGGTCTGCACGAGCACCGACTCGGCGTGGCCGACGAACGTGGGGATGCGCACGCACGTCGCGTCGACGGCGACGTCGGCCGCGAGGATGCGGCGCGTCTCGTCGATCATCTTGCGCTCCTCGGTCGTGTCGCCGCTCGCGCCGATGCCGCCGATGTCGGGGATCGCGTTGAACGCGATGCGGCGCGGGAAGCGCTCGGGCTCGGGCTCGTCGCCGCGCAGCACGCCGGCGGTGCTCGCGCGCAGCTCGTCGAGCGCGGCGCGGCCGGCGCCCGACGCAGACTGGTAGGTGCTGACGACGACCGAGCGGACGGTCGCCGCGTCGTGCAGCGGCTTCAGCGCCGTGACGAGCTGGATCGTCGAGCAGTTCGGGTTCGCGACGATGCCGCGCGGGCGGTGGTGCGCCGCGAGGCGCTCGGCGTTGACCTCGGGAACGACGAGCGGGACGTCGCGGTCCATGCGGAACGCGCTCGTGTTGTCGACGCAGACCGCGCCGCGTGCGCCCGCGCCCGGCAGGAGCTCGCGGCTCACCGCGCCGCCGGCGCTCGAGAGCACCAGGTCGCAGCGGCCGAGCTCGTCGACCGTCGCGACGCGGACCGGCACGCGCTCGCCGCGGAAGTCGATCGTGCGCATCTCGCCGCGCGCGGAGGCGAGCGGCACGAGCTCGCTCACCGGGAACGCGCGCTGCTCGAGCAGCCGCACGATCTCGCGGCCGACGAGCCCGGTCGCGCCGAGCACCGCGACGCGGGCTCGCTCGCCCGGCGCGCTCTCGCCGGTGGCGTCCTCGCTCGCTCCCTCTTCGCTCGTTCCCTCGTCGCTCGTTCTCGGTGCGCTCGTTCTCGGTTCCAAGTGACTCCTCGGCGTTCCTCGCGGCTGTGCGACCTCCGCTGCGTGTGCTTCGGTCAAGGCAAGGTCCGTGCCATGGGGCGAAAACGACCTTCACGGCATTGCCAGGGCCGATTTGGGGCTGCGGCGGCTCCTCGAAGAAGAAGGCCGCGTCGGTTGTTCGGAGGTGGTTCTACCGATAGGGTCGGAGGTGTGAGCACCGATCCGAGGAGCCGCCGGGCGCGCGTCGTGGTCGCGGTCGAGGACGAGGACGTGCGGCGCCGGCTGGCGCGGGCGCTCGCGGGCTCGGAGCTCGACATCCGGGTGGTCGAG
>CAZGTQ010000315.1:0-15228 GCA_964528575.1 uncultured Planctomycetaceae bacterium | reverse complement strand
GCGCGCGATCCGCGAGGTCAACCTCGGTGTCTACGCGTTCTCGGCGGCCGCGCTGCGGCGCTTCCTCCCGCGCCTGTCGAGCGACAACGCCCAGGGCGAGCAGTACCTCACCGACGTCGTCGGGATGTGCGTCACCGCGGGCCTCGGGGTCGCGACCGTGCGGATCGAGGACGAGCGCGAGGCGGTCGGCGTGAACACGCTCGCCGAGCTGGGCCGCGCGCGCCGCGTCGTCCAGGAGCAGATCCTCGAGGAGCACCTGGCGGCGGGCGTCCTGATCGAGGACCCCGAGACGACGTTCATCGACCACGGGGTCGCGATCGGCGCCGGCACGCGTATCCTGCCGTGCACCGTGATCCGCTCTGGAGTACGCATCGGGGCCGGCTGCGAGGTCGGTCCGTTCACCCACCTGCGCGGCGGGACCGCCCTGGCGGATGGCGCCGAGGTCGGCAACTTCACCGAGTGCAAGAACGCGGTCCTCGGCGAGGGGACCAAGGCGAAGCACCTCAGCTACCTCGGCGACGTGACGATCGGCGCGAAGGCGAACATCGGCGCGGGCACGATCGTCGCGAACTACGACGGCCGGGAGAAGCACGCGACGCACATCGGCGACCGCGCGTTCGTCGGCAGCGGATCGATCTTGATCGCCCCCGCGCGCGTCGGCGACGACGCGCTCACCGGCGGTGGCGCCGTCGTGAAGCGCGGCTCGGACATCCCCGACGGCGAGGTCTGGGTCGGCGTCCCGGCGCGCCGGCTGCGCCGCAAGGACGAAGCGTCCGGCGACGCGTGACGCACCCCCCGCGCGAGAACCACCCCCGGAGCCCAGCGTGTCGACCTACAACTCCCTTCGCCTGATCGCGGGCTCCGCGCATCCGGCGCTCGCCGAGGCGATCTCGCGCGAGATGGACCTGCCCCTCGCCGACGCGCAAGTGGGGCGGTTCCCCGACGGCGAGATCGACATCAAGATCAACACCGACGTGCGCGGCTCGGACTGCTTCGTGCTCCAGCCGACGTGCCCGCCGGTCAACGAGAACTGGATCGAGCTCCTGCTCCTGATCGACTGCCTGCGCCGCGCGTCCGCCGGCCGCATCACCGCGGTCATGCCGTACTACGGCTACGCGCGCAAGGACCGCAAGGACGAGGGGCGCGTCCCGATCAGCGCGAAGGTCGTCGCGAACACGATCAGCAACACCGGCGCCGACCGCGTGCTGACGATCGACATGCACGCCGCGCAGATCCAGGGCTTCTACGAGATCCCCGTCGACCACATGTACGCGAAGCCCGTGCTGCTGCAGGCGATCCGCGAGATGGAGGTCGAGCGGCCCTGCGTCGTGACGCCGGACGTCGGCGGGATCAAGATGGCGCGCTCGTACGCGCAGCGGCTCGGCGCCGACCTCGCGATCGTCGACAAGCGGCGCTTGTCGGGCTCCGAGATCGCGATCGAGCACGTGATCGGCGCCGTCGAGGGCCGCAACGTGATCATCGTCGACGACATGATCTCGACCGCGGGCTCGATCACCGAGGCCGCGCGGATCGTGCGGGACCACGGCGCGCAGCGGGTGATCATCGCGGTCACGCACGGCGTGTTCTGCGGCCCGGCGGTCGAGCGGCTGGACGCGTGCCAGGCCGACACCCTGCTCGCGACGGACACGATCCCCCTGCGGAGCGGCACGCCCAAGCTCCTGCAGACCGTGTCGGTCGCGCCGCTGCTCGCGCGCGCGATCCGCAACATCCACGACAGCAAATCGGTCAGCCGGCTGTTCGACGAGCTCGACCGCTGACCGCCCCCGACCCTGTGTTCGAACCATCCAGGGAGACGATCGAATGAGCTACACACTCAAGGCACAGAAGCGCGACCGCGTCGGCAGCCGCTACGCCCGCAAGCTACGGCAAGAAGGCCGGATCCCGTGCAGCATCCAGGGCGGCGACGGCGCCCACCTCGACCTCAGCATCGAGCAGCGCGAGCTCGCGACCGCGCGGCGTCATCACCAGCACCTGTTCGACATCGAGATCGACGGAACGACGGAGACCGCGCTGGTCCGCGAGTTCCAGTACGACGCCTTCGGCGACGAGATCCTGCACGTCGAGTTCCGCCGCGTCGTGCGCGGCCAGGAGATCGAGGTCGAGGTCGAGCTCGAGTTCGTCGGCAACACCACCGAAGGCATCGTCAACCACCTGGCGAACACGATTCTCGTCGCCACGCTCCCGGCGAACATCCCCGACTCGATCGTGATCCCGATCGAGCGGCTCAACCTCGACCGGGTCCTTCACGCCGGCGAGATCAAGCTCCCCGAGGGCATGCGCCTCGTCAGCGACCCGAACATGCCCGTGGCGAACCTCGCGACCGCGCGCGGCCTCGACGTCGAGCCGGCCGCGGCCGAGGGCGAGCCGACGACGCCGGCACCCCTGGCGCCCGAGGAGTGAGAGGCTGAACACACAGGAGTGAGCGCAGCCGCCTGCGGACCGTGGGAGGCCGTGCCGAGGCGCGGCTTCCCACGCCGGCCGGCGCGCCCTACCATGTCCCGCCCGCTCGGCCGCCCCGGCGCGTCCCCAGGCCGCGCGGGCTCGTCGCGAGGCTCCGCGTGAAGCTCGTCGTCGGCCTGGGCAATCCCGGCCCCGACTACCGGGGCACTCGACACAACGTGGGGTACGAGGTGCTCGAGCACCTCGCGCGCCACGAAGGCCTGCTCTTTCGATCCCCGCGTGACCTCGAGGACAACCACGGTCTGCGCGACTTCCGCTGGGCACGCTCGTTCGAGCCGGACGTGCTGCTCGTGCTGCCCGAGACGTTCATGAACCTCTCGGGCACGGTCGTCGCTCCCCTGGCGCGTGCGCGCCAGGTTCCTCCCGAGCGCGTCCTCGTGGTCTACGACGACCTCGACCTGCCCGTCGGCCGGGTGCGCATCCGGCCGCACGGCGGGAGCGGAGGTCAGAAGGGGATGCGTTCCATCGTCGAACACCTCGGCACCGATGCGTTCCCGCGCATCCGCGTGGGCATCGGCCGGCCGAGAACCGACGCGGCGCGTCACGTGCTCTCTCCGTTCACCCCGGACGAGCGCACCGACGTCGACATCGCGGTGGCCGAAGCGGCCGAAGCGATCCTCGACTGGTGCCTCACCGGGGACATCGAGAAGTGCATGACGCGGTTCCACAGCCGCTGGTCCCAGGGTTGACGCGCGAAGCGCCGGCCCGCCGCCCCTCAGAGAGGTGAGCTTGACTGCGATCTACGAAGGCATGTTCCTGTTGGACAACGAGCTCGTGCGAGCGGACTGGTCGAGCGCCAAGGCGCGCGTGACCGGCTTGCTCGAGAAGCACGGAGCCGAGGTCCGCACCGCCCGCCGATGGGCCGAGCGCAAGCTCGCCTACCCGATCGAGAGGCGCTTGCGGGCGACGTACCTGCTCGTCCACTACACCCTCCCCATCGAGCGCATCCAGGGCTTCCAGCGCGAGCTCGACCTGACCGACGGGATCCTGCGCTACCTCGTGCTGCGCGTGGAGGAGGTCCCCGCGAGCGAGGCGGAGCTCGCAGCGGCCGAGCAGGCGGCCGACTTCGTCATGCCCGCGCCGCCGGCCGACGAGATCGGCTACTACAGCCCGCTCCAGGGCGAGGGTGCCCAGGGCGACGGCGAGCGGAGCGACTCCGATTCCGACGACGGCGACGAGGACGACGACCGGCGTGGGCGCCGGCGTGAGCGCGTCGGCGTGACCGCCGACGGCTCGGACGACGACAAGGAGGACGAATAATGGCCCGCTTCCGTCGCAGCAGCCCGCCCCCGCCGCGGCCCGTGCGCACGATTCCGGGACCGCGCGTGTTCGACTACAAGGACATCGCCACGGTCGTGAAGTTCCTCGGCCCGCAAGGGCAGATCCAGTCGCGGCGCCGGACGGGCTTCACCGCCCAGCAGCAGCGCTCGCTCAAGGCCGCGGTCAAGCGCGCCCGCCACGTGGGCCTGTTGCCGTTCGTCGGCTGAGCGGAGGAAGACATGAAGAACGTCGAAGTCCTCCTACGGGAGCACGTTCAGGGCGTCGGGCGCTGCGGCGATGTCGTCTCGGTCAGCGTCGGCTACGCGCGCAACTTCCTGCTGCCGCGCAAGCTCGCGATCCAGGCGACGGCCGACAACGTCAAGTCGATGGAGCGCCGCCGCGATCGGCTGGCGCTCGACGAGGCCGCGCTCGCCGCGGACGTGACGGCCAGGATCCAGGCGCTGTCGGGCGTCAAGCTGAAGACGACCGAGAAGGCGGACGAGAGCGGTCGCCTGTTCGGCTCGGTCAACGCGGCGACGGTCGCGCGCTTGCTCGCCGAGGCCGGCCACCCGGTCGAGGAGCGCAACGTGCGGCTCGAGCACCCCATCAAGGAGGTCGGCACGTACAAGGTGCCGGTGCACGTCCGCGACGAGAAGAACGCGGAGGTCGAGCTCGTCGTCGAGGGCGCGAGCGCCTGATCGAGCGCGCGCGAAAGAGGCCCGTCGCACGCGAGCGTGCGGCGGGCCTCGCGCATTTCGGCGCGTGTTCGCTCGCGCATCTCGTGCGCACGACGCGCGTTGCGCGTTGCGCGTCCTGCGCGTGCGAGACCGAGGTCGAAAGGGACGACGGACTTCGCGCGCGACGCGGTATCCTGCGACTGTCGCGCGCACGACGAGCCGCCGTACGAGGTCTGCGAGCCACGAGCTTCGCCAAGAGCCTCGCACGAGCCTCTCGACGCGCCGCGACACGAGCGAGGAGACGCACGTGGAGTCGCACACGTGGAGACGCACATGTGGAGAACATGAGCCAGGAGCCCGCCGGCCGGCGCGAGCCGCCCCACAACCTCGAAGCGGAACGCGCCCTGCTCGGCTCGCTCCTGCTCGATCCCGAGCGCGTCGTCGAGGCCGCCGAGATCGTGCGCGCCGACGACTTCTTCGACAAGCGCCTCGGGACGGTCTACGGCGCGCTCGTCCGGCTCGCGGAGAAGGGGATGCCCGTCGAGCTCGTGACGCTCGGCGAGGCGCTGCGGGCCGAGGGGCGCTTCGAGGAGCTCGGCGGGCGCGCGTTCCTCGTCGACCTCGCCCAGTCGGTCACGTCCTCGGCGCACTTCACGCACCACGCGCGCATCGTGTCGGAGACGTCGATCCTGCGCTCGCTGATCCGCGAGGCGAGCGAGATCCTCGGTCGCGCCTTCGACACCCGCCCCGACGGCGAGGCGGTGCACGAGCTGCTCGACGAGTGCGAGCAGAAGATGTTCCACCTCGCGCGCGCGCAGCGCGGCGACGGCGTGCAGGAGCTCTCCGGCATCCTGACCGAGGCCTTCCAGCGCATCGATGCGCGCTCTCACCGCCAGGGGCTCACGGGCCTGACGACGGGCTTCCACGACCTCGACGAGAAGCTCTCGGGGCTCAATGCGGGGGACTTCGTCGTCGTCGCCGCGCGTCCGTCGATGGGGAAGACCGCGTTCGCGCTCAACGTGATGGAGCGCGCCGCGTCGTCGATCCCCGAGTGGCTCGACCGCAAGCCGTCCGTGCTGCTGTTCAGCCTCGAGATGGGCCGCTTGTCGGTCGTCGAGCGGATGCTCTGCACGCGCGCGCGCGTCGAGGGCCACCGCTTGCGCACGGGGCGCCTGACGGGCGAGGAGCACTCCGATCTCGCCGCGGCGGCCGACGAGCTGCGCGACATGACCTTCTTCATCGACGACTCGCCGCACGTCACGGCGATGTCGCTGCGCAGCCGCGCGCGGCGCATCATGGCGCGGCACGGGCTCGACCTGATCGTCGTCGACTACCTGCAGCTCCTGAGCTATCCCGGCGCGGAGAGCCGCCAGCAGGAGATCAGCAGCATCTCGCGGATGCTCAAGGGCATCGCGCGCGAGCTGAACATCCCCGTCGTCGCGCTCGCGCAACTGAGCCGCCAAGTCGAGTCGCGCGATCCCCCGCGGCCGCAGCTCGCCGACCTGCGCGAGTCGGGCTCGATCGAGCAGGACGCCGACGTCGTGATGCTCCTCTACCGGCCCGAGTACTACGAGAAGTACCGCACCGACGAGAACCGCGGCCTCGCCGAGGTGTTCGTCGCCAAGCACCGCAACGGTCCGACGGGCATCGTGCGGCTGCAGTTCTTCCCCGACACCATGCGCTTCGAGAACCGCGAGCTCGGCGTGGCGGAGTCGATCGCGCCGCTCGACTGACGCCCGGCGCCCGGGAGGGGTCTTCCTGGACGCGGGCCTCGAACGGCCAGGCTGCGAGGCTATCCTGCGCGCTCGCCGGCAGTCCGCCAGCGACCCACCCCCCGGTAGCCGGTTGCTACGCCTCCTCCTCGCAGCGCTGCTCGTGTTCGCTTCCGGCGCTTCCGCCGGCGCGGCCCCGTGGCAGGACCTGCCTCCCTCGGGCTCGGAGCCGCCGCCGGCGCCGAAGCTGGAGCCCGACGTGCTCGCGATCGAGGTCCAGGGGCTGCAGCGCGTGCCGGAGTCGGTCGCCGTCGCCGCGCTCGGCCAGACGATCGGCGAGCCGCTGGACAAGGAGGCGCTCACCCGTGGCGTGCGGCGTCTGTGGGACACGCGCCGCATCCAGGTGACGGTCAACTACCGCGACGTCGAGGGCGGCATCGAGCTCGTCGTGCTCGCGATCGAGATGCCGGTCGACCTCGAGCCGCGCTTCGTCGGCCACGAGGAATTCTCGCTCGCGACGATCCTCGAGTGGGCGCGCCTCGACCCGGGCGAGGAGCTCTACGCGAACGAGGCGCAGCGCGTGCGCAGGCGCCTGATCGACAACTACCGGCGCAACGGCTTCCACTTCGTCGAAGTCGTCGTCGTCGAGCGGCCCGCGACCGCCGACGCGCCGCCGGACGTGATCTTCGAGATCCGCGAAGGGCCCGCGGTCCACGTCTGGGACGTCGTGATCCGCGGCAACGAGTCGCTGCCCGAGCGCGGGATCTGGCCGTGGAAGAGCGGGCTGGTCGAGTACGCGAATCCCGAGCTCGGCTCGCCGTTCCTCGGGTTCCTGTTCAAGGACGACTTCGTCGAGGAGACGCTCGACGCGGACGTGCTGGCGATGCGCCAGGTGTACCGCGAGCGCGGCTGGCTCGACGCGGTCGTCGATGTCCATCGGCTCGAGTTCGACGACGATCGCGAGTGGGTGACGATCCACATCGCGATCGACGAGGGCGAGCCGTACACGATGGGCTCGCTCGGCGTCGAGGCCGTGCGGCTGGTTCCGGCCCCGGACGAGCGGGCGGCGCCGGTGGAGGAGCCGGCCGAGCTGCTCTTTCCCGAGCAGGAGCTGCTCGAGCTGCTCGAGCTCCAGCCCGGGGTGCAGTACGACGAGATCCGCTTGCGCCGCGACCGACGCGCGTTGCTCGACTACTACGGCGAGCGCGGCTATCTCGCGCACTCCTCGCTCAACGACGCCGAGCGCTGGCAGTTCCTCGATCCGGTGCGCGTGTACGACTACGAGAACAAGCGCGTCCACCTGACGTACCGGATCGCGCAGGGACAGCAGCAGCGCATCCGCGAGATCCGCTTCCAGGGAACCGCGCACACCGAGGACCGCGTCGTGCGCCGGCAGTTGACGGTCTTTCCCGGTCAGGTCGCCGACCTCGGCCAGATCCAGCGCTCGCTGAGCCGCCTGCGCGGGCTCGGCTACTTCACCGACCCGTTCAACCGCCTCGACCACCCCGAACCGACGTTCCGCTTCGTCGACACCGGCGAGCCGGGTTGGAAGGACCTGGAGTACGTCGTCGAGGAGGGGCAGGTCCTGCAGTTCAACGTGAGCGGCGGCGCCGGGAGCAACCTCGGCTTGTTCGGCACCGTGTCGCTGACGATGGCGAACTTCGACCTGTTCTCGCCGCCGACCTCGTTCTGGAACATGTTCGAGGAGGTCGGGCGCAAGGAAGCGTTCCACGGCGCCGGACAGCGGCTCGAGCTGATCTTCTCGCCCGGCACGGAGCTCACGCGCGGTCGGCTGCGCTTCCAGGAGCCGGACCTGTTCGGCACGCACCGCGACCGGATCAGCTTCGATTTCACGCTCGAGCAGTCGTTCCGCATCTACGAGACGCACGACGAGCGGCGCCGCTCGGCGCAGGTGCGCTTCGGTCGCCAAGTGACCGCCGACTCGTCGGTCTTCGTCGGCTTCGGGCTGGGCGACGTGCGCGTCGACGACATCGAGACGGGCGGCGAGCCATCGCTGATCGACCCGCCGGCGGTGCCCGACCAGCTCCTCGCTCAAGAGGGGTCGAACAACCTGAACCTGGTCGAGATCGGCTACAGTTGGCGCGAGCTCGACTCGTTCCTCTTCCCGCGCGAGGGGCACACGCTGTTCGCCGGCGTCGAGGTGTACGACGACGCCTGGGGCAGCGACTTCGAGTTCGCCTCGGCGACGGTGCGCGGCGAGTATTACGGCCTGACGTCGCTCGAGCGCGAGGGAGTGCGCACCGGATACAAGCTCGAGCTCGGGCTCGGCGTGAGCCAGCCGTTCGGAGACACGGACGACGTCCCCTACACCGAGCGCTCCTTCCTCGGCGGCTCGGGCACGCTGCGCGGCTTCGACTTCCGCGGCGTCGGTCCCAACCGCGACGGCTTCCCGATCGGCGGCGAGACGTACCTGAACGGCTCGATCGAGTACCGCATTCCGCTCCTGACGAACGTCCCCGCCGGATCGGTCGACCCGATCGAGGCGGTGCGCGGGCTCCTCTTCCTCGACTGGGGCGTGCTCGATCCCGAACCCTTCACGCTGGACGTCGACGAGCTTCGCGCGTCGATCGGCTTCGGCATCGGGCTCACGGTCCCCGTGCCGATCACGCTCACGTTCGGCTTCCCGATCCGCGAGGGGGACGGCGACGACACGCGCGTGATCAACTTCTCGATCGGCCTCTGACCGCAACCGGATCCGGTTGACACCCCCGCGGGGGACGGCTACACCACTGGCCCAGTGGGGCGTCGTCGCCCTGTCGAGCGCTCCATCGTGACCCGCCTTCAACGTACTTTGCGGACCGCCGTCGAATTCTCCGGCGTCGGGATCCATACCGGCGATTCGGTGCAGGCTCGGGTCCTGCCCGCGGCTCAGGGCACGGGGATCGAGTTCGTGCGCACCGACGTCGCGGACGCGCTCCCGATCCCGGCGCGCATCGCCTACCACTCGTCGAAGGACCGCCGGACGCGCCTGCAGCGCAACGGGACGAACGTCGACACGGTCGAGCACTTCCTCGCCGTCTGCAACGGGCTCGGCATCGACAACCTGACCGTCGAGCTCTCCGGCCCGGAGCTGCCGGCGCTCGACGGCAGCGCGAAGGAGCTCGTCGAGCTGTTCCAGCAGGCCGGCATCGTCGAGCAACGGGCCGAGGCGCGCTGCTTCCGGCTCGACCGGCCGGTCTACGTGCGCAACGGGCGCGCCACGCTGGTCGCGCTGCCGCCCGACCGGCCGGCGCTGACGCTCCAGTACATCGCGACGTTCGAGGAGCCCGGGGTGCCGAACGGCTCGCTCCAGCTCGAGGTCTCGCCCGAGACGTTCACGAGCGAGATCGCCGCCGCGCGCACGTTCTGTCTCGCGTCCGAGGTCGACGAGCTGCGCCGCGCGGGCTTCGGCAAGGGCGCGACGCGCGAGAACACGGTCGTGCTCGGCGATCCGCAGACGCAGTTGCGGATGCCGAACGAGCCGGTGCGGCACAAGATGCTCGACCTGCTCGGCGACCTGCAGCTCCTCGGTGCCGACCTGCACGCGCACGTGATCGCGACGGGCTCGGGTCACGCGACGAACGCGGAGCTCGTGCACCGGCTCGTCGACCTGATGCAGCAGCAGGAGGCGCGCGGGCTGATCGTGCGCGAGTCCGGCCTGGACGTGCGCGAGGTCATGCGGATGCTCCCGCACCGCTACCCGTTCCTCCTGATCGACCGCGTGATCGAGATCGAGGGCTACCAGCGCGCCGTGGGCATCAAGAACGTCACGATCAACGAGCCGTTCTTCATGGGCCATTTCCCCGAGGCGCCGCTCATGCCTGGCGTGCTGCAGCTCGAGGCGATGGCGCAGCTCGCGGGCGTGCTCCTGCTGCGCAAGCTCGAGAACACGGGCAAGCTCGCCGTTCTGTGGGCGATCGACAAGGTCAAGCTGCGCGCGCCGGTGACGCCGGGTGACCAGTTGCGCATCGAGGTCGAGACGGTGCGGATGAAGGGCCAGTTCGGCCAAGTGCGCGGCGTCGGGACGGTCGCGGGGCGCATCGTGTGCGAGGCGCTGCTCACGTTCACGATGGCCGAGGCGTGATGGGCTCCGTGCGACGGGGGCGAGCGTGACGGGCGTCCGCCGGGGGGAGCGCCTGCGCGTCGCCGTCGTCGGCGTCGGCCACCTGGGGCGGATCCACGCGCGCATCTGGGCCGCGCATCCCGAAGCGGAGCTCGTCGCGGTCGTCGACCGGGACGCGGAGCGCGCTGGGGCGCTCGCCGACGAGCTCGGCTGCCGCGCGCTGCGCTCGGCGGACGATTTGCCGGCCGACGTCGAGGCGGTCAGCGTCGTCGTGCCGACGTCGGCTCACGCGACCGTGGCGGCGCCGCTGCTCGAGCGCGGTCTGGCGTGCCTGGTCGAGAAGCCGCTCGCGGCGAACCTCGAGGAGGCGGACCGGCTGATCGCGGCGGCCGCGCGCGGCGGCGCGGCCCTCGCGGTCGGGCACGTCGAGCGCTTCCAGCCGGGCGTGCGGCGGGTGCAGGAGCTCGGAATCGTGCCGCGCTTCATCGAGTGCCACCGGATGGCGACGTTCGGCTTCCGCGCGCTCGACGTCGGCGTCGTGCACGACCTGATGATCCACGACCTCGACCTCGTGCTCGAGCTGATGCGCGACGAGGTCGTGAGCGTCGACGCGGCCGGTGGGCGGATCCTGACGGACGCCGAGGACATCGCGTCGGTGCGGCTCGTCTTCCGTGGCGGCGGCCGGGCGAACGTCACGGCGAGCCGCGCGTCGCTCCAGCCGCTGCGTCGCTTCCGGCTCTTCTCGCCCGAGAGCTACGTCAGCCTCGATTTCCACAAGAACTACGGGCTGCTCGTGCGCAAGGGACCGCGGTGGGAGGAGGCGCGCGAGGCGCTGCGCGAGAAGCCCCCCGAGGCGCTCGCGGCGATGAGCGAGGAGCTCGGCGACGACATCCTGTCGGTGACCGAGCTCGAGCTCGGCGGCGAGCGGCCGCTGCAGGCGGAGCTCGACGCGTTCCTGCGCTGCGTGCGCTCGGGCGAGCGGCCCGTGGTGGCGGGGGAGGACGGCCGCCGCGCGCTCGCGCTCGCCGAACGGATCGCGAGCGAGATCCGCGCCGCGGGTTGGTAGAGCGCGGCGTGGGCCGCGTTGTCCGAGGGCTCCTCGGATGCTACGTTCCGTCCGGAAGCCCACCTGACGGCGCTCGTGAACCCGGACGAATCCTCGAGCCTAACACGCGTTTCCAGGGCCCACTTCGTTCCGACGCGGCAGGACCGCGTGGTGATCGGGCCCACCTGAACGAACCGGTTCAGGATCCTCCCGGGCACGGCGCTGTCGGGAGCTTCCCTCATGCTCTCGCTCTCGCTCGACCTCGCGGCAGCGTCGAGCCCCGGCCGTCCCGATCCGCTTGCCCCATGGACGCGGGGATCCGACACCCCGCGCGAGCCGATGCGCGCACTTCTCCTGCTCCTCCTCGGGGGGCTGTCGTTCTGGGCCGTCCTGCATTTCTATCCCCGGGCCGACGTCGGCGCCGCGGGTGATCCCGGCGCGGGCGCGCAGCAGCCGGCAGCGCCCGCGAACACCGTCGCCAGCGATGGGCCTGCCGCTCCCGCCGATCCCGCCGTCGTTTCCGGTGAGTCCGTGCGCTCACGGGCCTCGGCGCCCGCGACGCCGCCCGTCGCTCCGCCGGAGCCGCTCGTCGCTCCGTCCGCTTCGCCGTTCGCGGACGTCGCGGGGGGCGCGGGCGATCCATTGGTGGTGACGCTCGGGGCGATGCTCGCCCACGCCGAGCACGCCCGCGTCGAGAGTTGGCTCGCGCAGGTCGAGGGGCGCGGGCCGCGCGCGTTCCTCGCCGCCGCGTTCGCCGCGGCGCGCGCCGGCGACTTCGCGCGCGCCGAGGCGCTCATCGGGAGGATCGACGACAGCACGCTGCACGCCGACGAGCTCGTGCTGCTCGCGCACGCGGTCGGGCGGCCCCAGGTGGGGCTGCCCCGCGCGCCGCGCGCCGCGACGCCGCTGGCGCGCGGCATGGCGATGGCGATCGCAGAACAGACGGCCGGGACTGCGCTCGCGAGCGGCGACCTCGCGGCCGCGGCGCGCGGGTACTCCGATCTGCTGCTCGGCGAGATCGGAGCGCCGTGGCCGCCCGACCGGGCCGCGCTCGCTCGCTGGACGGCCGGTCTCGAGCGCGCGCAGGCGGGGCACCGCTGGAATCCGCGCAGCGACTGGCCGGCGGAGGAGGTGCGGGTCGAGGGCGGAGACACGATGACGGGCATCCGCAAGCGCTTCCTCGCGCGTCACCCCGAGCGCACGATTTGCACGGGGCTGATCGAGCGCGCGAACCGCGCCGGCGGTCGCTACCTGCAGGCCGGGGAGATCCTGCGCGTCCCGCTCGACCAGGCGAGCACGCTCGTCGACCTCGACGCGCGATGGGTGCTCTACTTGCTCGGGGGCGAGGTCGCGGCGGCCTGGGAGGTCGCGATCGGTCGGCCGGGCCAGGACACGTACGTCGGGCGGTTCCTCGTGGGTGACAAGCAGGAGAAGCCGATGTGGTTCCCCGGTCCCGGAGAGGCGCCGATCCCGCACGGGCACCCCGAGAACCCGCTCGGAGCCTACTGGGTGGGGTGGACCTACCCGGACGGGCGCGAGACCTCGCTCGGGTTCCACGGGACCGACGAGCCGGAGACGGTGGGCCAGGCCGTGAGCTTGGGCTGCGTGCGGATGCAGGACGAGGACGTGCTCGAGCTCGCCGAGATCGTCCCCGTGGGCTCCGAGGTGGTTGTCCAGCCCTGATCCGGCAGGCTTCTTCTACGCCTCCGCTCTTCCTAACCACCGTATGGGGAAGGGCTTGCGCTCGGAATGGGCGCCTCCGCCACATTTTCTTCCCGACCGCTTGACGGCAGGCCGGAAGAGCCTACTATCTGCCTCCCCGACGCGCGGCAAGCGCCTCCCAGCGAGAGGAACGCGGTGCGCGCGACGGAGCGGAACAACCGCCGCCCACGGGCCCCTGCGGGGGTCGATGCGGGAGCGGTGCGTTCTTTGAAAACGAGGGTGGCCCTTGAATGCCTGTGCGAGCATTGGAGTGTCCTGGATCGACCCGGCACGGACCTCGGTCCGCGTCGAGCCGGACGGACGCTCCCTAAAGACCATAGATCAAGCGAAATCAAGTAATTGAAGGGTTTGATCCTGGCTCAGAACGAACGTTAGCGGTGTGGATTAGGCATGCAAGTCGAGCGTGAAAGCGCCTTCGGGTGCGAGTAAAGCGGCGAACGGGTGAGTAACACGTAACCAACCTGTCCTGGAGATCGGAATAACCATTGGAAACGATGGGTAATGCCGGATGGTCCCGGGAGGAGGCATCTCCTCCCCGGTAAACGGTGGTCTCCACTGCTCCGGGAGGGGGTTGCGGGCTATTAGCTAGTTGGTGGGGTAACGGCCTACCAAGGCGATGATGGCTAGCGGGTCTGAGAGGATGATCCGTCACACTGGGACTGAGACACTGCCCAGACTCCTACGGGAGGCTGCAGTCGAGAATCTTCCGCAATGGGCGAAAGCCTGACGGAGCGACACCGCGTGCAGGATGAAGGCTCTCGGGTTGTAAACTGCTGTCACGCTATAGGAAAACCTTCGGGTCGACCAAAGCGAGAGGAAGCACCGGCTAACTCCGTGCCAGCAGCCGCGGTAAGACGGAGGGTGCAAACGTTGTTCGGAATCACTGGGCATAAAGCGCACGTAGGCGGTCCGCTAAGTCAGATGTGAAAGCCCCCGGCTCAACCGGGGAACTGCATTTGATACTGGCGGGCTCGAGGACGGTAGGGGTGAGTGGAACTCCAGGTGGAGCGGTGAAATGCGTAGATATCTGGAGGAACACCGGTGGCGAAAGCGGCTCACTGGACCGTGTCTGACGCTGAGGTGCGAAAGCCAGGGTAGCGAACGGGATTAGATACCCCGGTAGTCCTGGCCGTAAACGATGGGCACTAGGTAGGGGGCGCGCCTATGGCGTTCCCTGCCGGAGCTAATGTGTTAAGTGCCCCGCCTGGGGAGTACGCTCGCAAGGGTAAAACTCAAAGGAATTGACGGGGGCTCACACAAGCGGTGGAGCATGTGGTTTAATTCGAAGCAACGCGAAGAACCTTACCTAGCCTTGACTTGCACGGATTAGCTCCCTGAAAGGGGAGTGACACCTCTTCGGAGGCGGAACGTGTGCAGGTGTTGCATGGCTGTCGTCAGCTCGTGTCGTGAGATGTTGGGTTAAGTCCCGTAACGAGCGCAACCCTTGTCGTTAGTTGCCAGCGGATAATGCCGGGGACTCTAGCGAGACTGCCGTTGTCAAAACGGAGGAAGGTGGGGATGACGTCAAGTCATCATGGCCCTTATGGCTAGGGCGACACACGTGCTACAATGGTCGGTACAGAGGGTCCCGAGACCGTGAGGTGGAGGCAATCCCAAAAAGCCGGCCCCAGTTCGGATTGCAGGCTGCAATTCGCCTGCATGAAGTTGGAATCGCTAGTAATCGCGTATCAGCCATGACGCGGTGAATATGTTCCTGATCCTTGTACACACCGCCCGTCAAGCCACGAAAGCGGGGAGCGCTCGAAGTCGCTTTGTCCAACCTTCGGGAGGACGGCGCCGAAAGCGAGCTCCGTGATTGGGACTAAGTCGTAACAAGGTAGCCGTAGGGGAACCTGCGGCTGGATCACCTCCTTTCTAACGGAAAAGTTAGACGCTTTGGCTCTCGATCTTCGGATCGGGACCGAAGTGGCAGCATAGGATGCTCGCACGGTAACGAGGGCCCCCCTCTTCTTCTCTCTCTCCCATGATCCGTACCGGCCTGTTCCGGGCGGCTCTCGCGCGCTCAGCGCTCGCGCCCGGCCTCGGACTTCGGTTCGCTGCCAATGGCATCGGGGCTGCGGCGATTCGGGCCTGTAGCTCAGTTGGTTAGAGCGTCCGCCTGATAAGCGGGAGGTCCGTGGTTCAACTCCACGCAGGCCCACCATCGGTGGGCGCGGGACCCGGACGTAGCTCGGATCAGCAAGCGATCGCGATCTGCAGTCCGCGCCGAGTCGTTCCCCGAGAGTCTCGAGTTGCCGTTCCGATCCG
>CAZGTQ010000314.1:0-18048 GCA_964528575.1 uncultured Planctomycetaceae bacterium | reverse complement strand
CGCCGGTCGTCGCGATCGCCGGCACCTCGATGGGCGGGAGGGCGACGGATGAGGGGGAGGGTGTGGTCGCCCCCGTCACGATCGCGTTGCCTAGGACGGAAGTGGTCCGTCCGGGTCCTGCGTGTGCGCCGCCGTGCACTTCGCCGTTCTGGAGCACCTCGATATTGCCGTTGGATCCGACGGTGCCATCGTCGTTGGCGAATGCGTCGTTGCCCGTGCCGGTCGCCTGCGACTCGTAGGTGCCGAGAGTGGCGTCGTAGCTGTCGACGTGCGCGTTGCTCTCGATGCGCGTCGTCTCGTCCCCGAACGCGGCGTACGAGTAGATCGACGAGGCGACCTTCTGGACGACGAGCTCGGCGCTGGCGCCCGTCGCGCCGCTCACCCCGCTCGCGACGAGCGAGGTATTGCCGCCGCCGAGGTCGACCTCCTCGACCCAGAGCGACGACGTACCGAACGCGAGCGGCTCGTCCGCGCTGCCGACAGCGCCCGAATCGCCCCTCTGGATCTGGACCATCGCCGTCGCCAGGCCCGCCTCGGCCACGTACTGCGCGGTCAACGTCTTCGCCGCCGACACCTGCTCGCGGTTCGCGCTGCCGGTCGTCGCCAAGAGCGCGAGCGAGAGCATGGCCAGCGTCGTCAGCACCGCGGTGATGGCGACGAGCGCGCTGCCTCGGCGCGCCGGCGCGGGTGTGCGTCTCGTCTGCATGTCAGTTCCTCAGTTCGATTGCGGATTCCACCGTGACGATCACGAGCTCGCCCTGCGCGCCGCGTTGCTCGATCGACAAGCGCACGAACATCACGTCGTCCACGCGCCGGATCGAGAAGCCCGCCTCGTCGATCACGCCGTTGTCGTTGTCGTCGTCGCCGTTGACCGTCTCGCCCTCGAGCAGCTCGCTGACGTCGCGGCACAGCACGATGCGCGTCTCGTTCGCCTCGCCGACGTTCGTCGTCATCACGATGACCCCGTCGTCGACGACGCCGTTCCCGTCGTTGTCGACGCCGTCGTCGAGCTCGCCCTCGGCGTACTCGAACGCGATGCGCATCGTCGGGCCGAACTGCACTGCGCCGGCGTCGAGGCCGACGACCTGGCTGTAGCTGAGCGTGTCGGTGCCGAACTGGCCGCTCGCGTCCGGGAAGAGCGTCGCCTCGCTCGCGCGCACCAGCTCGGCGCAGACGCGGTCGAGGGCGCGACGCGCGCGGCTCTCCGCGCTCGTGCGCAGATCGGTGCTGCGGAACGCGCTCAGCCCGCCCTGCGTGAGCATGAACGTCGCGCCGAGCAGCGTCCCGAGCAGCACCATGCTGAACGCGAGCTCGACGACGGTGAAGCCGCCGGAGGCTTTGCGCGCGCGTGCGTGTCCGTGGGCGCCCATGATCAATAGTCCGCCAGAATGGTCTTCAGCTCGACGCGCCCCGGACCGTTCGCTCCGCGCCATTCGACGCGCACGAGGACCGGGAGCAGCTCGTAGTCCGCCGCGTGGTCGTTCCCGTCGACCGCGCCGTCGCCGTTCAGGTCGCGCGGCATGCCGAGCCGCAGGTCGTCGAGGTCCTCGCGCAGCTCGGACGCGGTCGCTCCCGACGGGAACACGATCTCGCCGGGGAGCCCGTCGACGTCGTTGGCGAGGGGAGCCAGCCCCGTGACCGCGAACGCCGCTCCGGGCGCGCTGTCTGCGCCCCCCGGGTCGTCCGCGCCCGTCGCGTTGAACAGCGCGAAGACGTCGTCGAACTCGGTGCCGCGCAGCGTCTCGAGCATCTGGCGCGCGGCTTCGTTCGCCCGCGCGGCCTCGCTCGTGGTCGCGGTCGTCTCGATCGATGCGACGATCGAGCGAGTGAACGCGAGTACGCCCACCACGACCAGGGTCGCTGCGAGCAGCACCTCGATCATCGTCGCGCCGCGACGAGCGGCCGACGAGCGCCCGAGCCTCGCGCTCGGCGCCAGTCCTTCCCCGTTTCTCATGTTTCCCCAGTAGCGGGCGCGACCGCCCCGGCCTCCGTATCGGAAGGCGCTCGCGCCCGACCGGAGCCGAACCTAGGAAATTGGAAAGACGGAGCCGACGAGGGCGGTCCCGGGTCGAGGGCTTCAGCGGTGCACCGGGTCCAGCCCGCGCACCGTGCAGGCGACGCCGATCCCGATCAGCGCGCCCACGAGCAGGACCACCGGCCACACGGGCCCCGACAGCCGCCGCGCCAAGTCGACCCAGGCGAGGTGGAGGAAGCCGCGGCTGCGCTCGTGCGTGGGCACGAGGACGACGTCCGAGGGCAGGTAGAAGATCTCGCGCACCGGGAACTGGTCGGCGGCGGTCTCGCTCTCGATCGCGACGCGGTGGCGCAGGATCCGCCAGTGAGCCCACGGCGCCGCGAAGCGCCAGTCCCACGCGAAGTTGATGAATTGCGCGCCGCTGCGCTCGTGCTCGGTCGCGCCCGGCGTGTCGGGCCACGCGATCGCGGCCGCATTCGACGCGAGCTCCTGGTGCGTCATGTGGTCGACGAGCACGCCCGGCAGCGCGACGACCGTGCCGAGCGCGAGCAACGGGCCGAGCGCCACCGCGACGCGCAGTCGGTCGGCGGCGACGTCGAAGACGGGCGCGAGCGCGAGCCACAGGAACGGCAGCGCCGGCAGGATGTAGCGCGGCCCGTACGTCCACGCGCCGTGCCACGTCGACGTCGCCGCGACCGGCAGCAGGACCGCGAAGAAGACGGCGAGCGTGACGACCGGCACGAGCCGGTCGCCGCGCCGCCAGAGGACGCGCATCCCCAGCGGGACGAGCAGCACCGCCGGTGCCATCCAGAGGAGCCCCTTGCCCGGCGCGATCATCAGCCCGGCGAATCCGAGCGGGATCGGATAGCCGAAGAAGTCCAGCCCGACCGCTCCGCCGTAGCCCCACTCGAGCGGGTCGCCGAAGCGCAACTGGTTGGTCGCGAGGAACAGGCCCAGCGCGAGCAACGCGGGGCCGAACAGCCACGCGAGCTCGCGCGCGAGCGGCTGGCGCGCGGGCGTCGACCGCCGGCCGAGCACGAGGACCGCGAGCGCCGCGAGCGCCAGGATCGGGATCGTCGTCGCGTTGCTCGGCCGCGTCAGGAACGCGCCTCCGAGGCACGCGCCGAATGCCGCGAGGTGGAGCGCTGCCGGCCGCTGCGCGCGCGCGTAGCTCTCGCGGATCCGCAGCAACAGGTGGAACGCGCCGAACGTGAAGAACGTCGCCTGCACGTCGTTCAGCGTCGAGCGCGCCTGCGGCCATGCGAACGTGCACAGCCCGTACGTCAGTCCGACGATCCACGCGCGCTTGCGGCCGACGCCGACGCGCCGCGCGCACACGACGAGCATCCACGCGGTCCACGCCGAGAGCAGCGGGTTGCGCCAGCCGATGAGCAGGTGCTGGAAGTACTCGCTGCGCGCGACGCCCATGTGCAGCGTCTGCCGGTGCCGCTCCTCGATCGCGGGGAACAGCTTCTCGAGCCCCGCGCCGGCGGCGTACAAGGGGAGCGCGGCGAGCGCCTGCCCGATGCCGAACCACGAGTAGTAGCGCCCCTCGCGGCCCGGCCCGCCCTCGTGGACCGCGTGTCGCGCCGCGATCAGGCCCGCGGCCTCCGGCGTGCCGCCGAGCGCGAACCGTCCGGTCCGCGCGAGCGCGCTGGTCGTCTGGAGCTCCGTCTCCGCGTCCGGGTTCTCGCCCGGCGACGTCATCGTCGCGGTGAACAGCGCGAGGAGCAGGAGGAACAGCCCGCGGGCGACGAGACGGTCGCCGTGGCGCACGGCCTTCGGACGGACCCAGGGGCTCACGCGCGACACCATAGGGTCCGCTCCCCGCCAGTCCAGCGAGCCGCTCCGTTACACTCCTCGCTTCGCCATGCGCCCCCCGACCCGTCCCGAGCGACGCGCCTGCGCCGCCCTCGCAGCCGCTCTCGCGCTCGTGGGCGCGTGCTCCGAGCCCGCGCCGCCGCGCGCTCTCCGCGTGCTCGAGGCCGAGCTCGAGCGCTACGTGCCGCCCGCCCCGCTGCCCGCGCGCCGCGTGCTCTTCGCCGGTACCGGCGCAGCGCCCGACTCGTGGTGGCCGCTCGCGCGCATCGGCGAGCAGCCGAGCCCCGAGGATCTCGAGCGCTTCCACGCCGCGGCACGCGTCGAGCCCGACGGCCGCGTCGTGCTCGGCGGCCGCGGGAGCTGGCTGCAGCTCGTGCCCGTCGAGCCCGGCGCGACGCTGCTCGCGAGCGCGGCCCTGAGCGTGCGCGGCGTGCGCGGCGAGCCGCGCGAGCTCGGCGCGCGGCTCGGGCTCGTCGAGCTGGCCGAGCTGCCCGCCCGCGGCGACCTCGCCGCGGCGCGCGACGCGCTCATCGCGACGCACTGGTCCGATCCGGTGCGCGGCGATCGGGAGGACGTCGGCGTGACGCTCGTCGTGCGCGCGACCGCCGAGACGCGCGTGGTCGGCATCTTGTGCACGCAGCAGCTCGACCTCGATCCGACCGAGCCGCACGCGACGTTCGACGCGGTCGAGCTCGTCCTGCCCGGCGCGCGCGGCTACGTCGCCGAGGCTGCAGGCCGCGACGTGCAGGACTGGTCCGAGGACGAGCCGCTGCGCGGCCGCTACACGATCGCCGCGACGTCCCGCCGCGGGATCGCGGTCCCCGCGGGCGCGGCCGCGCGCTACCGCCTGCGCGCGCCGGAAGGGCCTGCGCGCGTCGAGCTCTTCGCCGGGCTCGTGCCGCACGACGAGCTCGAGCTGCTCGACGAAGTCGAGTTCTGGTGCGAGGTCGGCCTCGCGGGCGGGCCGATGCTCGCGAGCTGGAGGCGTAGCGCGCCGAGCCTCGGCCTCGACGACGCGCGCTGGCACTCGATCGAGGGCGACCTGCCCGCGGCGATGCACGGCGAGGACGTGTGGGTGCAGTTGCGCACGAGCACCGCGCCCGCCGCGCGCGGCTTCGCGATCCCGGTCTTCGCCGAGCCGCGCATCGTGCCCGCCGACCCGGCGCGCGTCGGGCCGAACCTCGTGCTCGTCTCGATCGACACGCTGCGCGCGGACCGGCTCGGCTGCTACGGCTACGAGCGTGACACGTCGCCGAGCATCGACGCGTTCGCCCGGACCGCGACGGTGTTCGCCGACACGTGGGCGCAGTCGCCGTACACGCTGCCGTCGCACGTCAGCATGTTCAGCGGGCAGTTCCCGAGCTTCCACGGCGTGCAGAAGACCGAGGACGTGATCGATCCGCAGCGCACGCGGCTGCTCGCCCGGATCCTGCGCGAGCGCGGCTACGCGACCGGCGCGTTCACCGGCGGCGCGTACCTGCACCCGGTGTTCGAGCTCGACCGCGGCTTCGACCGCTACGGCTTCGTCGACCCCGCCGCGAACATCGAGTCCGCCACGGGTCGCAGCACGATCGAGGCGGTCCCGGGGATGACGGCCGACCTGTACCGCGAGAGCTCGATCGACGCGGTCGTCGGCTGGATGGAGCGGCACGCGGACCAGTCGTTCTTCCTGTTCGTCCACACGTACGCCGCGCACGAGTTCGACCCGCCCGCCGAGCACCTCGCAGCGATCGGCTCGCCGCTGCGCGGCCGCGAGGACGCGGCGGACGCGATCCGCTACCTCTACGAGCCGATCGAGCCGCCGCCCGAGGCGGTCGCGCAGCTCGACGACCTGTACGACGGAGCCGTGCGCCAAGCGGACGCGGCGGTCGGCCGCCTGCTCGACGGCCTCGAACGGCTCGGACTCGCGGAAGACACGGTCGTGGTGATCACGTCCGACCACGGCAAGGAGATCGGCGAGCACGGCCTGATCGGCCACGGCCACTCGCTGTACGAGGAGCTCGTCGGCATCCCGTTGCTCGTCCGCGTGCCCGGACGGCCTCCCGCCAGCGTCGCCGAGCCCGCGATGCTCGTCGACATCGTCCCGACCGTTCTCGCCGCGCTCGACGTCCCGCCGCCCCCGCACGTCCAGGGCGTCGACCTGTTCTCCGAGCGCCCGTCCCGCGTCCTGTTCGCCGAGGTCGACGGCCTCGCGCACAAGGCGGCGTTGCGCCACGGTCCGATCAAGACGATCTGGTCACCGCTCGACGCGAACACCGTCTTCGTGAACGAGATCGAGGAGGAGACGTTCGACCTCGCCGCCGACCCGCACGAGCGCGCCCCCCTCGCGCCCGACCCCGACCGCATCGAACGCGTGACCGCGTTCCAGGAGAGCTTGCGCCAGCTCTCCGCCGCCGCCGGAGGCGACGCCGACGCCGACGCCCGCGTGCTGGGCGAGCAGGCGGGGGCGCACCTCAAAGCCCTCGGCTATCTCGCCGAATGAACTGGCTGGGTTGCGTGTTGGAAGGGCCCGGCGCGGAGGCGTAGACCGGCGAACGGCGTCGTTTCGGCGCTTTCCGCGTCGGCGCAGGCCCTGCGCACCGGCCGAACGTCGATTGGAGGCCGTTCGCGGCCACGTGCGGCGCCGGCGCGCACCCGTGCCAACACGCAAGCGAGCCAGTTCCCGGCCACGGGGGTGCTTCGGGTGGCTCGTTCCGAGGACCGCAGCGAGGCGCGCTTCGAGGGGCCGCGCGATCGCGGCGTTGCGCTCACTCGGGGGGAGCTGCGACCGACGACTCGTCCTCTTCGTCGTCGTCGTCGTCGTCCTCGGGGTCGTCGGCGTCGTCGGAGGCTTCGGGCTCGATCGGGAAGCCTTGCTCGTCGTATTCGATGACGACGCCCTCGTCGACCGACTTGTCGTCTTTGCGCAGTTGCTTGCGCTCGGCCTTTTCGCGCTTCTTGCGCGCCTTGTCGCGCTCGCGCCGCCGTTTGTCCGCGGAGAAGCTGCCTCGTTTCTTCCCCATCAGCGGACCGCTCCTCGCGGCCTGGTGCCGGTGGTCGAGCGTGCGGGTCCGAGCTGAGGTCGATCGGTCATGGGCGAGGCTGGCGCGCTCCTCCGGGTTCGTGACTCGATCCTAACCCCGGCCGGCGTCCGCCGTGAGCGGCCTTTGGCCGGCAAATCAGGTGCCGCCCTCGATCGAGGCGTCGCCCCCGGACGCCGCGCGTTGCGCTCCGAGCACCGAGAGCCGCGCTCGGCGGATCATCTCGGCGGGCGTGCGCCGCAGGTCCGACGTCATACCGATCTTCGACAGACCCCACACGAACCACTTCGTCGGGTCGAGGTGGAACCAGCGGATGCCGTTGCGGTAGTCGACCTGGAAGCGGTGGTGGAAGTTGTGATAGCCCTCGCCGAGCGTGATGAACGCCGTGAGGAAGCTGTCTCGCGCGGAGCTGTTCGTCGAGAACGGCTGCGAGCCGATCGAGTGGGCGACCGAGTTGACCGCGAACGTCGCGTGCCACTGGATCACCAGGCGCAGGAAGCCGGCGAACAGGATCGCACCGATCGGATCGCCCCAGAGCAGGCCGAGCAGGCCGGGCAGAACGGCGGCCGAGAGGAACGCGATCGGGACGTAGTAGCGGTCCTGCAGCCGCACGAGCGGGTCGTCTTCGAGGTCGCGCACGTTCGTCGTGCGATCGATCTGCGGGTCCTTGTGGAAGACCCAGCCGATGTGCGCCCACCAGAAGCCGCGGCGGACGCTGTAGGGGTCCTCGTCCTCGTCGGTCTTCGCGTGGTGCAGCCGATGGTCGGTCGACCACTTGAGCGCCGAGTTCTGGACCGCCGCCGCGCCGAAGAACAGGTAGAACAGCCGCAGCGGCCAGCGCGCTTTGTACGCACGGTGCGAGAACAGCCGGTGGTAGCCGCCGGTGATCGACACGCCGCACAGCGCGAACCACAACAGGCCCAGGCCGAACGTCCACCACGACCACTGGACCGCCGCCGCCCACACGATCGCGGCGACCGCCAGGACGTGCGACGTGACGACGAACAGGGTGTTCGTCCAGTCGATCTCGCGCCTCATCTCCGTGGCTCTCGTCGGCACTTCCTCCCGTTCCCTGGAGGCGCGGCCGGCGGGCTGGGGGCCTGACTCGGCCGCGGGGCGTGTGGAGTGGAGCGGGCTCGATGGGCGCGGGAGACTTTGCATCGGGCGGGCTGGGCCCCGTGAGGGGGCGCGGAAGGGGACTTCGGAGAGATCGTCGGGCCACCGGATCGCCCGAGTGGAGCCGCAGATCGTAGCGGCGCGACGTGGCCACGGCTCGGATCAATCACATCCCATGCCGGCGCGCGTCCGGGGCGGCCGCTCGGAGGCCGCCGGCCGGCACGTCGGTGAGCGCCGTCCGCTGCGGAGCCTGGACCACGAGCGGAAACCAGGACCAGGAGCGGCCAAGAGCAGGAGCGACCAGACATGAAGACTTCGATCGAACGCTCGGTGGAGCTCCAGGTGCCCGCCCCGAGAGCAGACCCGCGTGCTCACTTTCCACGCGCTCACTTTCCATAGGCTCCCCGACGATCGATCGAAAGTGACGCTCCAGGTCGACCACGACGCCGAGCCGAGCGCCGATCAGGTCGACGTGGACCTGAACCGCTCGAGGAGATCATCGAGGATCGCGGGCGAGCCACCGGCTCGTGGCGCGGCTCGATCCCGCCCGCCGACGCGCGTGACTGAAGTCACGCCGGCGGAAACCGAGAAGGGACGGGGGGCGTAGCGGCGCTGCCGCTGCGCCCCCGATTGGCCAGACGGCCGAAAGAGCACGCCGCGGATGCGGGCGGCCCGACACCGCCTTAGACTCGTCGGGCGCGCAGGAGAGAGCGCGGGCCGCGCGACGCCCGTTCGAGCGTTCCTCCGATCCGATGCCCCACGCCCTGATCGTCGACGAAGAGCGGCGCAGCCGCGAAGCGCTCGCGGACATCGTGCGGGGAGAGGGGTTCACGACAGCGACCGCCGCGTCGGCCGAGGGCGCGCGCGCGGCGCTGGCCCAGGAGCTGCCCGATCTCGCGCTCGTCGACCTGAAGCTGCCGGACGGCTCGGGGCTCGACCTCGTGCGCGAGATCCAGGGCTCGGGCACGACGCAGGTCGTGGTGATCACCGCGCTGTCGAGCGTCGACATGGCCGTGCGCGCGATGCGCGAGGGCGTGCTCGACTACCTGACCAAGCCGCTCGACCAGAACGCGCTGCGACGCCTCGTCGCCGACCTCAAGCGCTGGCTCGAGACGCGCGAGGACGTGCTCGAGCTGCGCGAGGAGCTGCGCCGCTCCGGTCGCTTCGGCGTGCTCGTCGGCAATTCGCCCGCGATGCAGCGCGTCTACGACCTGATCGCGAGGGTCGCGCCGACGAGCGCGACGGTGCTGATCACAGGCTCGACCGGCACGGGCAAGGAGCTCGTCGCCCGCGCGATCCACGACCTGTCGCGCCGCGCGCAGGGTCCGTTCGTGCCCGTCAACTGCGGCGCGATCCAGCCGACGCTGATCGAGTCGGAGCTCTTCGGCCACGAGCCGGGCAGCTTCACGGGAGCGCAGCGGCGCCGCCGGGGCCTGTTCGAGCAGGCGCAGGGCGGCACGCTCTTCCTCGACGAGATCACCGAGATGCCCGCCGATCTGCAGGTGAAGCTCCTGCGTGTGCTCGAGACGCAGCAGATCGTCCGCGTCGGCGGCGAGAAGAACATCGAGGTCGACGTGCGCCTCGTCGCGGCGACGAACCGCGATCCCGAGGAAGCGGTCGAGGAAGAGAAGCTGCGCGAGGACTTGCTCTACCGGCTGTGCGTGTTCCCGATCCACGTCCCGCCGCTGCGCGACCGCGTGGAAGACGTCGAGTTGCTCGCGAACTACTTCATCGAGACGCTGGGCATCCAGGGCGAGCCGCCCCGCCGCCTCAGCCCGGCGGCGCTCCAGCGGCTGCGCGAGCACTCGTGGCCGGGCAACGTGCGCGAGCTGCGCAACGTCGTCGAGCGCGCGTTGATCGTCAGCGACGCGGAGGTCGGCCCCGAGGACATCCTGATCCAGGAGTCGAGCGACCGACCCGCCCCGACGCGCAACGCGAAGGACGTGCGCATCCCGATCGGCTCGTCGATCGCCGACGCGGAGCGCTCGCTGATCCTCGCGACGCTCGAGCAGTGCGGCGGCGTCAAGAAGCGCGCGGCCGAGCTCCTCGGCATCAGCCTGAAGACGCTGTACAGCCGCCTGCGCGAGTACCGTCAAGAGTAGGGGCGATGCGCCAACGATGATCGTCGAGAAGTCGATGAGCGCGAGCTGGCTCTCCAACACGTACCTCGTCGCGGACCGCCCGGGCGGCCACGCGGTCCTGATCGACACCGGCGGTCCGATCGAGCCGATCGTGCGTCTCGTCGAGGAGCTGCGCGTCACCGTGACGCACGTCCTGTGCACGCACCACCACCACGACCACGTCGCGCACAACGCCGACTACCGCGCGCGCTGGGGCTGCCCGGTCTGCGGCGGCGCGGCCGAGGCCGAGCTGTTCGGCGATCTCGACACGCGCCTCGCGGACGGCGACGAGCTGCGCTCCGGCGACCTCTTCGTACGCGCGCTGCACGTGCCCGGCCACACGCGCGGCCAGCTCGCGTTCCTCGTCGACGAGCAACGCGTCTTCACCGGCGACACGCTCTTCCGCCGCACCGTCGGCGGCACGCGCGCCCCGGGCCACACGACGTTCGACGACCTGCGCAGCTCGATCCTCGACGTGCTGCTGCGCCTGCCGGACGACACGATCGTCCACCCGGGCCACACCGACCCCACGACGATCGCCCAGGAGCGCGACCAGAATCCGTTCGTGCGCCTGTGGCGCGGGCTCGACTCGCCGCGCGAAACGCGCTGCACCGCGCTGGGTCAGCCCGCGACGCTGCTCCTGCGCGCGCGCGACTACGACGGGGGCACGAAGTGCCAGGTGCGCTTCGACGACGGCCGCGTCGACGTCGTGCCGGGCTCGCGCGTCGTCGGCGAGTAGCCAGCGCTACTGCGCCGCTAGTTCGCCCGCTACTTCACCCGCTACTTCGCCCGTTACTTCGCCTGGGCCAGCGCCGCGGCGAGCTGCGCGTCGTGCGGGTGCAGCGCGACGGCTTCCGCGAGCACCTCGAGCGCGCTCTCGCTCGCGCCGGTGCGCTGGTACAGCCGCGAGAGCGCGAGGTACGTCTGCGCGTGCTCCGGTGCGGGCGCGAGCGAGCGCTGCAGCTCGCGCGCGTGCTCGTAGTGCGCGATCGCGTCGCCGGTCTTGCCCATCACGTCGGGGTAGTAGCTGTAGTTCGTCGCGAGCGAGACGTGCGCGCCCCAGCTCTGCGGTTCGAGCTCGACGACGGCCTTCCACTCGCGCTCGGCCTTCGCGCCCCACACGCCCTGCTCGGGCCCACCGGGCACGGTCATCAGCTTCGCGACGTACGCGTCGGCGAGCGCCATGCGCGCGTCCACGTCGCCCGGATCCGCGGCGACCGCGTCCTCGAGCGCGCCGATGCGCTCCTCGACGAGGCCGGAGCCGCGCGCGAGCGCGAAGAAGCGCTCGAGCGTCTCGGGATCGGAGCCGTACGGGACGCCCGGGCCGAAGAGCCGCCCGATGAGCGCCTCGAGCTCGGCGCGCTGCGCGTCGCGCTCGGGATCCGGAACCGGCGCACCGGCGGGGGCGCTCGCGCGCTCGGCGCGGACGGCGGTTCCCGCGGTCGGACGCTCGGGCACGACGTCGCGGCGCGCGCTCTCGCGCTGGCGCTCGAGCTGCGCCACGCGCCGCTCGATGCTCTCGAGCGCGGCGGCGAGCGCTGGATCGCGCTCTGCGTCGCCCTTCGGCGGGTCGCGCCGCGCTCCGAGCGCGTCGACCCGCGTCTCGAGCGCGACGAGCGTCTCCGCGTCGCGGGCGTGGACGAAGTGGGAGCCGAGAGCGCCGGCGGCGAGCGCGGCGACGGCGACGAGCGGGACGATCGACTTCGCGGTCATGCTGGGTCTCCTGGAACGGGTCCGGGGTTCCAGGCGTCGCCCGCCGCGCGACTCGTCGCGCGTTCCGCATTTCTCCCGCTAAGCCGCGCCGCGCTCGTCGTCGAGCGGGACCTCGAGCACCCACAGCGGCGTCTCGCCCTCCGGCTCGAGGCCGTGCAGCACCGGCTGGAGCGCCGCGACGCCGGCGACGCGGGCCGGGCGGGCGCGCGTGCAGACGACCGCGCCGTCGCCGGGCGCGAGGGCGAGCCGCGTCGCGCGCACGCGCTTCTTGGAGCCCGCATCCGCGAGGACGAGCTCGCCGCCCCGCGGCCCCAGCGCCACGACGACGCGCCAGGGGAACGCGCGCGCGTCCGGCGGCAACGCGGCGAGCGCTCCGGCGCTCTCGGGACCGCGCCGGATCACGCACGGCGCCGCGATGCGCTTGCGCTCGCGCGCGCGGGTCGCGACGTGCTCCTCGAACGTCGGCGCGAACGCGTCGGGGCGGCCGAGCTCCGCGCTCCACGCGTTGGCGAGCGGCGCGAGCCGCCAGTAGAGCTCACCGCGCAACGCGTCCGCGAGCGGCGCGAGCAGTCGCTCGCCACGCAGCGCCTGGCGCTCGTCCGGCGCGACGAGCGCGGCGAGCCGAGCGCAGCCGCGCCGCTCGAGCTCCGCGCCGATCGCGTCCCAGGCGTAGCGCCGCGTGCGCGTGCCGTCGGGCTCGCGCGCCCGCGCGGCCGCGGCGAGCGCCGCGCGCACCTCGGGCGACGCCGCGTCCGCGCGCTCGCGCAGCGCGGCCGCACGCTCGCGCTCGTCGTTGTCCGCGTCGTCGCCCCGCGCCGCGACCGCGCGTTCCGCGAGCTCCGCCGCCGCGTCCCACTCGCGCCGCGCCTCGTGCCGGCGCGCGAGCTCTCCGAGCGCGTCCGCGTACGTCGGCGCGAGCTGCACCGCCTGGCGGAACGACTGCTCGGCGGCGCGCGCTTCGCCGCACGCGTCGAGGATGCGCCCGCGCTCGTACCACAGCCGCGCGTTGCCGAGCCCCGCGTCGACCGCACGCTGAATCAGACGCTTGGCGAGCTCGCCATGACCGCCGGCGAGCGCCTGGAGCGCCTCGACGCGCAGCCGATCGTTGCGCCGCTTCGCGCGCCGCCGCTTCTTCGGCGACGTCATCGCGCGCGCAACCTCGCCAGGAGCGCGGCGCCGCGAGGCGAGAGCGAGTAGCCGACGTCGTGGCTCTCGGTGAGGCCCAGCTCCTTCAGCTTGCGCACGTCCGCCTTGAACGCGCGCGTCTCGCGTCCGAGCTCGCGGGCGAGCCCCGCGGCCCGCTCGTGCGGGAGCCGCTCGACGAGCTCGAGCACCGCGCGCGTCCACGGCCCGCGCGTGCTGCGCGCGTCGATGCGCGCGAGCCGCGCCGCGACCTCGTCCAGCGCAGCGGCCGAGCGCTCGGTGCGCTTCGCGGCCCGCGGGTCGCGCTCCCCGACGCAGCGGAAGCGCACGCGATGGACGGCGTCGTCGGGCGCGAGCGAGCGGCGCGACGTGCGCTCGAGCTCGGCGAGCAGCGCGTCGCGCGAGTCGAAGCCCGCCGCGCGCACGTCGGCGGCGCGGATCGAGCGCACGGGCACCGCGTCGACCGCGCGCACCTCGAGCACGTTGTCGGCGTCGAGCCGATAGCGGCCGCCGACCCGCACGCGCGGGCTCGCCCAGCCGCGGAACGTCGTCGTGACCGCGCCGGCGCGGATCGGAGCATGGAAGCGCCGCGGGAAGAGCACGGGGCCGAGCTTACCGCTCTCGCGCGCCGCGACTACGCCCTGGTGCGCATCCCGCTCGCCCGCCGCGCACCGGACGATGCACGCATGACGCTCCGCACGCTCACCTCGCTCGCGGGCCTCGTGCGCGAGCTGCGCGCGCTGGACCCGGCGGCGGCGACGCGCGAGCGCGTGAGCGAGCTCGTCGCGCGCGCGCCGGTCGATCCGGCGGAGCTCGCTCCACACGTCGCGATCGACGACGAGCGCTACACGCGCAACCTCGTCGATCGCTCGCCGCTCTTCGACGTGATCGTCCTCTGCTGGCGCGCGGGCCACGCGACGCCGGTGCACAACCACAGCGGCCAGCGCGGCTGGGTGCGCGTGCTGTCGGGCGCGCTCGAGGAGACGGCGTACGTCCCGGCGGGCGCGCGCTCGTCCGCCGGGGCGAGCCCGTGCGAGCTGGTCCAGCGCGTCCGCCTCGCCGAGAGCGGCCGCGCCGTCGCCGAGGCGGGCGCGCTCGTCACGGTCGACACCGAGCGCGCGATCCACCGCCTGCGCAACCACGGCCCGGCCGACGCCCTCAGCCTGCACGTCTACTCGCTCCCGCACGACGACTGCCTCGTCTACGACCTCGAAACCGGCGCCGTGCGCCGCGTCGAGCTGACGTTCGACCGGCGCTGACGCACCGGCGCCGCACGAATCGTGCTCTCATGGCGCTCTCCCGGAGGAGATGCCATGAAGACGTGTCGGCTCGTGCCCGTGCTGTTCTCGCTCCTCGCGCTCCCGTCCCTCGCCCAGGAGGACGAGCGCGAGGCGATCGATCCGCTGTCGACGGTCGAGCGCAAGACCGTCGCAGGAACGCTCGTGCGGCCCGCGGGCGTGCCGGGCGACGAGCGCGTCTTCGCCGTGCTGCGCGGCGTGCGCGGCGCGGACGAGGACGAGGACGAGCTCTGGCTGTGGTACGGCGAGGAGTTCGAGGAGCTCGACCGCGCCGAGATCGCCGCGGACGGGACGTTCGAGCTGCGGGTCCCGGTCGACCTCTCGTTCGGCACGATCGACCTCGACGCGCGCTATCTCTACTGCGAGCAGCCGATCGAGCTCCACTTCGACGAGAACGCGCTCGGCGCGCGGGAAGGAGCGCTCCGGAGCATGCCGGAAACGGTGCGGCTCGAGGCGCTGCTCGGCGGCGTCTTGCGGATCCGCCTCGAGCCGTCGCCCGGGAGCGAGCTCGATCCAGCCGTGCTGATCGGCCGTGCCGTGCGGCTGGAGTACCACGAAGCGGCGTTCGACGGCGCGATCGTGGGAACGCCGCCATCGGTGCCCTCCGTCGTCGGCGAAGACCTCGTCATCGAGATCGCCGGCGCGTCGCCGAAGAACGTCTACTCGCTGGACGCGCGCCCGTCCGGCTTCGGAGGGGAGCTCGGCTTGTCGCCGTTCGCGCCCGCGCGCGCGGACGACCTACGCGTGAAGCCGGGCGAGAGCACGGAGGTCCGCGTGCCGCTCCCCGACGGGCTCGTCGTATCCGGCCGCGTCGTCGACGAGGACGGCACGCCGGTCGAAGGCGCGCAGGTCTCGATCGATTGGGGCGAGGGCAACTGGTCCTCGGCCGATCACGTGCATACCGAGGCGGACGGCGGCTTCGCGTTCACCGGCGTCCACCCGCTCCTGCGCGCGGTTCGCGCGTCGGCCGAGGGTTACCTGAAGGCCGAGCGCGAGCGCGCCACGCTCGGCTCCGGCCGCGTCCTCGAAGGCGTCGAGCTCGGGTTGCGCCGCGGTCTCTCGCTCGCCGGGGTCGTGCGCTTGCCCGACGGGCGCCCGGTCGCCGGCGCGACCGTCTCCGCGCTCCGGAGCAGGGGCGGCATCTCGCACTTCGAGTCCGGGCCGAGCGTGAGGACGGGAGACGACGGACGATTCACGATCTCCGGCCTCGAAGCGGGCGCGCGGCGCGTCGTCGCGAAGAGCGCGTTCGACGTGGCGCCGGCCGAGCAGGACGGCGCCACCGCGCGCGCGGCGCAGAGCGCGTGGAACCTGCCCGAGTGGCGCGCCACCGTCGACGAGGCGCGACCCGGCGGCTCCGAGCTCGAGCTCGTCCTCGCCGCGCCTCCCGGCCTGCGCGGCGTCGTCAGCGACGACACGGGCGCGCCGGTGACGTCGTTCCAGCTCGCGGCGAGCGCCGATCGCGGACAGTCCGCCGACTCCGTCGGCTGGTCCGGCGATCATCAAGGGCAGTTCGAGAGCGCCGACGGACGTTTCGCCTGGGACGCGCTGCCGGTCGGCCGCTGGATCGTCACGGCGCACGCGACCGGCTACGCGACGTCCGCGCCCGTGCGCGTCGAGCTGCGGGGCGACGACGGCGAGGTGCGTTTCGTGCTCGTGCGTGGCGGCTCGATCGCGGGGCGCGTCGTCGCTCCCGGCGGCGCGCCCGTCGGCGGCGCGCGCATCGAGCCGGTCGAGCTGCGCGGAAACGTCGCTCACTACGGCCACGAGCACGAGGCGGCCGCCGACGGCTCCTTCGACCTGGCGGGGCTCGCGCCGGGACGCTATCGGCTCGTCGCGTCGGTCGCGTCGGGGTTCGCTCCGTCCGCGCCGGTCGAGCTCGAGCTCGGCCCCGGCGAGCGTCGCGCGGCCGTCGACCTCGCGCTGCGCGAGGGCGGCCGGCTCGAGTTGCGCGTGCTCGACCGCGCGGGCGAGCCGCTCGCGTACCGCAGCGTGTGGCTCGAGAGGTCGGTCGGTTGGCGCGACGACGGCCTCGAGTCGGACGCCGCGGGAACGCTCGTCGTCGAGGACCTCGCGCCCGGCCCGATCGTCGCGAACACGCACTACGACCTGCCGGACGGGAGCTACGAGTCCGTCCGCACGCGCGTCGAGATCGTCGCGGGCGCGACGGTGCGTGGCGTCCTCGGGGGTCCGCCCGACGTCGCCGCCGTCGTGCGTGGCCGCGTCACGTCGGCCGGCGAGCCGATCGAAGGCGCGTCGGTCGTCGCGTACCTCGCGGCCAGCGTCCAGCAGCCGACGGCGCGCACGGCCGCCGACGGCTCGTTCACGCTCGAAGTGGAGGTCGGCGGAGCCGTGGCGTTCGTCGTGCACGCTCCGGGCGGCCGCTCGGTCACGTTCCGCGAGAGCGTGCCCGCGTCGGGCGAGCACGCGGTGCGGTTCGAGCTCCCGACCGCCGGCCTGCGCGGTCGCGTCGTCGCGCCGGGCGAGCTCGACTTCTGGACCCGCGTGCTCGTGCGCCGCGAGCGCGACGCGGGCGTGCCCTGGTCGGGCGGCGACACGAGCGAGGTCGGCGTCGACGGCGCGAGCGGTGCGTGGTCGTGCTTGCACCTCGAGCCGGGTACGTACACGGTGTACGCCGGCATCGGCCCGCGCTACGCGATGATGGCGGACGACAGCGTGCAGGGCGGAGCGCTGCGGACCGGCATCGTCGTGCGCGCCGGCCAGATCGTCGACGGGATCGAGCTCGAGCTGGGTCGCGGCGGCTCGATCGACGGGCGCGTGGTCGACGCGGAGGGCCGCCCCGCGGAGGCGATCGTCTTCGTGCGCACGGCCGCCGGCGTTCCGCTCCACACAACCGGCTATGCGACCGCGCAAGCCGGCGCCCTCTCGATCGGCTCGCTCCCGCCGGGCGAGTTGCTGCTCGAGGCGTTCGCGGACGGCCGCGCGACCGCCGAGCCCGTGCGCGTGACGGTGCGCCCCGGCGAGGCGACGGCGGCGCAACTCGTCGTCGTCCCGGCGACGACGCTCCTCGTGCGCGTCGAGGACGCGGCGGCCGAGCTCGCCGTCTCGATCCGCGACGCGCGCGGCCTGGAGCACGCGCACCGGCGCTTGCCGGCGGGCGATCGCGGCGTCGCGTGGCGCGCGTTCGGGCCGCTCGCGCCGGGTGCGTACACGGTCGCGATCACGGCGCCGGACGGCCGCAGCGCGAGCCGCGCCGTCACGCTCGCCGCCGCGCCCGAGCTGGCGCTCGAGCTGGCGGTCGAATGAGAGCGGCGCTCGTCGTCGGCGCGCTCGCCGCGCTCGTGCTCGCGGCCGGCGCGCAGGAGAGCCGTGCGATCCGCGGCCGGGTCGTCTGGCCCGCGGACGTGCCGGGCGGCGAGCGCGCGTTCGCGGTGCTGCGCGGAGTGCGCGCGGACGACGCGCCGCACGCGGAATGGAGCGAGCTCGACCGCTCGCCGGTCGCGCAGGACGGCGCGTTCCGGCTCGAGGCGCCGGCCGATCTGCGCACCGGCGCGATCGAGCTCGACGCGCGCTTCGTCTTCTGCGCGTCGCCGTTCGAGCTTCGCGCCGAAGCTCCGCTGCCGGCAACCGTGCAGCTCGAGCCGCGCCTCGGCGGGCTGCTGCGCACCGAGACGCTGAGCGCGCTCGTCGACGTCGTCGCGGGCGCGACCGTCGACGTCGTGCTCGGCGGCGTGCCGGCGGCGGCGGTCGTCGTGCGCGGGCACGTCGCGTCGGCCGGCGAGCCGCTCGCGGGCGCCTGGGTCGCGGCGGAGGCGGCGCGCAGCGTCGCCTCGTCGTCCTCGACCGAGCCTGATCGTCCCGAGGCGGTGACGCGCACCGCGGCG
>CAZGTQ010000313.1:0-46559 GCA_964528575.1 uncultured Planctomycetaceae bacterium | reverse complement strand
GGTCCACTCGCCGCCGCGGATCGCGGTGCTCGTCGCGAAGATGCGCTCGGCCGTCGGGCCGCTCGTGTTGGTGCCCACCGTCTCGCCCGTGGCCGACTGGATCGTCTGCGTCGTCGTGACGAAGCGCGTGAACGTGCAGCGTCCGAGCGTCACCGAGCCCGTGTTCGCGTCGAACGCGATCGGATGCAGGGCGAGCTCGTACCGCTGCCAGTCCACTTCGATGCGCAGCTCGATCGGAGCGTCGGCGACCGCGGTCGTGCGGACCAACGCCGTCCCGGCCACCTGCCAGCTCGCGACGCCGGTGAGGGCATTCAGATTGGTCGCGAGGTCCGCGGGCGCGGGGCTGCGGCGCGCGTTCTCTTCGTCGGCGGGATAGAGCAGGTAGCACGTCAGCATCGCCTGCGTCTGCGGCACGTCGATGCGCGCGAGCAGCGCCTGCATCTCGGCCAGACGGTCCGGCGTGTCGCGAATCACGAGGATGCTCCGCTCGCGCAGCGGCTGGATGTTCTGCCCGGGGCCGAGGTGCCGATGGAAGCTGCTCAGCGCGTCGAGCGCGGTGGTGAGCGAGACGTTGCTCGGCAGGAACTGGAGCGTCTGGTACGCAGACTTGCTCTGCGCCTCCGTCCCGCTCGGTCCCTCGAGCTTGCGCAGACCCTCCAGCACGCGCGTCGCGTATGCCGGCGTGTCGTAGACGACGATCTTGCTGCCGAGCTGGAAGATGTTCTCCACCGGATGGGGCGATCCGACGCCGGTGACCTGGATCGTGCGGCCGTAGACGCGCTGCGCCGCGCCGAGCAGGTCCTGGACTCGCACGTCCTGCGGCTCGTAGTAGTGCAGCTCGACGTCGCTCGAAGCGAACGTCCAGTCCTCGTCCTCTTGTGCCGCTGCGGCCGGCCCCAGGGCCAGGATCGACAGCGCTGCGATCAGCATTCGTTTCATCGCTCGTCCTCGTTCGTCTCGAAGCGCGGTCCGGTCGGGCCGCTCGGGAAGAAGATCAATCGCACGTTGCCCGCGCTCATCTCGACGCGGTCGTTCTCTACGGAGGCGACGCGCACCGCCGGTGCCTTCGGCTGCGCTTCGCGCGGCTCTGGATCGCGGTGCGCCACGGGCTCGCGCTCGCGCGGCGCGTCCGCCGGCGCGCCCCCGTCGACGAGCGCCAGGACCAGGGCCGCGGCCGCCGCCGCGGCGAGCCCGACCCACGGCAGCGCCCGCCGCACGAGCCGCGGCCGGCGCGGCACGGGCGCGCTCCGCGGCTCGGCCTGCGGCGCCTCGAGCGCGCGCCACGCAGCGGCCATCCACGCGACGGCCGCGCGCGTGCGCTCGTCCTCGCCGGCGAGATCGCGCGTCGGCTCGGGCGTCGGCATCGAGCGCCACGCGGCGCCGAGCTCGGCAAACGGATCGTCGCGCTCGCTCATGCCCGTCCCTCCGGCAGCCGTTCGGCGAGCAGGTCGCGCAGCCGCCGCCGCGCGAGCGTGAGCAGCGAGCGCACGCTCGACTCCCGCACCCCGAGCACGGCCGCGACCTCGTCGGTCGGCCGCCCTTCGAGGTCGCGCAGGACGAACGCCTCGCGCTCCCGCTCGGTCAAAGCGCCGAGCGCGCCGACGATGATCGCCCGCACCTCGCTCCGCGCCGCCTCGTCGTCCGGCTGCGGCAACCGCGCCGGCAGCCATTCGGCCGCCTGCTCGGCCCGCGCCCGCGCCGCCCGCCGCCGCTGCCGATCGCGGCACAAGTTGAGGACGAGCGTGTTGCGCCACCCGTCGTACGGCCGCCCCCGATCCCAGGCGCCGAGCTTGTCGTGGATGTGGATCATCGCGTCCTGAGCGACGTCGTCCGCCTCCGCCCCGTCCGCCAGGAACCCGACGCACAGCCGGTGCACCCGCGGATGCTCCCCACGGAACCACGCATCGAACGCATCGGCGTCCCCGCCGAGCACCGCCGCGACGAGCGCGCACATCGCGCCCGCCGCATCCCCGCGCTCGTCCTGGGTCGAAGGAGTCATCGCTCACAAACCAGTACGCACCCCACCCAGTGACCGCTGAAGACTGGCTCGGTTCCGTGTTGGCCGGCCTTCGACGACGCCGCTCGATCCTGCTTTCCGCGGTTCCGGGAGCGGTTTGGACGTTTGCGCAGGCCCTGCGCAAGCGCCCCGGGGCCGCAGAGTGCCGAATCCGCGCACCCCAGGGCCCGGGGCGGACCCCGGCCAACACGCAACCCAGCCAGTTCTCTTATGCTGCGGCGCTCGATGGGTCGTGCCGCCGTCCTGCTCCTGTTCCTGCTCTCCGGCGCGGCCGGACTGATCTACCAGGTCGTCTGGATGCGCAAGCTCGCGCTCGTCCTGGGCGTGACGTCGCAGGCGGTGGCGACGGTGCTCGCGGTGTTCATGGGCGGGCTCGCGCTCGGCTCCTGGCTGCTGGGGCGAGCGGGGGACGAGGCGCGCTCGCCGCTGCGCGTGTACGGCTGGCTCGAGCTGGGGATCGCGCTCTTCGGCGTCACGAGCACCATCTTGCTCGACGGGCTCGCCGGCCTGTACGTCGAGATCCGCCGCGCGGGACCCCTCGAGCTGCCGCTCGTCGGGGCGGTCGACCTGGGCGACCCGGCCGTGTTCCCCTGGATACGGCTCGCGCTCGCCGGGCTGGCCCTGCTCGGGCCGACGGCGCTGATGGGCGCGACGCTGCCGGTGCTGATCCGCGGCCTCGTGCGCGGCGACGCGAGCGTGGCGCGCGCGAGCGGCGTTCTGTACGCGACCAACACGCTCGGCGCCGTGCTCGGCGTGCTCTTCGCCGCCTTCTGGCTGATCGAGCACGTCGGGATCCGCGGCGCGAGCGTCGTCGCGGCCGCGCTGAACCTCGTCGCCGGCGTCGCGGCGCTCGCGCTTGCGCGGCGTGAGCCGCCGCTCGCGTTCGCGGACGCCGACGAGCCGGCACGCCGGACCGAGCCGAAGCCCGGCGAGCGCGGCACCCTGCGCGCCGTCCTCGTCGCGTTCGGCATCTCGGGCTTCGCCGCGCTCGCGTACGAGGTGCTCTGGACGCGGTACCTGATCTACCTCGTCGAGGACAACTCGGTCTACGCGTTCGCGACGATGCTCGCGTCGTTCCTGATCGGGATCGCGCTGGGGAGCTGGCTCGCCGCGCAAGTCGCCGACCGCGTGCGCGACCTCGTGCCGCTGCTCGGGGCCGTGCTCGTGCTCGTCGGAGCGACGGCGCTCCTGACCGTTCCGCTCATGCCCGTCGTCCAGGACTGGGCGCGCCTCGCAGAGCTCGACGATGCGCCGTTCGCGCTCAGCCAGGGCCGCCGCTTCCTGCGCTGCCTCGCCGTCCTGATCGTGCCGACGACGCTGTCGGGCTCGACGTTCGCGCTCGTCGCCAAGCTCGTCGCGCGCGATCCGGCGAGCGTCGGCCGCGACACCGGGCGCGCGTACGCCGCGAACACGCTCGGCGCGATCGGCGGCTCGATCGCCGGCGGCTTCGTGATCCTGCCGGAGCTCGGGCTCGTGCGCGGGCTCGTCGCCGTCTCCGCGCTCGAGGTGCTCGCCGGGCTCGCCCTGCTCGTGCGCGCGCGGCCCGAGGGGCGCGCGGTGCGCACCGCAATCGCGAGCGGCGTCGTCGCGGCCGGCGCGTTCGCGGTCGTCCTCGGGAGCGGCGTCGACCCGCGCGAGCTGATGCGCGAGGGCGACGGGATGCGGCTCGTGCACTACGCCGACGGCCCGGAGTCGTCGGTCGCGGTGGTCGAGGAGCGCGAGACCGGCGACCTGTCGCTGCTCGTCGACGGCGAAGGCCAGGCCGGCACCGAGCCGATCGTCCAGATCCACTTGCGTCTGCTCGGCCACCTCCCGCTCCTGTTCCACCCCGACCCCGAGCGCGTCCTCGTCGTCGCGTTCGGCGCCGGCCTGACGACCGGCTGCGCAGCGCAGCACCCGGTCGAGCGCGTCGACCTCGTCGAGCTCTCGCACGACGTGATCGAGGCGGCGGACCACTTCGCTCCGTACAACCACGATCCGCTCGCCGATCCGAAGGTGCGGCTCCACTACGACGACGGACGCAACTTCCTGCTCGCGACCGACGAGACGTACGACGTGATCACGTCGGACCCGATCGACCCCGACGATGCGGGCACGACGAGCCTGTACTGCCGCGAGTACTACGAGCTCGTCCGCTCGCGCCTGTCCGAGGACGGCGTCGCGTGCCAGTGGATCACGACGCAGTACGACGCCGACGAGTACGCGTTGCTCGTACGCACGTTCCAAGACGTCTTCCCGTACACGTCGATCTGGCACGCGGACTTCACGACGGTCGTCATCGGCACGCAGAGCCCGCCGCGCGTCACGCTGGAGATGCTGCGCAAGAAGATCGCTCATCCCGCGGTGGCGGAGAGCCTCGCCGCGGTCGGCATCGACGACGCCGAGGCGCTCGTGTCGCTCCTCCTCGCGGGCCCGGACGCGACGCGCGCGCTGTGCGGTCCCGGTCCGCTCAACACCGACGATCGGCCGCGCATCGAGTACCGCGGTCCGCGCGCGCACGACGAGCTCGCCGCCGGGCCGTGGCGCGCGCTGCTCGACGCGCGCTCGCGCGACCGCTCGGGCTGGATCGCGGGCTGGAGCGCCGCGGACGAGGCGGCGTGCGCGCGCGCCGACGCGGCGATGGACCTGCTCGCCGAGCGCGCGCGCATCGAGATCGACGAATGGGCCGAGCGAGACGTCGCCGCGACAGTGCGCGAGGAGCGCTCGGTGCGCTGTCTCGAGCTGACGTGGGCGTTGCTCGCCGGCGACGTGCCGCGCGTTCATCTGCGCATGGCCGGCGCGCACCGTCCGGAGCCGTCGAGCGAGGCGAGCGAGGACGAGCGCGCGCTGTACGCGTCGTCGCTCGCCGAGGGGCTCGCGGCGTGGCGCGCCGGAGCCTGGCGCGAGGCGCGCGCGCGGTTCGCCGAGGCCGCGACCGTCCCGGGCGCGCTGCGGCCGGCGCTGCTCGCCGCCGCGTGTCGCGCGCGCCAGGACGACCCGATCGGCGCGCTCGAGGACCTGCTCGCGATCGACACGTACGGCCTCGGCTTCTGGAGCTCGGTCCCGACGCTGCGCCTGCGCGCGACCGACGCGGTGCTCGCCGCGCTGGCCGCCGCCGACGACGAGCGCGCGCGCGCGACGGGTCTGCGCCTGCTCCAACTCGTCCCCGGCGCGCGCCCGTCCGACCTCCCGCCGCGCGCGGGCTGGCTCCCGGCGCCCGTCCGCGCGGCGCGCAGCATCGCGCCGCCCGCCCCCGAGCACGCCGGCGACGTCGAGCGCTGGCGCGCGTTCTGGCACGAGGCGCGCTGGGACGTCGTCGCGCGCCAGGGCACCTGGGTGTGGGACTGGCTGTAGCGACCGCTACCGCGCGAGCCGCAGGAAGCCCTGCTCGGACCAGCCGACGCGCTCTCCCATGCGCGCGCGCAGCAGCTCGAACAGCGCGCGCGCGTGCGAGTCGTCGCGCCATGCGACCCCGCGCTGCGCGAGCAGGTCGGGCAGCGGCGAGCGCGCGGTGCGGCGGCCGCCCGAGCCGTCGCCCGTGGCGAACGTGTCGACCGTCGCGTCGGTCGCGTGGAGCGCGACCCAGTCGGCGAAGCGCTCGGGCTCGCGCAGCGGCAGGCACGGCGAGATGGCGAGGTGACGGCGCACGGGCCACGCGCTCATCCGCTCGAAGGCCGCGCGGCGGGCGGCGAGGCCGGGGGCGCCCGGCGGGAGCGCCGCGAGCAGCTCCTCGTCGTCCGTCTCGATCGTGAACGAGACCACGACGCGGTCGCCGAGCGCGACGATCTCGTCCGCCAGCGCGAGCACGCGCGGCGAGCGTGTCTGCACGACCCAGCGCGCCGGCGGAGAGAGCGCGACGACGCGCAGGCACGCGCGGTAGACGTCGAGCACGCGGCCCGCGCACGGGTCGGTGCTCGACGCGGAGAAGACGCGCAGCTTGGAAATGTGGTGGCGGTGCTCGCGCGGCCGGCGCGCGGCGCGGGCGAGCTCGCGCTCGAGCACCTCCGCCGCGTTCTGCTTGACGAGGACGCGCTCGCCCCACGTCCCCGACCCGCCGATCCGCTCCGCGAACCCGCGCGCGTAGCAGTAGGCGCCGCAGAAGCCCGCCGCGAACGAGCAACCGATCGCCGGGTTGAACGAGTGCGTGTAGCCGCGCTCGTCGCCGCCCAGGAACCCACCCGTCGGCGTCAGGACCGTGCGGGCGTCGATGGGGGAGAACTCCACGGCTCCACGATAGGACGGCCGCGCTACCTTCTCCCGATGTCGAAGCTCCTCGTTCCCGCCGTTCTCGTCCTCTCGCTCCTGCCCCTGGACGCGCGCCCCGACGACGAGTCCGACGGCGCGGCCCGCGGGCATCTCGTCCTCGTCGGCGGCGGCGGCACGACCGACGCGATCCGGGCGCGGGCGCTCGAGCTGGCGGGCGGCAAGAGCGCGAAGATCGTCGTCCTCCCGCACGCGTCGGGGCGCGACGACCGCGGCGAGTCGGCCGCCGAGATGTGGCGCGAGGACGGCGCCGCAGCGGTCGTCAACGTCGGCGACACGTCCGCCGAGCGCGCGCTCGAGGCGCTCGCCGCGGCCGACCTCGTGTGGATCTCGGGCGGAGCGCAGGACCGTTTCATGGAGACGTGGCGCGACACGCCGGTCCCGCAGGCGATCCGCGACGCGTACGCGCGCGGCGCCGTCGTCGGCGGCACGAGCGCGGGCGCCGCGCTGATGTCGAGCGCGATGATGACAGGCGAGGCGGACCTCGAGGCCGTCCACGCGGAGCGCACCGAGCTCGTCGGCGGCCTGGCTCTGTGGCCCGAGGTGATCGTCGACCAGCACTTCGTTCGGCGCCAGCGGCAGAACCGGCTGCTCTCCGCCGTGCTCGACCGCCCGGAGCTCGTCGGCGTCGGCATCGACGAGCGCACGGCCGTCATCGTGAGCGCGGGCGGCCGCCGCTTCGAGGTCGTCGGCGACAGCAACGTGATCGTGATCGACGCCCGCAAGGCGAGCGTCGACGAGACGAAGCCCGGCGAGCCGCTGGCCGCACGCGGCCTCACGCTGCACGTGCTGCGCACCGGAATGACGATGGAGCTCGCGCCGCAGGAGGACAACCGCTAGCGACCTCGAGTCCGGGCTAGCGCCGGGGCTCGAGGAGCACGAGCACGTCCGGCGAGCCTGGCGCGAGGCGCGTTTCGAAGCGCGCCTCGAGGCCGGCGACGATCGTCTCGACGAGCGTGCGGTGGTCGCGCGGCATGCGCGTTTCGCGGAAGCCGAGGTCGATGCCCAGGGTCCGCTCGGCGCGGCCTGGGTACGCTTCGATCAGATCCGCGAGGCGGTGCGCGATCGCGTCGGGCGCGGCGCCGCTCGCGGCGAGGCCCGTCGCGCTCTCCGCGAGATTGATCTCCCGGACCTGCGAGACGTGCGCGGCGAGCGTCTGGCGCGTCGCGTCGAACGAGAAGAGCACGCCGCCCTCGCCGAGCGCGGCGACGGCGGCGGCGGCGCGGGCGCGGCCGCTCGCGCGCAGCTCGGGGTCGATGCCCGGCGTCGCGGCGCGCGCTCCCAGGAGCGCCTGGAGCGCGATCGCGATCGCGAGCGCGAGCGCGAGCGCGACCGTCGCCATGCGGCGGCCGGCCGGCGCCGACGTCGCGCGCGACGCGCGCAGGCCGAGCAGCGCGGCGAAGCACGCCGTGCTCGCGAGATAGCCGCCGCGCTCGTGGATGCCGAACCACGTGAAGAAGACCCACGTCGGCGCGACGAACGCGACGAGCGCGCGGTCGATCGGCCGCGCGAGCCGCTCGCGCACGACGCGGACGACTCCGAGCGCGGCGATCGGCAGGATCGCTCCCAAGGGGCCGAAGAGCTGGGCGACGTGCTCCGCGCTCGTCGTTCCCGGGCTCGCGAGGAAACGTCCGGCGGCATCGGCGAACGTCGCGACGAGCAGCGCCGGAGCCGCGACGACCGCCGCGACCGCGAGCAGCGCGCGCGCTCCGAACGGCTCGGCGCGTCCAGCTCGCGCGGCGGCGATCCACAGGACGAAGCCGGGCACGAGCAACCCGTGCGTGCGGTGCGCCGCGAACGCGAGCGCGAGCGGCGGCAGGGCGAGCGCGAGCGCGAGCGCAGGCCGCCGCCACGGGAGGATCCAGGTGAGCCAGCCGGCGGTCGCGACCGCGGCCGCGGCGAGCGCGTGCAGCTCGATCGTCGTCGCGAAGAACCACAGCGCCGGTGACAGGCCGACGAGGAGCGCGAGCGCGAGCGCCAAGGGCCGAGCGCAGCACGCGCGGGCGCAGCCGTAGCTCGACGCCACGGCGACCGCGCCCGAGATCCACGAGAGGCGGCGCAGGACGGTCGCGTCGGTGACGCCCTCGGCCGCGAGCGCGCGCACGATCTCGGCCGCTCGGAAGTAGAGCGGGTGCATCCACGTGGGCCGACCCACGTGCGTCCACCGCTCGAGCAGCAGCGGACCGTCCCCGTACAGCGCGTCCTGGAACGTCGCGCGATACAGGAGCGCGAATGCAATCGCCAGCGCGACGCCGGCGCCTACGTCCGCGGCGGCGGACCGCGCGCCCGGAGCGCGGACGGAACCGGACGCCCTCCGAGGCGCCTGAGGCTCGTTCACGTGCTCCTACTCCCGCGCGCGCTCGCGCTCGCGCACGTCGCGGATGAAGTCCTCGATGAAGCGCTCGTCGTCGCTCGCCAGCTCGGCGCCGCCGAAGCGCGTCCGATAGAGCACGCCCGTGACGCGCGACAGCGGCGCGAACGGGGCGCCGCCCGATCCGACGACGTGCGCCGCGAACTCGAGCGGCGTCTGCGACGCGCGCTTGTGGAAGCCGTGGCGGGCGAGCGCGTCGAGCAGGCGGTGGTAGTAGAACTGCGGCCGCGTGGTCCCGGGCGGCCGCACGCCGGCGCGCTCGAGCGCGCGCCCGAAGCGCCGGCGCAGGAGGTACGCGACGAGAGGGACGGTGACGAGCGCGACGGCGATCCACGCGAGCGAGTGCGCGCGCAGCGAGCCGACGAGCGCCGCGGGGAGCGCGGCGATCGCGCCGACGACGTCGCGGAACGTGCCGCGGCCGTCGCTCCACGCGTCGACCTGCTCGAGGACGTCGCGCATCCAGGCGCCGGCGCCCGCCTCGTCGCCCGCGCCGTACAGCGCGTCGACCGCCGCGTCGACCGCGTCGGCCGGCGTCGCGTCGAACGGCACCCAGCCGACCTCCTCGAACCAGACCTCGAACCAGGCGTGCGCATCGCGCGCCCGCGCGACGTACAGCTCCTCCTCCTCGATCCACTCGTGCACGCGAAAGCCCGTAGCGACGCGCGTCGAGACGCCTTGCGTGCGCAGGAGCAGCGCCGCGGCCGACGCGTAGTACGTGCAGAAGCCCTCGCGCGTCTGCATGAAGCGCACGAGGCCCGCGAGCCCGTCGAAGCCGGAGCCGAGCGAGTACGCGTACTCGCCGCGGAAGTGCTGCACCACGCGCTCGACGCGCTCCCAGTCGCTCGTCGAGCCCGCCGTGACGTCGACTGCGCGTGCGGCGAGCCAGCCGAGCTCGTCCGACTCGGGCGGGAGCTGGCTGAAGCGCTCGTCCGGATGGCGCGCGGAGAGCGAGCGCAGGACGCGGCCGGACAGGTCGCGGCGCGGCGAGCGGATGCGGTACGCGATCGACTCTTCGACCGGCTGGGGCGCGAGCAGCAGGCCTCGCTCCGACCAGAGCACGGCGTCGAGCGAGATCGCGCTGAGCGGCTCGATGCGCAGCAGCGGCGCAAGCCCCTGCGCGCCGATCCGCATCGGGACCTGGCGGATCGCGACCTCGACCTCGTCGGTCGCGTCGAAGAAGCGCGTCCAGCCGTCGCGCTCGCCGTCGTCGCCGTCCGCGCGCAGCTCGGGCGTCGCGTCGCCGCCGAGCTCGACGCCGCTCGCGGTGAACGTGTCGAGGTCGAGGCCCTTGAGGAGCAGGTTCTGCGCGACCTCGCCCCACGTGCCGCCGGCGGGCCGGACGCGCACTTCGAGCAGGCGTCCCTCGTCGCCGGGATCGAGCGCGCCGCCGTAGTCGAGACCGGTCGGGTACTCCGTCGCCGTGGCGCCGCCGCCGCGCTCGCCGCCGCCCGCGCCGCCGTCCTCGCCGAGCGTGCCGTCCGCGCCGCCCGAGAGCGGATCGCGCGCGCCGCCCCTGCGGGCGACCTCGGCGGCGCTCGGGCCGCTCGCGAGCTCGTGCAACGCGACGGTCGCGACGCCGACGCATAGCGCGAGCAGCGCGGCGTAGCGCAGTCGCGGAGCGAAGCGCTCCGGCCGCTCGTCGGGCACCGCGCTGCGGAACGTCGAGCGGAGCGCGCGATTGCGCGTCGCGCGCGCGTGCAACAGGACGAGCGCGCCGATCGCGACGAACGTCTGCACGACGAGCAGCGCGAGCGACGCGAGCCCCGGCGCGGCGACGAGCGCGACGATCACCTGGAGCACCGCGACGACGAGCGCGAGCGCGGCGATGCCGTCCGACCGGCTCTTGGCGAACAGCCAGCTCTGCGCGAGGAGCAGAGCGCCCGGCAGCACCGCGTCGCGCTCGAGCGACGCCAGCAAGAGCACGAGCACGAGCTGCAGCGCGATCGCCGCTCCCTCGAGCGCCATCCGCTGGCGCGCCGACAGCCGCTCGATCCATGCGCCCGGCCGCAGGTGCGGCACGATCACGATGCCCGCCGCCAGGAGCCACCACGGCGAGAGCACGCCGGTCTCGCGCGCGAGCACGACGTACGCGGCCGCGTACCCGACGAGCGCGGCGGCGGCGAGCCCGAGCCGGCACCACGCGTCGACGAGCGCCGGCGCGCTCTCGCTCGTCCTCGCGCTCGATAGGGAACGACTCGTGGACATCGCCGTGCTGGGAGCTAGGAGCTACGTCGACGCCATCGGGGCCGACACGAGCGGGAGCTGCAGGTCCGTCGCGCGGGCGCGCGTGAAGAACTCGTCGAGCCCGCGGTCCTCGACGTCGAGGACGAGCGCGTCGGTGCCGATGTGCTGGTCGCCCGAGCCGGTGCCGACGAGGACGACGACCGGGATCTCGGCGCGGCGCGCGGCGGCGGCGCGGCCGAGGCGGCGCGGCGGCGGTGGCGCGGTCGGGAGGCCCGGCGCGGCGCCGAACGTCGGCTGGACCTGGGCGAGCACGGTGAGCAGCGCGACGAGGCCGTAGCGGCCGCGCTCGCACTCGAACGAGCGCGGCGCGGCGCCGAGGAGGCTGAAGCGGACGCGGTAGCGCTTGCGCAGGAAGCTCTCCGCGAGCGTGGCGACGAGCGAGACCGCCTCCTCGAACGCGCGGTGGCGGCGGCCGGTGCGGCGGCCCGGCACGGCGGTGGACAGCATCAGGTGGATCGGCGGCCGCTCCTCGCCGCGCATCTCGCGCACGATCGGCTTGCCGTGGCGCGCCGTGAGCTTCCAGTGCACCAGGTGCTGGCTCTCGCCCTCGCGCCACTCGCGCAGGCCGTGGAGCTCCTCGTTGCCGAAGCGTTGGCGGAGCGTCTCGTCGTGCAGGCCGCGCGACGGCGGGATGCGCTCGTCGAGGTTGCGCACGTACCCCAGGCGCGGGAGCACGAGGAAGTCGGCCGGCACCTCCCACGCGACGCGGTGCTCGACGAGGCCGAGCGGGAACGTCGACGCCAGGTGCAACGTGTACGAGCGGTGGCGCCCGCGCTCGAGCAGTCGGTGGCGGCTCGTCACGCGGCGCCGCTCGCCCGGCTCGAGCGACGGCGCATAGCCGGCGGTGCGGCCGCGCTCGTTGTCGAGCGCTCCGTGCATCTGGATCACGTCGCGTGCGCGCAACAGGCTCGAGCGGTTCACGAGCGGCACGACGAGCTCGAACGACTCGCCGACGTACGCGCGGCGGGCGGACGGCGCCTCGGGCTCGACGCGGCGCAGGTTCAGCCACGCGCCGAGCGCAGCGGCGCCGAGCAGCGCGAGCGAGACCGCGGGCAGGATCGCGACGGCGCCCGCGAGCGCGAGCGCGGGCAAGAGGCTGACCGCGAAGAAGATCCCGAGCGCCTTTCCGGCGAACGTCAAGCGCACGGAGCGGCCGGCGCGGCGGGGCTCGAGCGGGACGTCGCTCATCGCTCAATCCGGCGCGGGGATCCCGTCGAGCAGCGAGAGCAAGACGTCCTCGCCCGCCTGCGACGAGCTGTCGCCGAACGACTCGGACGGCGACGCGATGACGCGGTGGCCGAGCACGGGCACGACGAGACGCTTCACGTCGTCGGGCACGCAGAACGAGCGGCCCTCGACGAGCGCGAGCGCCTGCGCGGCGCGGTACAGGCCCAGGCTCGCGCGCGGGCTGACGCCGAGCAGGAGCCGGCCGCTCGTGCGCGTCGCCTCGCTGATCGAGAGCACGTACTCGACGATCGAATCCTCGACGCGCACGCGGCGCACCGCGGCGATCAGCGCGCGGATCGCGTCGAGCGAGAGCACGGGCTCGAGCTCGTCGATCGGGTGGCGCTCGACCTGGCTCAGCAGCACCTCGCGCTCGGTCGCTCGGTCGGGGTAGCCGAGGCGGATGCGCAGCAGGAAGCGGTCGAGCTGCGACTCGGGCAGCGGGTACGTGCCCTCGAACTCGAGCGGGTTCTGCGTCGCGATGACGAGGAACGGGTCGGGCAGCGGGCGCGTGACGCCCTCGAGCGAGACGCTGCCGGAGTTCATGCACTCGAGCAGGCTCGATTGCGTGCGCGGCGTCGTGCGGTTGAGCTCGTCCGCGAGGATGATGTTGCCGAAGATCGGGCCCGGGCGCAGCTCGAAGCGTCCGGTGTCCGGCGCGAGGATCGAGACGCCGAGCACGTCCGCCGGGAGCATGTCGGACGTGAACTGGATCCGGTGGAACGCCGCGTCGACCGAGCGGGCGAGCGCGCGGGCAAGCGTCGTCTTGCCGGTTCCCGGCACGTCCTCGAGCAGGACGTGACCGCGGGCGAGCAGGCCGACGACGGCGAGCGTCACCGCCTCGTGCTTGCCGAAGATCACGCGCTCGACGTTGCCGACGAGCGCGCGCACCCGGTCGAGGTCGACGTCGGGAGAGGACAGGGTCATGGCGCGTATGCTACGCGAGCGGGGGCCCGGAGTTTCGCTACTGTGCGGCTGGAAGGGCGACGTGAACGCCGCGCCAGAACGCGACGTAGCCGGCGATCGCGCGGGCCGCGTCCTTCGGCTCGGAGTAGCACCAGGCGGCGTCGCGGTTCACTTCGCCGTCGACGACGACGTCGTAGTAGCTCGCGACGCCCTTCCAGCCGCACGTCGTGCGCGTCTCGCTCGCGCGCAGGTGCCGGGGCTGCACCGCATCGGGCGGAAAGTACGCGTTGCCCTCGACGACGATGCACGCGTCGCTCTCCGCGAGAATCGTCCCGTTCCACGTGGCTCGCGTCATCGCTGGTCTCTGCCCGCCGTCCGAAGGGCCGGGGCCTTCGCCCTCGAGCGCACCTACCGTACCCTATCGCGCCATGAGCCTGCACGCTGCCTTCGTCGGCCTGTACCTCGTCGCGCTGATCGGCGTCGGCGCGCTGAAGGCGCGCAAGATCAAGAGCCAGGAGGACTTCTCGCTCGCCGGCCGCGGGCTGCCGACGTTCGTGCTGGTCGGGACGCTGCTCGCCACTTGGATCGGGACGGGGAGCATCTTCGGCAACGCGGAGAAGACGGTGGAGATCGGCGTCGCCGCGTTCCTCCTGCCGATCTCTGCAGTGCTCGGGATCACGCTGCTGTGGCTCCTCGCCGCGCGCATCCGCACGTTCGGCCAGTTCACGATCCAGGACATCCTCGAGGCGCGTTTCGGCTTCGGGGCGCGCGTGATCGGCTCGGCCACGCTGCTGCTCGCGTACGTGATCATCGTGTCGTACCAGTACCGCGCCGGCGCGGCGGTGCTCGTGCGCATCGTCGACGTCGACCCCGCGCTGGCGACCTGCATCGTCGCGGCGTTCGTGATCGTCTACACCGCGCTCGCGGGCATGTACTCGGTCGCCTACACGGACGTCGCCAACGGGATCTTGATGACGATCGGCATCGCGTGCGCGCTGCCGATCCTGTGGAGCGAGGCCGGCGGCTGGAGCGGGATCGAGCAAGCGCTCGGCGGGCCCCTCGCGGTCGACGGCGCGCAGGTGTCCTCGCGCACGGAGCTGTTCGGCGCATGGACGCCGTTCGCGCTGATCTCCGCGACGTTGCCGGCGCTCCTCCTGCTGATCGGTGACGCGAACATGTACCAGCGCTTCTTCTCGGCGCGCGATCCGAAGGAGGCGCGGCGCTCGGCGCTGTGGATGCTGTTGGGCGTCGTCCTGCTCGAGTGCGCGATCATCGCCGTCGCGCTCGTCGGCGCGGCGCTGTTCGCGCAGGGCAAGGTCGCCGCGCCCGCGAACTCGGCGCACGTCGTCGTCCAGCTCGCGTTCGAGGCGCTGCCGCCGTTCCTCGGCGCGATGCTCGTCGCGACGGTCGTCGCCGTCGTCGTGTCCACGGCCGACTCGTACTTGCTCGCGCCGGCGACGTCGATGGTGCGGGACGTGTACCAGCGCTCGCTGAAGCCGAGCGCGTCGCCCACCGAGATCGTGCTGGCCGGGCGCGTCGTCGTCGTCGTGCTCGGGCTCGTCGCGCTCGGGCTCGCGTTCACGTCGACGGAGTTCTTCGACGTGGCGCTGTTCGCGTACACGATCTATGGCGCGGGGATCACTCCGGTGCTGCTCGCCGCGTTCTTCTGGCCGCGCGCGACCAAGTCGGCGGCGGTCGCGTCGATGCTGACCGGCGTCACGACGTCGATCGTGTGGCGCTTCGCCGTCGCGCCCCGGTTCGAGGAGGGCACGTGGCTCGCCGACGTCGACGCGGTCTTGCCGGCGATCTGCGCGAGCGTCGTCGTGCTCGTCGTGGTGAGCCTCGCCACGCCCGCGCCCGTGGCGGGCCAGCCGCGGGTGATCTGAAGCCGCTCGCGACGATGGACGGGCCGCTGATCGAGCTGCGCGCGGTCGAGCGGCGCTTCGGGACGCGGCGCGCGCTCGCGGGGCTCGACCTCGTCATGGCGGGCGGCGAGGTGCTCGGCCTGGTCGGACCGAACGGGTCGGGCAAGACGACGCTGATGAAGCTGCTCGCGGGCTTCCTGCGGCCGAGCGCGGGGAGCGTGCGCGTGCTGGGACGCGATCCGTTCCGCGAGCGCGCGCGCGTGATGCAGAGCGCGCGCTTCGCGTTCGCGCCGCCGCCGCTCTACGACGCGCTGAGCGCGCGCGAACACCTGCGCATGCTCGCGAGCATCCGCGCGCCCGGGGCGCCGCGCGTCGGCGCGGCCGAGCTCGACCGCGCGCTCGCGACCGTCGGGCTCTCGTCGCGCGCGGACGACCGTGTGCGCGCGTTCTCGTTCGGCATGCGCCAGCGGCTCGTGCTCGCGCAGGCGCTCGTGCCGATGCCGCGGTTGCTCGTGCTCGACGAACCGACCGACGGCCTCGATCCGCTCGCGATCCTCGAGCTGCGCGAGGTCCTGCGCAGGCTGCGTTCCGAGCACGGCGTCGGCATCCTGCTCTCCAGCCATCTGCTCGTCGAGGTCGACCGGCTCGTCGACCGGATGGTCGTCCTGCACGAAGGCCGCGCGCTGTTCACGGGGACGCCCGCCGAGCTGCGCGCGGGGGGAGCGCGGCTGCGGCTCGAGGCGACGCCGGCGGACGCCGCCGAGGCGGCGCTGCGCGCGCGCGGGCTCGCGCCCGAGCGGCCCGGCGCCGACGGCGTCCTGTACCTTCCGGCCGGTGCGCTCGCGCTCGAGGAGGCGGCGGAGATCGTGCGCGCGGGCGGGGCGCGGCTCGACGCGTTCGCCGAGGAGCGGCCGACGCTCGAGCGCGCGTTGCTCGACCGGCTGCGGGAGGCGCGCTCGTGATCCGCTACGAGCTCCTGAAGATCGCGCGCTCGCGCCGGCCGCAGTTCGCCGCGCTGTGCCTCGTGCTCTTCCTCGTGCTGATGCTCGTCGGCTTCTACACGTACGCGCGCTCGCGCACGGGCGGCGACGTCGACTTCCGCTACACGTTCGAGAACGAGTCGTACTTCAACGGCCTGACGTTCTCGATCTACGCGTTCTACTTCGCGTTCGTGCTGCTGTTGCCGATCTTCGCGGCGACCGAGGGCGGCGCGCAGATCGCCGGCGAGACGAGCGCGCGGACGATGCAGCTCCTGCTCGCGCGCCCGCTCTCGCGCGGCCGGCTCTTCGCGCTGAAGGCGGGGCTGTCGGCCGGCTACCTCGCGCTGCTCGTCGGCGCGTTCCTCGCGCTGACGCTCGGGGTCGGGCTCGTTCTCGTCGGCTGGGGCGAGCTGCGGCTGTACCCGGGCGTGCTCCAGATGGTCGCGGAGCGGCAGCGGCTGTCGCAGGGCGAGGCACTCGCGCGGTTCGCGCTGGCGTGGCCGTTCGCGAGCGTCGCGCTCACCGCGCCGCTCGCGATGAGCCTGTGCGTGTCGGTGTGGAGCAGGAGCGCAGTCAACGCCGTCGGGACGTCGGTGGCGCTGTACCTCGTGCTGTACGTCGTCGGCGAGGTGCACTTCTTCGCCGAGCTGCGGCCGTACCTGTTCACGAGCCATCTCGCGTCGTGGCGCGGTCTCTTCCGCGAGGAGATCGACTGGGCGTCGCTCCTGCGCGACACGGCCAAGGCGAGCGCCTTCACGTGCTTGTTCCTCGGCGTGGCGCTCGCGTCGTTCCGCCGCCGGGAGGAGCGATGAGCGAGCGCGCGCTCGAGGCCGGCTTGTTCGCGGCGGCGGCGGCGCTCGCGTTGCTCGGCTACGGGCTCCCGGCGCGCGATCGCGCCGCGTACGAGCCGAGCGAGCGCGCGCCGGGCGTCCTGCGCGTGGTGACGTGGAACCTGGGCGACGGCGGCGGCGGGACGGGGAGCGCGTTCGAGGACGAGGCGGTCGAGCGCGTCGCGGGGACGTTGAACGCGCTCGAGCCGGACCTCGTCCTGCTGCAGGAGGTGCCGGGCGAGCGGGAGCTGGAGCGGCTGGTCCGGCGCCTGGACGGCGCGCAGGTGCTCTCGCTGATCCCTGCGCGCGGCGCGCGGCGCGTCGCGGTCCTCGCTCGCCACGGCGAGCTCGAGCTGCTCGACGCGCCGCAGCCGAGACGTGGCCGCTCGCTCGGGTTCGCGTACCGCCGACCCGGCCGCAGCGCGATCGTCGGCGTCGTCCTGCACGCGGACGCGTGGTCGTCGCGGGAGCGCAACCTCGAGATCGGCACGGCGGCCGACTGGCTCGCGACGCGCGACGAGGGGGCCGCGCTCTTGCTCGCGGGCGACCTGAACCTCGACCTCGATCCCGGCGGCCGGCGCGACCTGTTCACCGACGACGAGCACCGGGACGTCCAGAGCTACGAGGTCGCGACGCGCCGCCTGGTCGACGCGGCGGCCGAGCGCGGCCCGACGGCGGAGCCCGACCGGCGCCTCGACTATGTGCTCGTCGAGCGCGGCGCGTTCGAGCTCGTCGACGCGGGCCCGTGGAAGGGCCGCCGGGTCGGCGCGATGGACCACGACCCGGTCGTCGCGGACCTGCGCTATCGGTGAGGCGCGGCCTCGTGCTCGACTCGGTCCAGGAAGATCGCGCGTCAGGCACCTCGGTTTCGCGCGTCGCGTGCAACTCGTCGCGACGAGCGCAGTCCAGATGGTGCCGGCGCAGCGGCGAGGCGCTGGTGGGGGCACGAAGTCTTTCGAACGGCGAGCGCAACCCGCCGCGCCGCGGCGCGGTCCCCAGGGCGGGAGGGGGTTAGGGACGGTACCCCCCCGGCCGGTACCAGCCCCGCCCCGTGCCCCTCCTTCCTCCGACGCCGCGCCGCAGCGTCGCGCTGCTCGTTTGCGTGCTCGCGGTCTTCGCCGCGCAGCTCGCCGTCGTGCTCGTGCGCTACCGCGGCGAGCCCGTGCGGCCGCCGGGCGAAGGCGGCTTCTCCGCCGAGCCCGCGCTCGTGCTGCTCGACGAGCTCGTCGGGGACGGCGTCCCGCACCCGGTCGGGAGCGCGGCCGCGGCGCGCGTGCGCGAGCGGATCGTCGCGCGGCTCGAGGCGCTCGGGTACGAGCCGCAGGTGCAGGAGAGCCTCGTCCTCGGCTACCTGCGCTTCGCGACCGTGCGCAACGTGCTCGCGCGGCTGCGCGGCACCGGCGAGGCGGACGGCGCGGTGCTCGTCGTGTGCCACTACGACTCGGTGCGCGCGGGCCCCGGCGCGTCGGACGACGCGATGGGCGTCGTCGTCGCGCTCGAGCTCGCCCGGCTCCTGCGGGAGGCCCCGCCGCTGCCGCGCGACGTCGTTTTCCTCTTCGACGAGGGCGAGGAGGACGGGCTCTTCGGCGCGTCCGCCTTCGTCGACGGGCATCCGTGGGCAGCAGACGTCTTCGCCGTCGTCAACCTCGAGGCGCGCGGCACGAGCGGCGCCTCGATGATGTTCGAGACGAGCGGCGACGACGCGTGGATCGCTCCGCTGTTCGCGGGCGCGCTCCCGCGGCCGATCGGCAGCTCGGTCGCGGACTACGTGTACGAGCGGATGCCCAACGACACGGACCTGTCGGTGTTCGAGCGGCGCGGCTTCGCCGGCGTCAACTTCGCGTACGTCGGCGGCGTGCACGACTACCACACCGCCGGCGACTCGGTCGCGAGCACGAGCCCGCTCAGCGTCCAGCACACGGGCGACAACGCCCTCGCGATGGTGCCGGCGCTCGCGCGCGCGGAGCCGCCCGAGCCCGACGGCGGCCACGCGGTCTGGTTCGACGTGCTCGGTCTGTTCGCGCTCTGGTGGCCGGCCGGCTGGTCCGTGCCCTTCGCGCTCGCCGCCGCGCTCCTGCTCGCGCTCTGCGGCCGCGGCCTGATGCGTCGCGGCCACGTCACGCGTGGAGCGATCGGCGCCGGCCTGCTCAAGGTCGCGCTGCTCGGCGCGTTCGTTGTCGCGGCCGCGTGGATCGTGCACGTCGGGCTCGGGCCGAGCGGGGGCGTCACCAATCCGTGGCCCGCGCTCGCCGCGCTTGCGTGGAGCGCGCACGTCGCCGGCGGGCTCGCGGCCGCGATCTGGGTCGCCGCGGCGTGGCAAGAGTCCGTCGGCACGTGGGGCCATTGGCTGGGAGCGTGGAGCGCGTGGACGCTCCTCGCGCTCGCCGCCGCGTTCGCGCTGCCCGGCGTCGGCTACGTCTTCCTCCTCCCGGCGCTCGCGGCCGCGCTCGCCGGGCTCGCGCACCTCGCGCTCGAGCGCGGTGAGCCGCGTCATCCCGGCCTCCTCGCGCTGCTCGTCCCTGCCGGCGTCGCGGCCGCGCTGCTCCTGCCTCTCGCGTACGGCGTCCACCTCGCGCTCGGTCTCGCGTCGCCGTACGTCCCCGCGGCGTTCGTCGCGTTGCTCGCGTCCACGGCGCTGCCGACCGTGGCGCCCGGCGTCGGCCGCGGCATGCTGCGCGGCTTCTTCGTCCTCCTCATGATCGCGTTCGTCGCGTGTTGGCGCATGCGGTCGGTCCCGGCGTTCACGCCCGAGAGCCCGCAGCGCGTCAACCTCGTGTGCTCGGTCGACGCGGATACCGGCGCGAGCCGCGTGCAGGTCCACACGAGCGGCCCGCTCCCGCCCGCGCTCGCCGCCCTCGCCGCATTCGACGACGCGCCGGCGCAGACGTGGCCGCTCTGGGGACGTCCCGAGCCGCCGACCGAGCTCGCGCCGGCGTCCGAGAGCGAGCTCGCCGCGCCGGTGTGCGAGGTGCTCGAGCGCAGCGTCTCCGCCGACGCGCGCCGCGTGCGCGTGCGGCTGTCGTCGCCGCGCGGCGCGCTGCTCGTGGCGCTCGCGTTCGACGAGCCCGACCGCGGCCTCCGCTGGAGCGTCGGGGGCGACCCGTCGACCGTCATCCACCCGCGGGCGCCGGGCATCGTCTCGCTGACGACGCCGCCCCAGGGCGTCGAGCTCGTGCTCGAGGTCGCGGGCGACGCGCCGCTCGCCGCGCGCGTGCTCGACCGGACGCCGGGGCTCTTGCCGTCGGCCGCGGCGCTCGCGGCGGCGCGCGACGGAGCGGCGCGCGCCTACGGCCCGGGCGACGCGACGATCGTCGGCCGTCGCGTGGAGCTGTAGAGCGATGGCCGCGGACGCACCCCTCGCAAGGAAAGAGCGTCGAGCGCCGTCGATCTGGCCGATCGTCGTGCTGCTCGCCGCGCTCCTGGCGGGGCTGCCGGTCGCGTGGCAGCTCGGCTGGCGCTACCGCCTCGACGAGGAGGAAGTCGCGCGCGTCGACGCGCGCTGGGCGGAGCTCGAGAGCTGGGCGCAGGAGCTGGACGCCGAGGATGCCGGCGACGCGAACGCACAGACCGCGGCCGCGTTCGACGCGTTGCTCGAGGCCGCCGCCGACGCCATGGCCCGTGACCCGATCAACGGAGGGGAGGCGACCGACGTCGCACAATGGTCGCCCGTGCTCGAGCGGCTGCGTGCGTGGGACGGCCGCGTCTCGGACGAGGCGCTCGCTGCGCACGACACGCTGCGCGTGCGAGCCGCCATCGACCTCGCGCGCGTCGCATTCACGCTCGACGGTGTGGACGACGCGACGAAGGAGAGAGCGCTCGCGCTCGGAGCGGCGCTGCGCCGGCGCGGGGCGATCTTCCCGTGGATGACGGGAATCGCCGTCCACGGCGCGGCCGTCGAGGATGTCGAGCGTGGCGGGGGCTCCGAGCGCGCGCTCCTCGAGCCGTGGAAGCCGCGACCCGAGGAGCTCGTCGCCGCGTACGTGCGCGAAGCCGTCGCGCTGGAGCGCACCTGGGACGATGGGGACGAGCACGATCCGTTCGTCCCAGCGGCGCTCGCGTCCGGTGAGAAGCTGCGCCACCTGCGTCATCGCTACCGCGACGTCCTGACGGAGCTGCTGTTGCCGCAGCGCGACGCGCCCGCGGACCTGGACGCTCTGCGCCGACGCTTCGACGCGCTCGCTGCCGAGCACCACCTCGACGACCGCAGCGAGATCCTGAGCAACCTCGTGTCGAATCTCGGGCGATGGGCGCGCAGTTTCGACGATGCCGTCGCCCAGCACGAGCGTGCCGTGCGCGCGGAGTAGCTCACGTCGCCGGCTCGCGCGCCCGACGCACGAACGGCAGCTCGGAGCGGACGGAGAACGCGTCGAAGCAGGCCTGCGCGACGGCCGCGACGACGAGCCCGGCGAGCGAGCGGTGCATCAGCGCCGCGCCGTACGCCGCGAGGTTGCCGACGCCGTACATCGGGTTGTCGACCCAGCGGTACGGCCCGTGGCGGTCGAGCTCCGGCTTCCCGCCGCTTGCCCGCGCCGCGAGGAACATGTCGCGGTAGTAGTAGCCGTTGAGCCCGAGGGTCCGCGTACTCCAGACCTTGACGCCGAAGCCGAGGGCGGCGAGCGCGGCTCCGACGGCGGAGGTGAGCCACACCGGCACGTCGATGCGCAGCGACCCGGCGTCGGCGAAGCACACCGCGCCCACGGCGAGCGCTTGGTGCGCGAACGCCATCCCGAGCCCGGTCTCGAACAGCCGCGACGAGCGCCGCGGCCCGAGACCGCGGATCAGCACGCGGTTGCCGCTCAGTCCGAGCAGACCGACGAGCCCGCCGTAGTAGACGAGGAACGCGACGACCACGTACCCGATGGCGACCTCGCGGTCGGCGCGGATGCTCGCCCACAGGTCCCACGGATCGAACAGCGCGACGTAGCCGGCGAGGCTCGCGAGCCACAGCCCCAGCCACGGCGGGCCGTGCACAGCCCGCAGACGGTCGAGCCGCATCCCGCTCATCCCGACGACGGTCTGCGCGAGATCGAGGACGAAGCGCAGCGCGCGCAGCGGGAACCGCCGCCGCGTTCCGGAGCCGACAGAAGTGGGAGTCATCAAGGAGGCTTCGCGCCGCCGCCGAGGCCGCAGGTGCCCGCGTCCGCGGCGGCGCGACGCAGAGATCGTGCCGGTCGCGCAGCCGCGCGCAAGAGTGCGAGACTGCGTCAGTCGTCGGTCGCCTCTTCGCCGTGCACGACGTGCGGCGCGAGCTGGCGCGCGAGCCATGCGAGCAGCAGGCGGTCGGAGCTCTTCAGGGCGTCCAGCTCCGCGCGCGTCTGGTCCGTCTCGATGCGCGGCGGGCCTTCGGTTCGGAACAACGGCCACTTGGCGGTGCGGAAGCTCGCGCGCCAGGCACGCAAGTCGGCGGCGACGGACCCGAGCGGAAGGACCCAGCCGGACACGTGGGAGCCGTCGTCGAGCTCGACCCGCTCGGACGCGCCGGAGGGCAGCTCGCTGCCGCGCAGCACGACGAGCCGCGCGGGCTCGCCGCCGGGCTCCTCCGGCCGTGGGACGTCGAACACCGGCATCTCGCCCTCGCCCCCGCCCGAGAGGATGCGCCAAGAGCGGTGGCCCTGCTCGTCCTCGTGCCGCTGCAAGAAGAGCAGGACGCGCTGTCCTGTCGCGTACGGCGTCCAGCGCTGGGCGCACGGCCAGTCCTGGAAGCGGACGACCTCGAGCCGCTCGCCGGGCCACTGGCCCGTCTCGCCGGCGAGCAGGTCCTCGACGTCGAGCCGAAAGGTCTTGGCGTCGACCTCCGCGATCCTGCCGACGACGACGAGATCGGCGGCCGCGACCATCCGGTGCAGCTCGAACGGCCAGTACTTCGCCGCGCCCGGAGCTGCGGCGAGCGGAACGGCGAGGACGAGCACGAGGGCTAGAGCGGGCAGGCGGTTCATGGCGTTGCCTCGAGGCGCTGAGGGGACCGCTCGAGAACGGACCCGTGGCGCCCGAGCCGAGTTCGACGTGTGTAAGGGCCCCCGTCGCGGCCGATCCCCTATGCTCGGGAGCGCCCCTGGCTCGCCGCGACCCCCATTCGACGACCGCGTCGGACGCGCAGCTCGACGACTTCTTCGGAAAGGCCGTGGCGCTCCAGCTCGCCTCCGACCGGTAGTCATCTCGATCGTGCAACGAGGTCGCCGATGAAGCTGCTCGTCCCGCTCGCGCTCGTCGCTCTGTCCGGCTCGGCTGCCGCGCAGACGATCCTCGAGACGCTCGTGTCCCCGGACCCGGACTACGTCGCCTACACGCCGGACCGGCTCGTCGTCGTGCCGTGATGGACGTCGCGCTGCGCGTTGCGCTGTGGCTCGTGGCGCCCAGCCTTGCGCTCGGCGCGATCGCGTTCGCGCTCGTCGAGGGCGCGCGCGCCTTGGCGCCGGGCGCGAGCGAGCGAATCGGGCGGTGGGCGCACCGGGCGCTGCTCGCGGTCGCGCTCCTGCCGCTCGTGTCGCTCGCTCTGTACGCGACCGTCGTCGTCCGCGCGCGGCTCGCGTTCGGGTGCTGGCCGTATCCGCCCGAGCGCGATCCCAAGGCGATCATCGCGGGGACGACCAACAACCTGCCGGACCCGCTGTTCGCGTGGCCGACGCACGCGCTCCCGGTCTTCTTCGTCGGTCTCGCTGCGTTCTACTCGCCTTGGCTGATCGGTGCCTTCGGCGGAGCGGTGGTCGGAGGCTCGTCGTCCGCGCGAGCCGCAGCGTGGCGCGCGCTCGGCGTCTACGCCGGCAGCTACACGGCGTTCGTCGGCGCGCTCGTTTGGGACCCGGGCGAAACGCTGCGGTGGTTCTTCGATTGACGCGATCGTGCCGCTGCCGTAGTGCAGCCACGCGTCGGGACGCCAAGTGCGGAAGGGGGGACTCGAACCCCCACGGGTTGCCCCACAGGAACCTAAATCCTGCGCGTCTGCCGATTTCGCCACTTCCGCGGGCAGGTGAGTGTAGAGCGTAGCACGCGTCACAGCGTGAGCAGGTACGCGACGAGCGCCTCCCGCTCGCTCGGGGTCAGCGGGGACGTCGTGCCGTGCTGGTCCTGTGTGTCGAGGAGCAGGATGTCGAGCAGGGTCGGCGCCGAGCCGTCGTGCAGGTAGGGCTCGGTCGCCCAGACGCCGCGCAGGCTCGGGACGTTCGCGGGCGCGAGGCCCGTGCCGACGCCCGCGGCGATCGTCGGCTGCGACGGGGCCGGCGGGACGAAGAGCGGCGCCGCGTGGCACGCCGAGCAGCCCGCCGCTCCCTCGAAGAGCGCTCTGCCCGCCTGCTGCTCGGGGGTGAGCGCTCCGTCCGCGGCCAGGAACGGGCTCGGTGGCGGATCGGCGGCGCTCGCGAGGAAGGTCCGCATCGCGCCGGCCGCTCCCGGTGGGATCGCTCCGCCGAGCTCGCCGTGCACGAAGAAGGCCGAGCCGATGAACGCGCTCAGCGTGGAGACGTTGCCGCTCCAGCCCAGCGGCTCCGTGTCGTCGGGCAGGAACAGCGGCGGCGTGTTGCGCGCGTGACCCAGCCCGTCCGCGCCGACGCCCGGATGGCACGTCAGGCACGTCACGGGATTGGGCGTCTGCGCCGTGCCGTTGAAGAACGCGACGCTGCGGAAGAAGCGGTCGCCCTCCTCCTCGATTGTCAGGTCGACGCCAGGGACGCGCGGCGCGCCCGAGTGCGCGAGCGGGATCTCGACGCCCGCCGCGAACGGCGGCGCGCCCGAGACGTCGACGGCGCGCACCGTCTCGCGGAAGTAGTCGACCGCGTACAGCTTCGACGGCTCGCTCGCGCCGTTCGGGACGACGAACGCGACTCCCTGCGGCGTCGCGATCGGGCCGCCCGGCGCCAGATCGACGACGTCGACGGGCGAGAGATCGCTCGCGGCGGCGAGCACCGCGGTGCCGCTGCCCGCGCCCGCGACCGCGACGAGCGAGCCGGCGGCCGCGACGTCGAAGTAGTCGGTGCCGAGATCCTCGAGCTCCTCCGAGAGGACCGCCAAGTCGCTCGGACGGACCGCGAGCACGTGGTTCTCGCCGTCCGCGGGTCCCGCCGGCGTGAACGTCAGCGACGCGACTGCGAGCACTTGGCCGGCGAGCGCGAGGTCGTACGGCAGCCGCGCGAGAGTCGCGCGTAGCAGCACCGTGCCCGCGCCCGGGTCGATGCGCACGAGCTCGTGCGTGCCGAGGTTGCCGACGACGAGGTCGCCGCCGGGCAGTACGACGATCGCGTTCGGGTTCGTTCCAGCGACCGAGAGCGGCGGCTGCGCGACGAACACGCCGGGGCTCGGCTCGGTGAGCACGAGCACGGCGTCGACGACGTCGTTGGTCACGTACAGCGTCGGGACCGCGCGCGCGAAATCGAACGCGATCCGGCGGCAGCCCTTCGGGACGGGGAGCTGCGCCGCGACCGAGCCGCTCGCGGCGTCGAGCACGCTGATCGCCTCGGCCGCGGCGCTCAACACGAACGCGTGCCGGCCGTCGGGGTCGATCGCGACGTGCACCGGGTTCAGCGGCAGGCGCCGCGCCCCCGGTCCGCACGGCACGTCGAGGAGGAGCGCGTCGGCGGCCGCGTCGATCACGCTCACCGATCCGTCGTCGCGGTGCGCGACGAAAGCGCGCGTCCCGTCGGGCGTGACCGCGATCGAGCTCGGCACGCGCGCTCCGCTCGGCGCGACCGTCTCGAAGCGCAGCGCGAGCGAGCCGCTCAGCCTGATGCCGGCGAGCGTCGCGACGGCCGCTTGCACGTACACGATCTTGCCCGCGAGCGACGGATTCGCAGGCAGCGCGACCGGCACGGCGACGCTTCCGCCGGCAGGGACGAGGCCGCTCCCGACGCGCACCATCTGCAGCGGATCGAGGAAGAGGGTGCCGAGCGAGCCGAGCGGGAGCTCGAACGGGGCAGCCGAGGCCTCGAGGTCCCAGAGCGCGCCCTCGACCGACTCGATCGTGAACGTCACGCTCGAGCCGACGGCCGGGAAGTGCGTGTCGACCGAGAGCACCGGGCTCGGCGGCGCGCCCTGCGCCGCAGACACGGCGGCCAGGACGAGCGAGGCCGCGACGGACAACGACGGGAAGCGGTCGGACATGGCGACCTCGGCGGCGCGTCGGGACGTGGTGAGGGGGCCCTTCCGATTCTCGGCCGCCGCCGCGGCCTGTCAATGCGGGCCCGCGCCGCGCACGCGCTAGGGCTTTCCGGGGAGCCTGAGCACGCTTCCAAGCCCTTCCTTACCCATGCGCGTAACTCGCGCGTCGGTCTGGGCTCAGTTCGAAGGGCCGACGACCTCCACCCGGAAAGTCTCCGCCATGCAACACGCCCCGTTGCAGTCACAACCCTTGTGCCGGCACAGGAACCGGAAAGCCAGCTCCCGAGCGCCGATCGGCATCGTTCCCAGGAAGATCTGATGGCGCGCCACCCCGGCCATCACGCCGCCGACCGGGATCAGGGGCGCCTGCTTCGCTCCCGTGCCGTCGATGTTCCAGGCCAGCTCACCCGGGCAGTTGGTCTGCACGACGAACACGTCTCGCCGTCCGATGCGGAGGACCTGGTGAGAGAAGGTCCAGACCACCTTGGCCGGGATGAGGGAGACGCCGAGATCCGCGGGCGGCTCGACCCCGAGCTCGGCATAGATCCGCGATAGGTGAGCCCGGAAGAGTTCCTCGAAGGCAGCGTCGTACCCCGATGACTGATCGTCCCCGAGCCACCAGAACCAGTCGCTGCCCTCGGCCGAGTAGAGGGATTCGAACACTGTCGGATTCGCTTCCGGGTCCGCGCCGGAGCGCGCGACGAGGTCCCGTGCTCTGCCGAGGAGCTCCCAGGCCTTGTTCTCCTCCGCTTCCCCGATCCACGTGCCTAGATCGACGCCAGGAGCCGATCCGTGCTCGTCGATCCAGGAGCCCGTGAACAGGTCGTGGACCCGGGTCAGTGCCCCCAGAGGATGCGCTGCTACCCCTCGCGCCCGGTTTCCTTCGAGGTACTCGGCCGGCGTGACCGTGCGGATTTCCGGGTCGTTCTCGAGTAGACGGTAGAGCGCGTGCAAGAACGTCCGTCCGTCCTCGGGATAGGAGCTCCACGCGTTCTCGCCATCCAGAGCGACCGTGAGCACATGTTCTTCGTCGCCGCGGAAGGCATGTGCGAAGCGTTGTTTGATCTCCTCGACGAAGTCGCGGGCCGCGTGCTCGTGATTCGGCGTAGCGGCGTACTGAAAACCGATGCGGTCGGAGAGCTGCGTGTCGCGGAAGAAGACTGCGATGGAGTGCTCCCCTTCCTCGGCCCGGTAGGGCTGGCAGAGGACGTTGGGATCCTCCGTTCGATAGCCCCAGCGACCCGAGCGCGCCAGCACGCCCTGGTCTGTCGCAATCCAGGTCGCACCGGACCGGGCGAAGATCGGGATCACTGACTGGCTCACGGCGCCCTCCGCCGGCCACATGCCGCGCAAAGGCAAGCCGAAGCAGCGCTCGTAGAAGCCTCGTGCCGCAAGCGTCTGGGCTTCGGCGTCATCCGGTTGCGCGAAGCGGCGAGGCAGCGACGTTCCGGGGCGGTCGATCGTAGCGCGGTCGGTGTCCATCAGGAGCGGGAGGATCGGGTGGTAGAAGGGAGTCGTAGAAACCTCGATCTGCCCTGCGCGCTGCAGCCGGTCGTGGATTGGCACCACGGCCCTCATGATCTCGAGCTGCTCGGCCACCATGGCCTGGATCTGTGCCGTGGTGTAGTCCGCTCCCTGTTCCACCAACTCGTGCACGGACACGACGTGACCCGTCGCTAGCTCGACCGCGCCCGTGCGGAACTCTTGCCCGAACCAGGCGAGGTTCGACCACATCTGGAGATCGCGCAGATCCTGGAGCGCGAAGGGGTGGCGCCGAGCGCGCCGGTCGAACAGCTCCGCATAGCGGGGGTGCGGGAGGATCTGGTGATGCCAGTGGGCATCGAAGAAGGAGCTCAGGAGCTCCTCTCGTTCCTCCGGACCGAGCTCTTCCGCCGGCCGGAGGGTCAGGTCGAGCGCACGGTCCGTGGCGCCGCGCTCCGCGTACTCTTGGATCTGGAGGAGGAGCGCAGGCGTCAAGTTGATCGTCAGGTGAACGCCAGCGTGCTCGGCGACGAGGGCTGCCATCGAGTAGTAGTCGCGGATCGCGTGCAGTCGCACCCAAGGAAAGACGAAGCGAACTCCGTCGGTAGGAGAAGGACCCCGGTAGAGCGGCTGGTGCTGGTGCCACAGCAAGGCGAGATGGATCCGCGGCTTCATACGAGGTGCGGGGCGTGCAAGGAGCGTCCTAGGAGAGGTGCCTGCGTTCCACGGAGCGTCCGGGAGCGGGTCACTCTGAGCGCTCTGATGTCCAAGGAGCCGGGGGTCCGGGGGAGCCCGCCGAACCAAGAGGCCCCGCTTGGGCCGGCGTCGTCCATGACCGAGGAAACCGTACCGAGCGGGCGAAGATGAAGCTCAATGACCCCGCTTGCGGCATGCCCGTCTCCGAGGACCAAGGGATCCACAGGTTCCTCGAGGCAGCGTACTCACGCGGGTCGGACCTGGGAAGCCCGTTACGGGCTCGCTGCGCGTACGCACTTGTCCCGATTGCCGTGCGCACACCGACTTGCCGTGCGCACCACCGACGCCCGTAGGATCGGGAGCGGGGCGTGCGCAAGGCGCGCGGCCGGGCCAGTCATCCCCCCCCGACGCGTGCGCCAGCCGTGCCGACGTCCCCGAAGGGGACAGCCATGCTCATCAAGCTCCGCAAGACCTCCACGTGCAGAGGAGGCGCTCGATCCCGACCGCGGAGCGCTGGTTGCCACAAGGCCTGCCTCGTCGACCCGGACAACGAGCAGAACCACGACCTGCACCGGCAGATCCTCGACGCCAAGTCGATCGGCTCCGGCCTGGATGGCGTGGGCGTCGGGATCTCGCCGCGTTGAGCGCTGCGCGTTCCCCTTCCTGATCGTTCGACAATCCAAGAGACGGAGGTCACGCGATGTCTCCTGCTGCCAAGGCGCAGAAGCGCCCGTCGCACACGTTCGCGCTGCGCGCACCTGAGGCGAAAAAGGTCTGCCTGGCCGGGACGTTCAACGGCTGGGACACGGAAGCCACGCCGATGCGGAGGAACGAGCACGGCGTCTGGACGGCCACGCTGCGCCTCGCGCCGGGCCGCTACGAGTACAAGTTCCTGGTCGACGGCGCGTGGAGAACCGAGCCGGCCTGCGAGGGGGCGGGGCACGACGATTGTCCAAATTGCGTCCCGAACGACCGCGGCACGCGGAACTGCGTGCTCCAACTCCACTGATGGTCCGGGTCCACCGATGATCCGGGCAACCTCCAGCCGCGGGACGGCGAAGGTCCGGGTCCTCCCCAGGTGGGCTGTGCTCCTCGCGCCGCTCGCGATCCTCGCCTGCTCGGCGCCGCGCCCCGCGGGCGAAGCGGCCGAGCGACGGCGTTCCGAAGAGGCCGGGCGGGCGTTCGAAGTGGAGCACGCGCAACGCAAGCTGCCCGACCTTTCCGCGCGCCCGACGCTGCCCCAGGTCCTGCGCTACGCCTTCTGGTCGAACGCCGACCTGGAGCGCGTCTGGTTCGAATGGCGCATGGCGCTGGAGCGCATTCCGCAGGCCGTCTCGCTCGATGATCCGCGCCTGTCGTTCGAGTTCATGTTCTCCGAAGAAGAGATGACGCGCTGGGACCGATCGACGGTCGGCGTCTCCCAGATGGTGCCGTTCCCCGGCAAGCTCGAGCTTGCGGGCAGGATCGCCCTGGAGGAGGCACGCGCCGCCGGGCACCGCTTCGAGGACGCCAAGTTCTCGCTGCAGGCCGCCGTGGTCTCCGCCTGGCAGGAGCTCCTCCTCGTCGACCGCAACGTCGAGATCGACGCGCGCAACGTCGAGCTGCTGCGCGACTTCGCCGAGATCGTGGGGTCACGGGTCGCTTCCGGGGGCGCCATGCAGGCCGACCTGATTAAGGCCGAGCTCGAGCTCGAGATTGCGCGGAACGATCTCCTGAGCCGTCGTGCCGAGCGCGCCCCGGTGCTGGCGCTGCTGAACACCCTTCTCTCGCGCCCCGCCGGCGCGGAGATCGAGCCGAGGCCGGCCGAGGGTTCAGCGCTTGCGCTCCCGGACGACGCGACCATCCTCGCGCTCGCGGCGGAGCGCAACCCCGATCTGCAGGCCGTCGCGGCCCAAGTGCGCGGGCGCGCGGACGCGCTCGATCTGGCGCGCAAGGCCTGGCTGCCCGACTTCGACCTTGGCGCGCTGCTGCGCGGCGACATCGAACGAGCGTTGATGGGGGCGATCAACGTCCCGTTGCGGTTCGACCGGATCCAGGGCGGCATCGACGAGGCCCGTGCCGCCGTCCGCGCCATGAAGGCCGAGCTGCGCGCCCGCGGCGACGACGTGCGTGCCCGGCTCGTTCTGCAGCTCTTCCTCGCGCGCAACGGCGACCGCCAGTCGGAGCTGCTCAGGAGCACGTTGATCCCGCGCGCCAGGGAAGTCGTCGATTCCATCCGCGCGGGCTACGGTACGGGCAGCACGTCGTTCCTGGAGCTACTCGACGCGCAGCGCAGCCTGCTCGAACTGGAACGGATGCAGGCCGAGGTGGACGCGATGCGCGCCACGGCCGTCGCGTCCCTCGAGGCGCTGTGTGCGTTCGACTTCGGGGCCTTCGGACCGCTCGAGGACGGAGGCAGCTGATGTCGCGCACGTGGATCTTCGCGGCGGCCGCGACCGTGCTCCTGGCGATCGGCGCGTGCTCGCGCTCGTCCGAGCCCGGCAAGGCGAAGCAGGATCACGCCGGTCACGCCTCGTCCGGCACGGCGCAAGGGCAGACTGGACCTGCGGCGAGCGCCGGAGCGGGTCCCCGGTCGCCCGCGGGCTACGCGACCGTGACGATCCATGCCGAGCGCGAGCAACTCTTCGGCGTCCGCACGGAACGAGCTGCACGCGGCATGCTGGCCGCCGAGCTGCGCACGGTCGGGATCGTGCGCACGGACGAGACGCGCGAGTCGCACGTCCACGTCAAGTGGAGCGGCTGGATCGAGGAGTTCCAGGTCTCCTACGTGGGGCAGCGCGTGAGCAAGGGCGACCCCCTGTTCGCGGTCTACAGCCCCGACCTCGTGACGGCGCAGCTCGAGCTCGTGCTCGCCAGACGCCGCGCCGACGGGGCGAAGACCGACGGGCGCGGCGGCGAAGCCGAAGCCGCCGCGGCGCTGCTCGATGCCGCGCGCGACAAGCTGCGGCTGTGGGACGTGCCGTCCAAGACGATCGAAGACGTGGAGACGAGCGGCGAGGTCCAGCGGCTGATCACGGTCGACGCGCCGCGCGACGGCACGGTGATCGAGCGCATGGCCCTGCCGGGGATGTACGTCGAGCCGTCGATGGGCCTCTACACGATCGCAGATCTGTCGCGCGTCTGGGTGCTGGCGGACGTCTACGAGAACGAGATCGGGCGCGTGGAGCTGGGCCAGCAGGCGACCTTCGAGCCCGTCGGCTCCTCAGGTTCGATCGAGGCGCGCGTCGCCTTCATCGATCCGACCGTGAGCGCCATGACGCGCACGGTCAAGGTGCGCCTCGAGGTCGACAACGCGGACGGGCATCTGCGGCCCGGCGCCTACGGCACGCTGCGCCTGAAGCTCGCGGGGATCGAAGGGCTGCTCGTGCCGTCCGACGCGGTGATCGAGACGGGCGAGCACAACCTGGTGTTCGTGCGGACCGCACCGGGACGCTTCGAGCCGCGGCACGTGAGCCTGGGAGCGCGGGATTTGGAGCACGTGCAGGTTCTGGAAGGCGTCGTGGAGGGCGAGGAAGTCGTCACGCGCGCGCAGTTCCTGCTCGACTCGGAGAGCCGCCTGCGCGCCGTCTCTGGGGCGGGAGCGGCGCCCGCGCACGGAGGGCACTGAGCCGTGATCGGGCGCATCATCGAGTGGTGCTGTCATCACCGCGCGGCGGTGATCGTCGCCACGCTGCTCGCCGCGCTGGCGGGGACGTGGGCGCTGCGCAAGATGCCGCTCGACGCGCTGCCCGACCTGTCCGACACGCAGGTGATCGTCTTCAGCGAGTGGATGGGACGCAGCCCGACGCTCGTCGAGGACCAGGTCACCTACCCGATCACGACGACCTTCCTCGGCGCGCCGAAGGTCAAGGCGGTGCGCGGGTTCACGATGTTCGGGATGTCCTTCGTGTACGTCATCTTCGAGGACGGCACGGACCTCTACTGGGCACGCAGCCGCGCGATCGAGTACCTCTCCAAGCTGCAGGGCAAGCTGCCGCCCGGGGTGACGCCCCAGATCGGGCCCGACGCGACCGGCGTGGGCTGGGTGTTCGAATACGCGCTGGTCGACCGTACCGGGAAGCACGACCTCGCCGACTTGCGCACGCTGCAGGACTGGAACCTGCGCTACGCGCTGGCCGCGGTGCCGGGCGTGGCCGAGGTGGCGACGGTCGGCGGGTACGAGAAGCAGTACCAGATCACGGTCGATCCGGCGCGCCTCCTGGCCTACCGGCTGCCGCTGCGCGACGTCATCGCGGCCGTGCGCATGTCGAACGCGGACGTTGGCGGCAGCGTGGTCGAGATGGCGGAGCACGAGTACGCCCTGCGCGGCAGAGGCTACGTGCGCGGGGTCGAGGACCTGGCCGGCATCGCGGTGGGCAGCGAAGGCGGCGTCCCCATCCGCCTGTCCGACGTCGCGCGTGTCCAGGTCGGCGGCAACGCCCGGCGCGGGTTCGTCGAGCTCGACGGGGATGGCGAGGTCGCGGGCGGGATCGTGGTCATGCGCTTCGGCGAGAACGCGCTGGGGGTAATCGAGCGCGTCAAGGCGCGCATCGACGAGCTGAGGGCGACGTTTCCCGAAGGCGTCGAGCTGGTGACGACCTACGACCGCTCCACGCTCATCCGCGATTCCGTGTCGACCCTCAGCCGGGCGCTGATCGAGGCAGGCGCGATCGTAGCGCTCATGATCGTGATCTTCCTGCTGCACTTCCGGTCGGCGCTGATCTCGATCATCACGCTGCCGATCGCCGTGCTCCTGGCCTTCGTCCCCATGTACTTCATGGGGCTGACGAGCAACATCATGTCGCTGGCCGGGATCATCATCGCAATCGGCGACATGGTCGACGCGGGCGTCGTGCTGACCGAGAACGCGCACCGGAAGCTGGCCAAGGCCGGACCGGGCGCGGACCGCGTCGCGGTCATCATCGCGTCGGCCAAGGAGCTCGGCCCGCCGATCTTCGGCTCGCTGCTCGTGCTGACGATCGCCTTCCTGCCGGTCTTCGTGCTCGAGGCCCAGGAAGGCCGGCTGTTCAAGCCGCTGGCGTACACCAAGTCCTTCTCGATGGCCTTCGCAGCGGTGCTGTCGATCACGCTCGTGCCGGTTCTGATGATCCTGTTCATCCGCGGCCGGATCCTGCCCGAGGAGCGGAATCCCCTCAACCGCTTCTGCATCGCCGTCTACCGGCCCGTGCTGGCGCGCGTGCTGCGCTGGAGACACGCCTTCCTGGCCGGCGCGGCGGTCGCACTCGCGGCCACGGTGCCGGTCTTCATCGGCCTGGGCTCCGAGTTCATGCCGCCGCTCGACGAGGGCACGCTGCTCTACATGCCGATCAGCGTCCCCGGCATCTCGATCGAGGAGGCCAAGCGGGTCGTGGCGATCCAGGACCGCGCGCTGAAGGCCTTCCCCGAGGTCCAGTCGGTGTTCGGCAAGGGCGGGCGCGCGGAGACGCCCACCGACCCGGCGCCGCTCTCGATGATCGAGACGGTGGTCGTGCTGAAGCCGAAGGACGAGTGGCGCCGGGGCATGACCTCCGAGAAGCTCGTGCGGGAGCTGGCCGCAGCCGTCGAAACACCCGGCTTCCAGGCCGCATGGACGATGCCGGTCAAGGGACGCGTCGACATGCTGACGACGGGGATCCGCACGCCGATCGGCGTCAAGGTCTTCGGTCCCGACCTGAAGACGATCGCCGCAATCGGCGAGGAGCTCGAGTCCATCCTGCGCCCAGTCGAGGGCACGCGCAGCGTCTACGCCGAGCGCGAGATGGGCGGCTTCTACCTGGACTTCGTGCCCGACCGCGACGAGATCGCGCGCTACGGGCTGCGCGTGATGGACGTGCTCGAGGTCGTCGAGACCGCGATCGGGGGACTCGTGATCGACCGCACGATCGAGGGCCGCGAGCGCTACACGATCAACGTCCGCTACCCGCGCGGACTGCGCGACGACGTTCGGTCGTTGGAGCGCGTGCTGGTCACCTCGATGGTCATGGACGGAGCTCCGGCGCAGATCCCGCTCGGCCAGCTCGGGCGCTTCGAGACCGTCATGGGCCCGCCCATGATCAAGTCGGAAGCCGGCTCGCTCGTGGGCTGGGTGTACGTAGACGTCGAAGGGCGCGACATCGGCGGCTACGTGGACGACGCCAAGGCCGCGGTGGCGCGCGCGCTCGACCTGCCCGCCGGTTACCGCCTCTTGTGGACCGGCCAGTTCGAGTTCCTGGAACGCATCCGCGCGCGCCTGCAGTACGTCGTGCCGCTCACGCTGGCGATCGTCTTCGCGATCCTCTACATGAACTTCGGCGGCGCGATGCAGGCCCTGCTCGTCATGAGCGCCGTGCCGTTCGCGCTCGTCGGCTCGGTCTGGTGGATGTCGGCGCTGGGCCACAACACCTCGATCGCGGCCTACGTGGGCATGATCGCGCTGGTCGGCGTCGCTGCCCAGACCGCGTCGATCATGGTCGTGTATCTCGACCAGGCCTACGCGCATTGGCGCAAGGAGGGACGCCTGCGCCAGCCCTCCGACCTGGTACCGATGGCGGTCGAAGCGGCCACGCTGCGCGTGCGGCCGATCCTGATGACCGTCGGCATGAACATCGCCGGCCTGGTCCCGATCATGATCTCCACGGGGACGGGCGCCGACGTGGCCAAGCGGATCGCGTCGCCGATGCAGGGCGGGCTGGTCTCGCTGATGATCCTGACGCTGTTCGTGATCCCGGCGCTGTACGTGCTGTGGCGCCGCTTCGAAGGGAGGGACCTGTGGCGCAATCCCTCGCCCGCGAAGCAATGAAGAGCGCCCCGGCCGGCGAGACGCCGTGGCACGTCCTCGACGAGCCCGCCGTCCTGGACCAGCTCGCGTCGTCCCGCGCCGGGCTGTCGCGCGAGGAGGCGGCGCGCAGGCTCTCGGAGCACGGTCCGAACGAGCTGCGCGAGGCGGAGCCGATCCGGCCACTCGCGCTCTTGATCGGCCAGTTCAAGAGCCTGATCGTGTGGCTCCTCGCGGCCGCGGCCCTGGTCTCCGGCCTCATGGGCGAGTGGGCGGAATGCATCGCCATCCTGGCGATCGTGATCGTCAACGGGCTGATCGGCTTCTATCAGGAGTACAACGCGGAACGCTCGCTCGCCGCCCTGCGCCGCATGACCGCGCCGCGCGCGAGGGTCCGGCGCGACGGGCAGTCGCTGTCCATCCCGGCGGCCGAGGTCGTGCAGGGCGACCTGCTCGAGCTCGAGGCGGGCGACCTCGTGCCGGCCGACGCGCGCCTGCTCGAGGCGGCCACACTCAAGGCGGTCGAGGCGGCGCTCACGGGCGAGTCCGAGGCGGTGGAGAAGACGCCGGCCGTCCTGGATGGGCGCGACGTCCCGCTCGGTGACCGGCGCAACATGGTCTTCCTCGGGACGGTCGTCGCGACCGGCAAGGGGCTGGCGGTCGCGGCGGGGACCGGGATGGGGACCGAGATGGGCCGCATCGCCGATCTCCTCGCCGGCGCGGCGGGCGAGGACGCGACGCCGCTGCAGAAGAAGCTGCAGGCCTTCGGCCGGATCCTGGTCTGGGCCTGCCTGGGCATCGTCGGCCTGATCTTCTCCCTGGGCCTGGTCCGCGGAATCCCCTTGCTCGAGCTGTTCCTGACCTCGGTCAGCTTGGCGGTCGCGGCCGTTCCCGAGGGTCTGCCAGCGGTGGTGACTGTCGCGCTGGCGGTCGGCGTGCAACGCATGGCTGCACGGAACGCGTTGGTGCGCAAGCTGCACGCGGTCGAGACGCTCGGCTCGGCCAACGTCATCTGCACCGACAAGACCGGAACGCTGACCGTGGGGGAGATGACGGTCCGCGCGCTGTGGGCGGCCGGGACGAGCTACCAGGTCACGGGCGAGGGCTACGGTCCGGAAGGGACGATCCGGGCCCACGGAGACGCGGGCGAGGCCGATGGGGATGCTCCGCTGCGCGAGCTGCTCGGGGTCTTCGTCGGCTGCAACGGCGCGAGCCTCGTGCGCGACGAGGGAGCGTGGAAGGTGATCGGCGACCCGACCGAGGGAGCGCTGCTCACGGCCGGCGGAAAGCGCGGTGTCGTCGCAGCCGAGACGGCGAGCCCCAGGCTCGCGGAGATCCCCTTCGACTCGGATCGCAAGTGCATGACTGTGGTGAGGCGGCAGCCGGACGGGAGCTCGCGAGCGCTCGTCAAGGGCGCACCCGACGTGGTGCTCGAGCGCTGCACGCGCATCCGCGACGCCGCGGGCGTGCGCGCGATGACCGGCGAGGATCGCCGTACGATCCTCGCGCAGAACGCGGAGCTGGGCCGGCGCGCGCTGCGAGTCCTGGCCGCGGCCTGGCGCGATCTCGATGCCGGTTGCGACCCCTCGAGCGCGGAGGCTGTCGAGCGCGACCTTGTCTTCGCAGGCCTCGCGGGCATGTACGATCCGCCGCGGCCGGAGGCGAAGCAGGCCGTGGCGCTGGCGCGCAGCGCCGGGATCCGCGTCGTGATGATCACGGGCGACCACCCGCACACCGCGCTGGCCGTCGCGCGCGACCTGGGCATCGCGCAGCCGCAGGATCTCGCTCTGTCGGGGACCGAGCTCGAGGCGCTCGACGACGAGGCCTTCGGCCGGCGCGTCGAGCAGGTCGCCGTGTACGCGCGCGTGACCGCGGCGCACAAGCTTCAGATCGTGCGCGCGTGGAAGGCGCGCGGCGCCGTGGTCGCGATGACGGGCGACGGCGTGAACGACGCGCCGGCGATCAAGGGCGCCGACATCGGGATCGCGATGGGCCGCGCCGGCACGGAGGTCACGAAGGAAGCGGCCGACATGGTGATCGCCGACGACAACTTCGCCTCCATCGTGGCCGCCGTCGAACAGGGGCGCGGGATCTACGACAACATCCGTAAGACGATGCAGTACCTGCTCGCCGGCAACGTCGGCGAGCTGCTCCTGATCACGGCCTGCGTGGTGATCGGCCTGCCGATGCCGCTGCTGCCGATCCAGCTCCTGTGGATCAACCTGGTCACGGACGGCGTGCCGGCCCTGTGCCTGGCGACCGACCCGATCGACCCGTCGGTGATGAAGCGCAAGCCGCGGCGGAAGCGCGAGAGCCTCACGGACAAGAGCTTCGTCTCGGTGATGCTCGTGACGGGCGTCCTCACCGCCGCGGTCTCGCTCGCGGTGTACATCTTCGCGCTGGGCGGCGAGACCGAGGAGATGGCGCGCACCCACGCGTTCACGGCCCTCGTCTACGCCGAGCTCCTGCGCTCGTTCGGGGCGCGCAGCGAGACGCGCTCGGTGTGGCAGGTCGGGTTCTTCTCGAACCTCAAGCTGGCGCTGGTCGTGCTCGCGTCCATGGGACTCTCGTTCTGGGCGCCGCACAACGCGCTCCTAGGGTCGTTCCTGAAGGTCGAACCGATGCCGCTGCACCACTGTTTCCTGCTGCTGGCGGTGGGCGCGATCCCGCTGCTGGTCCTGGAGGTATGGAAGATCGTCCGACGGAGAAGGAAGGAACCATCATGAAGACAACCACCGACAACGATGGAGCGAGGTGAGCCATGCATTGGTGGAACGGAGACGGACACATGGAATGGATGGGCATCTGGCGGATCGTCGGCGCAGCGCCCATCGCGCTCGTCGTCTGGGCACTCCTCCGGTCTTCGCGGGGACCGATGAACCGTTCGAGCGAGTCGCCCGAGCAGGTTCTCGAGCGCCGGTACGCCAAGGGCAAGATCGACCACGAGACCCATCAACGGATGCTGATTGAGTTCAAAGGCTGAGAGGACGGAGATTATGGGAGCGCTGCGCTACGGATTCGAGAGGCGACTCGTCGACGCCACCTTCGATCAGGCGGTCGAGAAAGTGACCGCCGCTCTGAAATGCGAGGGCTTCGGCGTCCTCACCGAGATCGACGTAAAGGCCACGCTGAAGAAGAAGCTCGACGTCGACTTCCGGCGCTACGTGATCCCAGTCGCCTGCAACCCCAAACTCGCGCATCGGGAGCTCTCGGCCGAACCGCAGATCGGCCTTCTCCTACCCTGCAACGTCGTGGTGCAGGAGGCGCCCGAGGGCGGTGTGACCGTCTCGATCGCGGACCCGCGCGCGATGTTCACCCTGGTCGACAATGCGGCCGTCGCACCGGTTGCTGCAGAGGCCGAAGAGCGACTCCGCCGCGTCATCGACTCTCTCGGTGGAATGGAGGCGGTCTGATGCATGTCGGAATGTGGGGCCTCGCTGCCATCGTCACCGTGATCGTTTCGTGGCTGATGTACCGCTACCTGGCGCCGCAGAGCTGGAAGGAGTGGACGCGCACGGGGGTGCTGCAGGCGTTCATCATCGCGTTCTACGCGGAGATGTACGGCTTTCCGCTGACCATCTACTTCCTCGCGCGGTTCTTCGGGCTCGACCTGGCGTGGACCAAAGGCGGCAACCTGTGGGCGCAGCTCCTCGAAACGCCGGTGGCGCACATGGTCGCCATGGTGCTCGGCTACGCCATCGTATTCATCGGGGCAACGCTGGTCGCCGATGGTTGGCGCCGGATCCATCGCGCCCGGCGCGAAGAGAAGCTCATGACAGACGGCGTCTACGCGCGCATGCGCCACCCGCAATACACGGGCCTGTTCCTCATCGTCTTCGGCGAAGGAGTCGTGCACTGGCCGACGATCGTCTCCGTCGCCGCGTTCCCGATCATCGTCCTCTCGTACACGTTGCTGGCCCGAAAAGAGGAGCGCCAGATGCTCGCGAAGTTTGGCGACGAATACCGCGAGTACCAGCGGCGCGTCCCGATGTTCATCCCCCGTTCGATAGGCGGGCAGCGCCCGCAGGAGGCGTGACATGAGCGCGGAAGCCATCACCGTCATCAGCGGCGTCGCCCTGCTGGCCGTATTTGCCCTCGTGGGCTGGCACCTCCGGCGCAATCGCGCGCGCGAGGAGCAGACGGACGGAAAGAGACCGAGCGATGACCCACGGTGAGAGAGCTGCCAGGGCTAGCACGAGCACTTTGTCGTCGTCGCGTCCTACGGCGCGCGTACGAAGGAGACACACCTATGGGCAGCAACGGTCTGACGAGTCTGCTGTACTTCTTGGCCTTCGGGCTCTTCTTCTACTGGATGATGAAGAGGGGCGGCGCGTCGTCGAGGACGCCGTGGATGTCCGGAGACGAGAAGCGGTTTCGCAGCGCGCGCTCAGATGTACCGCGCGTGGGTCGACCTCCTGCCAGGGCCCCAGCAGGGCACGGAGAGCCACGGGCGCGTCTACGAGAAGTTGGCGGCAGTGCCGTGGCTGATCGCACGGCCTACCAAGGCGAGCCCATTCGACGTCTGGGGCGTGCCACCCAGGTGTTCCGCGGCTTTCCGTTCCGAGCACCGAGCTACGACATGCTGGACGTCGACGCGGCCGTCCCCGTCGTGGCCTTCGACGTTCGCCGCTGCCCAGTCGCCGAGAACTTTCAGGCGCAGGGGCTGTCGCAGGTCTGCGTCGACGCCTGGTGCAACCTGGACGTGCTGCTCGCGAAGAAGTGGGGAGCGCGGCTCGAGCCCACAGGCACCCCCGCGCAGGGCGCCAACCACTGTGATTTTCGCTGGCGTGTCGAAGGGAGGCGGTGAGACGCGACCATGCTCCGGGGTTTCCGTTCATCGAGGAGGGTCACGAAGCCCGCGCCGAGGGCTCCGGGGACGACGCGCAAGCTCTTCGCGCTGTCGCTTTCGATCGCCCTGGCGATGTCCGGGGTCGGGATCGTCATCCCGGTCGTGCCCTCCCACATCGGACGCCTGGGATTCGCCCAGGCAACGACCGAGCAAGTGGCGCTGCACGTGAGCCTGCTCGCGGCCGGCTACGCGCTCATGCAGCTGCTTCTCGCGCCGCTGTGGGGTCGCCTCTCGGATTCGCTCGGCAGGCGACCACTTCTGGCGATCGGGCTCATCGGATTCGCCGTCGGCCAAGCGCTCTGCGGGCTCGCTACCTCGCTGGTGGCTCTGTACGCGATCCGCCTCGGCACCGGCATCTTCTCGGCGGCGATCATTCCCGCCGCCTTCGCCTTCGTGGCCGACACGACCAGCGACGAGGATCGAACGCGCGGCATGGCGCAGTTGAGCGCGGCGGCCGGTATCGGCTTCGTGATCGGCCCCGCCATCGGTGGACTCCTCGGCGGCATCGAGCCTTCAGCCATCGGGCTGCCCTTGGCCAACTTCTCCCTCCCGTTCTTCGCGGCTGCAGGTTGCGCGCTGCTTGCGCTCCTCACCTTGCGCTGGCTCGAGGAGCCGGCGATCCCGGCAGCCGCGCAGCGTCCGGGCAAGCTGGCTTGGACCGATCTTGCCCGCCGGATCGGACTGCCTTTGGCAGTGGCGATGGCCGGCCAGGTCGCCATCGCGCTCTTCGAGACCACGTTCGCCCTGCACGCCCGCACGGACCTCGGGATGGGACTCGTCGAGATCGGTGTCGTGTTCATGGTGTGCGGCCTGATGATGCTCGTCGTCCAGCTCGGCGCGGTCTCGCGGCTCGCGCGCCGCTTTGGAGAAGTACGTCTCGCCTCGGCGGCCCTCGCCCTGATGGGGCTGAGCCTGGCTCTCTTGGCTCTGGCGCGCAGCACCGCCATCGTCTTTGCGCTGGTCGCCTCGTATGGGATCGGGATGGCGCTGCTCACGCCGGCCGTGTCGGCGCTCGTGTCCAGACGTGGCGGCGCGCATGCGGGCGCGGCGCTGGGACTCGAAAGCAGTGCCAAGAGCCTGGGCCAGATCGCCGGCCCAGTCCTCGGAGGTGTGCTCTTCGGTGCGTCCGTGGCCATTCCCTTCTGGCTCGCTGGCGGACTGCTTCTCGGCCTCGCGCCGATCTTCGCCTGGAGCGGTCGACGCACGCGCGAACCTCCAGGGGGGCGCGAGGCGAAAGGCAAGCTCGCGTTTCGCAGGCAGGAGGCGAGATGAAAGTCGCCGTCACACTGTCCTCGCGGGACTACGACGCCGTGCTGTTCGATCTCGACGGGGTGCTGACCAGGACGGCGAGAGTGCACGCTGCGGCCTGGAAGAAGCTCTTCGACGGCTTTCTCGAGCCGCGCGCCACCAAGGCAGGCACGCCGTTCGTGCCTTTCGATATCGAGACCGACTACACGCGCTACGTCGACGGCAAACCGCGCTACGACGGCGTGGCTGACTTCCTCGAGTCCCGCGCGATCAAGTTGCCGCTCGGAGCACCTGAAGATGGCCCCGAGGTGCAGAGCGTGCGCGCTCTGGGCAATCTCAAGGACCGGTATTTCCTCGAGCAGCTGGACCAGCACGGCGTCGGGCCTTACGAAGCGGCGATCGCGCTGGTGCGCAAGCTGCGGGCGCAAGAGATCAAGACCGCCGTCGTCTCCTCCAGCAACAACTGCGCGGTGGTGCTCGAGGCGGCGGGCATCGCGCGGCTGTTCGACGCGCGAGTGGACGGGTTGGATCTCACCCGCCTCGAGCTCGACGGCAAACCGGCACCGGCTGCCTTTCTGGAGGCAGCCCGGCGCATCGGGGCAGTGCCTTCGCGTGCCGTCGTCGTGGAAGACGCGATCGCCGGCGTCTCGGCCGGGCGAGCCGGTGGATTCGGCTGCGTGATCGGCGTCGATCGCCGAGGACGCGCGCAGGCGCTGCGCGATGCCGGCGCCGACGTCGTGGTCACCGATCTGGCGCAAGTCCAGGTGGCGGCCGAGCCGTCTGCCGCGTGGTCCCTGGTGTACGAGGACTTCGACGCGGCGAAGGAGGGCGTCCGCGAAGCCTTGTGCACCCTGGGAAACGGCTACTTCGCGACGCGCGGCAGCGCCGCCGGTGCCGTGGCGGACGGCGTCCACTATCCCGGGACCTATCTCGCCGGCGGTTACGATCGGCTGCGCACGGACGTCGCCGGCCGGGTGGTCGAGAACGAGGACCTCGTCAACTTCCCCAACTGGCTCCCGCTCCAGTTTCGCATCGGCGAGGGGGATTGGTTCGATGCCCGCATCGTCAAGCTCCTGTCCTACCGGCAGGAGCTCGATCTGCGGCGCGGCATGTTGCTCCGGTGCATCCGCTTCGAGGACGGCCAAGGGCGACAGAGTACGCTCGAGGAGCGTCGCCTGGTCTCGATGGGCAGCATGCACCTGGGCGCGCTGGAGCTGGCGCTCACCGCCGACAACTGGTCCGCGGAGGTCACGGTCCGCTCAGCGATCGACGGGCGCGTCGTCAACGCGGGCGCGAAGCTGTATCGGAAGTTCAACAGCGAGCATCTCGAGCCTCTGGCCAGCAAGGTCCTCGAAGAGGACTCCGTGCACCTGATGGTGCGCACCCGCCAGTCGAATCTTCACGTCGCACAGGCGGCACGAACGCGGGCGTTCAAGGACGGACAGCTCCTCGATGTGCGGCGCCGGACCATCGAGGAACCGGGATACATCGCGCAGGAGCTCGACGTCGACCTCGAGCAGGGTGAGACGCTGGTCCTGGAAAAGCTTGTCTCGCTCTACACCTCTCGAGATCCGGCGATCTCGGAGTGCGGGCTGGAGGCACGGAAGGCGGTTGCGCGCGCGCGTCACTTCGATGCCGAGATGGTCGACCACGTGCATGCCTGGCAGCACCTCTGGCGCAAGTTCGATGTGCACGTCGAGCCGGCCGATCCCGGGTTCGAGGCGAACGTCTCGATGCTGCTTCGGCTGCACATGTTCCACCTGCTGCAGGCGGTATCGCCCAACTCCATCGGACTCGATATCGGCGTACCCGCACGCGGCTGGACCGGGGAGGCATACCAGGGCCACGTGTTCTGGGACGAGCTGTTCATCTTTCCGTTCTTCAACCATCGAATGCCCGAGATCACCCGGTCGCTGCTGATGTACCGCTATCGGCGCCTGGGCGAGGCGCGCGCCGCCGCCAAAGATGTGGGCTTCGAGGGCGCCATGTTTCCCTGGCAGAGCGGAAGCGATGGCCAGGAGGAGACCCAGGCGTTCAACCTGAACCCGCGCTCGCAGCGCTGGGTGCGCGACAACTCCTACCTGCAACGGCACGTCGGAAGCGCCATCGCCTACAACGTCTGGCAATATTTCCAGGTCACCCATGACCTCGAGTTCCTGCATTTCTACGGCGCCGAGCTGATTCTGGACATCGCCCGGTTCTGGTCGAGCATCGCGAGCTTCGATGACAAGCGTGGGCGCTACGAGATCCGCGGCGTCATGGGCCCCGACGAGTTTCACGACGGGTATCCAGACTCGGCCACACCCGGCATCGACAACAACGCCTACACCAACATCATGGCCGTGTGGGTGCTCTGCCGCGCACTGGAGGTGCTCGAGCTGCTCTCCGACATGCGCCGCGTCGATCTGACGACGCGGCTCGGCATCTCGGCGGAGGAGATCACGCGCTGGGGCGAGATCAGTCGCAAGATGGTCGTGCCATTCCACGACGACGGGATCATTAGCCAGTTCGAAGGCTACGACGAGCTGCGTGAGCTCGATTGGGAGGGATACCGCGCGCGGTACGGGAACATCCAGCGTCTCGATCTCATCCTCGAGGCCGAGAACGACAGCGCCAACCGCTACAAGCTCGCGAAACAGGCCGACGTGTTGATGTTGTTCTACCTGCTTTCCTCCGAGGAGCTCCGCCAATTGTTCGAGCGGCTCGGCTATCCATTCGAATACGAGACCATACCGCGAAACATCGCCTACTACGCCGGCCGCCTGTCCCGTGGCTCCACGCTGTGCCGCGTCGTGTGCGCGTGGGTCATGGCGCGCTCCGATCGGCCGCGCGCGATGAAATTCTTTGCCGATGCGCTGCACAGCGACGTGAGCGATATCCAGCAGGGCACCACGGCGGAGGGCGTCCACCTCGGCGCGATGGCGGGAACGGTCGATCTGGTACAGCGCGTCTCGACGGGTATCGAAGTCAGAGGCGATGTCCTTCACCTCGCGCCCGAATTGCCGCGGGAGATGAAGCGCCTCGACATGCGCATCCGTTACCGCGGGCACTCACTCGATCTGCGGCTGACGCGCGGTTCACTCACGATTGGCGGGCGCGATAGTGCGGCACCGCCGATCGCCTTGTGCATCGACGGCGAGCTTTGCGAGCTTGCCAACGGCACCACTCGCGTCTTTCGATTGAACGACGCCACCACCGACGGCGGCACCCATAGAGACATGACAGGAGGCGCTCCGTGAGAGAATCGGCCCCAGAAAAAACAAACTTATGAACTTGCTACTGATCGTCACCATCGTGCTGGCCGCGCTGGCATTGGTTGCCGCGCTGTCCGTTGTCGGCATCTACAACAAGCTCGTCGCGCTGCGTAACCGCTTTAAGAACGCCTACGCGCAAATCGACGTCCAGCTCAAGCGGCGCTACGACCTGATTCCGAATCTGGTCGAGACCGCAAAAGGGTACCTCAAACATGAGCGCGGCACGTTCGAAGCTGTCATCGCTGCGCGGAATGTCGCGGCGTCCGCCAACACAGACGCCGCCGCCAACCCCGGCGATCCAGCCGCGATGAAGAAACTCGCCAGCGCCGAAGGCACGCTCACCGGGACGCTCGGTCGCCTGTTCGCGCTCTCCGAGGCGTACCCCGACCTCAAGGCGAACACCACCATGCAGAGCCTAATGGAGGAATTGACCTCGACAGAAAACAAGGTCGCCTTCTCCCGCCAAGCGTATAACGACGCGGTTATGGCCTACAACACGCAGCGGGAGGTCTTTCCCAGCAGCGTCATCGCCGGCACGTTCCACTTCACCGCCGCCGAGCTGTTCGCCATCGACCCAGATCAACGGGAGGCGACAAAAGTGTCGTTCAATTAAAGAAAATTGGCTCATGGATTTCTTCGAACATCAGGACAAGGCCCGTAAAAACACAAGAGTGCTGGTGGTCTATTTTGTGATCGCCGTGGCGTGCATTGTCGCGTCGGTCTATCTCGCCAGTCTACTGATTTTCTACGGCGCCCGGTCGGAACAGCAGGCTGGCGCCCCGACGCCCGAATTCGTCCTGTGGGAGCCTATGCTCCTTTTGTACGTCGCGCTTGGCACACTCGGCGTCGTCGTCATCGGCAGCCTCTACAAGACCGCGGCCTTGGCCAAGGGCGGCAGTGCTGTCGCCGAATTGCTCGGGGGACGGCGCGTCGACCCCAACACGACCAACCCCGATGAGCGGAAACTGCGAAACGTGATCGAGGAAATGGCCATCGCCTCTGGCGTTCCGGTCCCAGAGATTTTTCTGCTCGACGACGAAGAAGGCATCAATGCCTTCGCGGCCGGGCACGCGCTGGGCGACGCCGCCATCGGCGTCACGCTCGGTTGCATGACCTTGCTCGACCGAGATGAGTTGCAGGGCGTCATCGGCCACGAATTCAGCCACATCCTAAATGGCGACATGCGTCTGAATCTCCGCCTCATGGGAGTCCTCTTCGGCATCCTGTGCCTCGCGGTGATTGGCCGTATCCTTCTCTACTCCCGCGGGCGCAGCAACAAGGACAGGAATCCGCTGATGCTCCTGGGGCTGGCCCTGACAGTCATCGGCGCGATCGGCGTGTTCTTTGGGCGGCTCATCCAGGCGGCGCTCAGCCGACAACGGGAACTTCTGGCCGATGCATCCTCGGTTCAGTTCACCCGCAATCCCGCGGGGCTCTCCAGGGCGTTGCAAAAGATCGGCGGTGCGGGCTCGCAGCTCGAAGCCGCTCACGCGGCGGAAGCCAGTCACATGTTCTTCGGAAACGGCGTGGGCAAACCGTTTCTCGGTGCTCTGGCCACGCACCCGCCGCTCGAGGCGCGCATCCGCGCCATCGATCCGGGGTGGGACGGCAAGTTCAAAGCCGGCGGCGTCCGGGCAGTTGAAGCTGAAGCGCCGCGCCAGGCGGTCAAATCGCCGACATCACCATTCCCGTTTCCGCCGATTCCCGGGATGCCGGGGGCGCGGGCTGGCGCCGCCGGCGTGGCAGCCACCGTGGTGCAAGTGGGAGCCTTGGTTCCCAACATGGGCAAGCCCGCGCCACTGCACTTGCGCTACGCCGAAAAGTTGCGGGCTGCATTCTCCGAAACGGTCAGGTCCGCGGCTGGTGAACCGCTCGATGCCACCGCGCTCCTTTACGCGATGCTCCTCAGCCCGGACGAAGCTTTGCGCGCGAAGCAAGCCGCGGAACTTGCCAGGCGAACTGCGCCGGGGGTTCGCGAAGCAACGGCGGCGCTCTGGCCTGAGGTCGCCGCCGTCGCGTCCCGCGCGCGGCTGCCGCTCGTGAACCTCGCTTTGCCCGCGTTGCGTCGTCTCCGGCCCGACGAATTGCAGACATTCAGCCAGGCGTTGCAATGGCTCATCGTGAGCGACGACCGGATTGGACTCTTTGAGTTCGTCCTTCAGAAAATCGTCCGACGCCACCTAGCCGCGCTCACCCGCCCGACATCCATTAGATACTACACGCTAAAACCTCTCGTCCAGGATTGCGCCGTCGTGCTTTCGGCCCTGGCGAACGTCAGCAGCAGCGACGCCGGCGAAGTCGCAAGGGCTTTCAGTAGCGGCGCGCCCCATCTGCGCGCGAGGGCCGACGGGCTGCAGCTCCTATTGCGCGAAGCATGTGGGTTGGAACAACGTATGCGTCGCTTGAAGCCCACCTGGATTCGCGCGGGCGGAGGGCGAACCATGCGGGCATGGCAAAGCACGACGCGAGGCGGATGCGCGCATTGCTCGCGCGCAAGGACGCGCAGGGTCTGACATACGCGGAGCTCATGG
>CAZGTQ010000312.1:0-1866 GCA_964528575.1 uncultured Planctomycetaceae bacterium | reverse complement strand
AAGGCGGCGGGCACGAGCGCTCCGAGGGGCACCGTCGCGTCGTCTGCGGCGCGCGACGCGCGTTCGTAGCGCGCCAAGAGCTCGTCCTCGCCCTGATTCGCGTCCGCGAGTTCGACCTGCGCGAGGCGAGTCCGGTGACCGACCATCCGCTCCACGAGATCGTGGGTCACGTCGAGGCGCGTGCTGACCCATGCGCGGTTCCTCCGGTCGAGTCGCCAGGCGAGCACGGCTGCGAGTGCCACGAAGGCGAGGAAGATCAGCGGCAAGGAGCTCTGGCCGGCGCTCTGCGCGAGGACCCACAGCGCGACGGGAATCTCGACCAGCACGGCGAGGGTCAGGAACGCCGCCCCGAACGCGTGCGCCTCCACAGCCTCCGACTCCATCACGCGCGACAAGAGCCCGCCGGCTCCGGCGGTCCTGACTTCGGGGGGTTCGAGGCGCAGCGCTCCGTGCAGGAGCCGGCGCTTGAGGAGCGAGCCCGCGTCGATCTCGAGCAGGGCTTCCACCCAGCCCTCGACGAGCCGCAGGGGAACGATCGTGGCGAGCGCCAGCACCCATGCGAGGAGCCATGCCGGCTCGAAGCGGCCCTCCAGCGCTCCGCGACCCACGAGGTACCACGCACCGATCCAAGCGCAGTAGAGCGCCGCGTGCGCCGCGCCGATCGCCGCGAGCCGACGCGCGAGACCCGACTCCAGGAGCTGGCGCAGGAACGGGCGATGGGGCGGGGTTCGTACGAGCCAGAGGCCTTCGACCTCGCGTTCGCCGACCAGGACGTCGAGCATTCCCTCCAACGCGCGAGCGCGGCGGGAAGGCTCGAGTCCGATGCCGTCGAGCAGACAGCTCAGGTCGTCGAGGACGCCGGCTTCCACCGCGCGGCACAGCGCCTCGCGCAACGTTTCGATCGCCAACGTCACCAGCGCGCCGTCGGGTGCGATCACGCGCGCGCGTCCGCGCGCCGCACGCAGGAGCAGGACGAGGCGCGGCGAGTCCGCGCCCGACACGAGGACGAGAGCGGGGCCCGCCCCCTCGAGCAGCGCGCGTGCTCCGCGCTGCGTCGACGACACGCTCTCGATCTCCACGTCGAGCTCGGCGGCGGCGGTCTCGATCCACGGCGCGAAGTCGGAGGCGGAAGCGATCGGCGGTGGCGCGCCGGGGCGCTCTCGGAGCTCGTCCGGTCGGAGACCGGCGCGACGCGCGATGAGCTCGAGGGCCTCGGCCGCGCGCTCGATCGGCCAGCTCGCCGCTTCGAGGCCCCTCACGCTCCGCCTCCGCTCGAGCGCTCGGAGAGCCGACCGTCCTCGATCCACAGGCGGCGCCAGCGTCCGCTCTCGAGGAGTTCCTCGCGCAGGCTGCGCTCGCTGTCGAGCATGCGCCGGTAGCGCGAACCCGCCCGGCGGGCGAGTTCCGCGGGCGCACCGTCCTCGACGCTGCGGCCGTGGTCGAACACGAGCACGCGCGCGAAGCCGAGCGTCTCCTGCACGTCGTGCGTGACGCACAAGAGCGTCGCAGCGCGCCACAACTCGCGCGCGCGCGCCAGGAGCTCGCGCCGCACGGTCGGGTCCAGGCCGCGGAAGGGCTCGTCGAGCAGAGCGAGCCGAACGTCCTCGCGCAGCATCGCGCGCGCGAGCCGCACGCGCTGCCCCTCGCCGCCCGACTCGAGCGGGCCGCCCTCGCCGAGCGGCGTCGCGAGCCCGCGCTCGAGCGACCCCAGCACGCCGTGGAGCTCTGCGTCGCGCAGGACCTCCGCAACCGACGCCCGCGTTCCGCGCGGCGCTCCGTAGAGCAGGTTCTCGAGCAGCGAGCGGTTCCAGAGCTGCACGGCGGGATCGACCCACGCGGTGCACCGCCGCAACTCCCGCAGGCGCT
>CAZGTQ010000311.1:0-3150 GCA_964528575.1 uncultured Planctomycetaceae bacterium | reverse complement strand
CGGCTGCAGAGACTGCTGGAGCGTGGCGCACGAGCGGCGGTAGAGCGAGCCCCCAACGCGGCGCGCCCCCGCCTCGGGTCCGTGCAAGACCCGCGACGAGGGCGCACACGCGCCACAGGGAGTGAATCCAGTGAGCGCTAGATCAGGTTCACGACCTCGCTGAGCAGGTCGTTCTGCGCCGTGACGACGCGGGCGTTGGCCTGGAAGCCGCGCTGGGCTTCGATCAGACGGACGAACTCCTCGGCCGTGTCGACGTTCGACTGCTCGAGGGCGCCGCCGACGACTTCGCCCGCGGGGCCGAGGTCGCCGGCGCCCAGGATCGGGGTGCCGCTGTTCGTGCTCTGGACGAAGTAGTTGTCGCCGATGTGCTCGAGACCGCGCTCGTTCGCGAACGTCGCGACGCCGAGCTGGGCGAGCGCTTGGGACTGACCGTTCGTGTAGAAGCCCTCGATCGTGCCGTCGTCGTTCACGACCAGACTGCCGAGCTCGCCGGCGCCGTAGCCGTCCTGCTCGTTCACGATCGCGGCCGCGCTGCCGCCGAACTGCGTCAGGCCGTCGAAGTCGCCGGGCGTCCCGAGCGCGAGCGCGATCGACTGCGCCGGCTGGCCGTCGAACTGGACGGCGATCGTCGCCGACGGCGGCGAGAGCAGCGCTCCGTTCGAGTCGAACGTGATGCTCGCGATCGTGCCCGACGTCACCGTGCCCTCGTCCTCGGGAATCGACGCCGTCGCCTGCCAGCTCCCGTCGTCCTGGCGCACGTACTCGACCGTGAGGACGTGCGACGTGCCCGCGGCGTCGAACACCTCCGCCGACGTCGTCACCGTGTCCGGGCCCGCGCCGTTCGTCGTCACCGCGAACGCGTGCGCGCCCCAGCTCGTCTTGCCCGTCTGGCTCTGGCCGTCCTCGACGACGAGCGAGAGCTGCGACTCGCCAGTCGCGTCCGCGACCACGTCGATCTGCTGCGTGCTCGCGTCGAACGCGACGCTCGCGCCCTGGAACGTCGAGTCGAGGAACGCGACGAGGTCCGCCACGGTCGTGCCGTCGACGCCGTACGTGAACGTCGCCGCGACCGGCGTGCCGTCGGCGTCCGTGCCCGAGACCTCGATCGTGTCGCCGTTCGCGTAGTCGGCCTGGTTCGTCGTCAGAGCGCTCAGGTCCGAGCTCTCCGTCGCCGCCGTCTCGGTGCCCGAGACCAGGCTCGTCGCGAGCCCGAGCGCGCCCGCCAGGTCCTGGCCCGCCTCGCCCGGCACGATCTTGAGGCTCGCCGCCGCGCCGGACTTGTCCGTCGTGACGACGACCTCGCCGGAAGTGCCGACCGCCGCGGAGACGTGGTCGAGCGCGTCGATCGCCTGCGCGACCTCGGCGGCGCTCACCGAGCCCGTCGCGCTCGTGACAGAGACCGTCTGCGGCGCTCCGCCGTCCGCGACGAGGTCGAACGTCCACGTCTCGCCCGTCGGGATCGCGAACGGCTCGGATTGCGAGCCCGTGAGCTGCGCGGCCGTGCCCTCGGCGAACGGCGACGAGCTCGACAGCTCCTCCGCGAGCGGGCCCGTCACCTTCGCCGGCAGGTTGCCCTTGAAGCCGACGTTGGACGTCGCCTGCGGCGGGAACACCGCATCGACATCGACGTTGACCGGCTGGCCCGCGGGCCCGAGCACCCGGTAGCCCGTGCGCAGGTCGACGAGATCGTGCGCCACGTCGAGGCCGAAGTTGCCGACGCGCGTGAACAGGTCGCGCACGCCGTCGTTCAACGCGAACAAGCCGCGGCCGGAGAGCGCGACGTCGAACGTGCGTCCCGTGAGCTGCAGCGCGCCCTGCGCGAGGTTCTTGTCGACGTGACCGAGACGCACGCCTTGTCCGATCTGGCTCGGATTGCGCCCGCCGATGTTTCCCGTCGGCGGCGCGGCGTTCTGCAGCGTGTGCTGGAACAGATCCGAGAAGAGCGCGCGCGAGCTCTTGTAGCCGGGCGTGTTCGTGTTGGCGAGGTTGTCGCCGATCACGTCGAGCCAACTCTGGTGCGCGCGCAAGGCGCTGAGCGCGGTGAGGAGAGCGCGGGCCATCGCTCAAGCCTCCCCGGACTCGTCGGCCTCGGCGTCCGCATCGGGATCGTCCTCGGCATCGGCCGGCGGCTCTTCCACCGCGCCGACGACCTCGGTCACGTTCCCGAGCGGCACACTCTTGCCGTCGACGTTCAACTGCGCGAGCCCGTCCTCGATCTTCACCGACGTGACGACGCCGGTGCTCACCGCGTCGGTCGCGGGATCGACGTACTTCACGGTCTTGCCGATCAGCTCGCTGCTCTCGGTGAGCTGCGACATGAGCGCGTTGCCCTGCTGCAACAGCACCATGCCGATGATGTTCTCGTTGAGCGTCTGCATCTGCTCGAGCGACGAGAAGTTCGCGAGCTGCGCGATGAACTCGTCGTTCTTGGTGGGGTTGATCGGGTCCTGTGCCTTGATCTGCTCGACGAGCAGGCTCAGGAAGGCGTTCTTGTCGAGCTCGCGCTTCTCGCTCGCCGCGCCGTTCACGGCGGGATCGAGCGCGCTGATGCCGGTCATGTCCATCGGTGTCCTCGGGTGCGGTCTCTCGCGTCAGGCGTACAGGTCGAGCCCCGCGGCGCGCGCGCGCGCACCGGCCGGGGCCGTGGTCGGGTGGGGGGATGCGAGCAACGCGTCGGACGCGCGCCGCGGCTCGTCGTTCGCGCGCTCGCGGCGCGCGCCTGCGCCGCGCGCATCGGCGTCGGGCGAGCCCAGCTCGAGCGATATCGAGTCCGCGGCGAGGCCGGCGCGCTCGAGCGCGGAGCGCAGCTCGGGCACGTGTCGCTCGAGCAGCGCGAGCGTCTCCGCGCTCTCGGCGCGCACGGACGCGGACACGCGGCCCGCGGCCACGCTCAGGCGGATCGTCAGGCGGCCGAGCTCGGCGGGCACGAGGTGGACGACCGCGCGCTGCGCGCCGCCGGCGAGGTGCACGCGGATCTGCTCGAGGACGGCGGCCGCGCGCTCGAGGTCGGGCGGCGGCGGAGCGGGCTGCGCGGCGGGACGCGCAGCGGCGGGCCGGGTCGCGGGGCTCGTCGCGGTCGGCGGGGCGGCGGCGGAGCGAGCCGCGCCGGAGCCGGCGGCCGAGCCGGTCGCCACGGGCGCGAGCGCGGGC
>CAZGTQ010000310.1:0-4684 GCA_964528575.1 uncultured Planctomycetaceae bacterium | reverse complement strand
ACCTGCAACAGGGGAGCAACCGCCAGAACGCCGAGCAGCAAGCGACGCTCGTCGTGCAGCAAATCCAACAGATCTATGGATCGAGCGGCTGAGCTGCACACGCCTTGTCGCAGCGCGAGACGGAGCTCATCACGCAGCTCCTGCAGGGCGCGAAGGTCGAGCGGCAGACGATCCAGGAGCTCGAGCGTCAGCACTTCCCCGAGAACGACGTGCGCCGCGCCGTCGAGCAGGCCTACCTGCAACAGGGGAGCAACCGCCAGAACGCCGAGCAGCAAGCGACGCTCGTCGTGCAGCAGATCCAGCAGATGAAGGGCTCGAGCGGCGGCGCGGCCCAGGGCCTGTCGCAGCGTGACTCCGAACGCATCGCTCAGCTCCTACTCGGCGCGAACGTCGATCGGCAGACGATCGCCGAGCTCCAGCGCCAGGACTTCCCGCCCGACCAGGTCGAGCGCGCGGTCGAGCAGGCCTACCAGCAGGCGGGCGGCGATCGCCAGCGTGCACAGCAGGAGGCGCGCCAGATCGCACAGCAGGTGCGCATGATCAAGATGGACGCGGGGACGCTGCCCGCCAGCGCCGCGACGGGCGTCCGGCAGGTGCTCGAGCGCATCGGCGTCGACCCGCAGCGGGCCGAGCAGCTCGAGCAGCGCGGCTTCCCCAAGGACGAGCTGCGCCAAGCGGTGCGGCAGGCCTTCGACGAGCGCGCCGAGCTCGCGATCGAGGAGCTCGAGAACGCCATCGAACGCATGAAGGCGCAGCAAGAGCAGCGCGAAGGCCAGGGTCAGCAAGGCCAAGGAGGCGACTAGTGGCGCGATCTCTAGCGAGTCGCCCGTTGCAGTGCGGCGCCACGTTGCTCGTGGCCGTGCTCGTCGCCGCGTGCGGCGAGGATGCCGTCGAGGGCCACGAGCGCGCCGTCGAGCCCACGCCCGGCCTCGTCGGGGGCGACGGGGACGTCGACTTCGACTACGACCCGGACTGGGACCGCTACCGGCGTCGGGTCGACGACGCACGGCGCGAGATCGGCGAGCTCGGCGACGACGTCGGAGCGGTGCTCCAGCGCCAGCTCGAGCAAGTCGAGCGGAAGCTCGAGGAGCTGAGCCGCGAGACGAGCGAGGAGAGCCGTCAGCAGCTCCAATCGCTCGAGCAGCAGCTCGCGGAGCTCGAGAGGCAGCTCTCCGACGAGCCCTGACCGCACGAGCACGCCGCCGCCGCGCGTCCCCTCGGGGCGCGCGGCGGCGCGCGTCGTGACCGCGCCGTGACACGCGTTCCGCTTCCCGCGGACGTACGCACGGGCGCATGGCATCCCGCGCTCCCGGACCGTCGACCGCCGCGCTCGCGGCGGCGCTCGTCGCGACCTGGCTCGGCCTCGCGCCGTGGGCGATCGCCGCGGCGGCGCTCGCCGCCGCGCTCGCGCTCGCCGTCTGCACGCGCTCCGACCGCGGGCGCTCCGCGAGCGCCGCCGAGCTGCTCGTCCGCGCCGAGGCGTGGGGGCGCAGCGAGCCGCCCGAGCCGCTCATGGCCGTGCGCGAGCAGGACGCGGACCCGGCGGCGCGAAATGCCCGCGCGCGTGCTTCGTAGGCGGGCGCATGAGAACGCTGCTCACGCTGCTCGCGCTCGCCCCCGCGCCCGTCCAGACGAGCGAGCCCGGCGCGACCGCCGAGGCGTTCACCGCCGAGGCGTTCGAGGTCTCGTTCGAGGGCTCGGGCGGCTTCGAGCTCGCCGGCGAGCTCCTCCTGCCGCCGCGCGAGGCCGGCGCGACGCTGCCCGCGATGCTGCTCCTCCCCGGCTCGGGTCCGACCGACCGCGACGGGAACCAGTTGCCGCTGCTCGAGACCGATCTCTTGAAGCAGATCGCCGAGCGGCTCGCGGAGGCCGGCGTCGCGACGCTGCGCTTCGACAAGCGCGCCGTCGCGCGCTACGCCGATCGGTGGCCAGCGGAGACCGACGAGATCGACGCGCTCTTCGCGTTCGAGCACTTCGTCGGCGACGCGCGCGCCGCGCTGCGCGTGCTGCGCGAGCGCGAGGAGATCGACGCCGAGCGCGTCGGCATCATCGGCCACAGCGAGGGCGGCCTGATCGCGCTCGCGCTCGGCAAGGAGCTGGCCGGGACGCCGCACGCGCCCAAGACGCTCGTGCTGCTCGCGACCGCCGGCCGCACGCTCGACGTCGTGCTGCGCGAGCAGATCGCGCGTCAGCTCGGCGGCGCGGACAGCCCGCTCGCGAAGCGGTACCTGCCCGCGCTCGACGCCGCGATCGCCGCGGTCAAGGCGGGCGAGCCCGTACCCGACGACCTGCCGCCGGGCCTCGCGCCGCTGTTCGCGCCGACGGCGCTCAGCATCGTGCGCTCGTACTTCACGATCGACCCGGCGGACCTCGCGCGCGCCGCCGGCGGCGACGTGCTCGTGCTGCAAGGCGCAGAGGACGTGCAGGTGTCCGCCGAGCGCGACGCGCCGCGTCTCGTGGAAGCGCTCGAAGCGCGGGCGAGCGGCGAGGAGCGGCTCGTGATCGTCCCCGACACGAGCCACAACCTCAAGCGCGTCGAGAGCGCGAAGGAGCCCGGCTTCGCCGGCCCCGTCGTCGCCGAGGCGCTCGACGCGATCGCGACCTGGGCGCGCGAGCGGCTCGACGTGGGCGAGTAGGAGGCGCGATCCGTTGCCAGCGCGCGGGCGCGGTGGCAGCCTGCGCGGCGTGAGAGCGCGCACCCTGCTGGAGCTCGGCGCCGTCGTGCTCGCCGTGCTCCTGCTCGGCCTCGCGTACGTGCCGCGCGCGTACCTGAACCTCGACGACCACCGTTTCCTGCGCACGCTGCAAGCCGCGGAGGCCGGCGAGCTCGGCGGCGTGCGGCCACTGCTCCTGGTCGAGAATCGCTGGGACGGGAGCTGGTGGATCGAGGACGGGACGTTCGTGCGCTTCTTCCGGCCGCTGAACGCGCCGTCGTATGCGCTCGATCGCGCGCTGTGGGGGCTCGACGCGCGCGGGTACGTCGCGACGAACTTCGCGCTCCACGCGGCGGCGAGCGTGCTCGCGTTCCTCTTGCTGCGCCGGTTGGTCGGCGGGCGCGTCGCGCCGCTCGTGGGCGCGCTCGCGTTCGCGCTGCACGCGTGCCATGCGGAGCAGCTCCACTTCGTCCCCGGCCGCCAGGGCGCGATGGCGGGCGTCGCGTCGCTCGCGACGATCCTGGCGTACGTCGCGAGTCCGGCCGGCTCGCGGCGGCGGCCCGCGCTCGTCGGCTCGCTCTTCTTCGTCGCGCTGTGCACGAAGGAGTGGGCGCTCGTCCTGCCGCTCGTGCTCGTCGCGCTCGAGCGCTTCGTGCCGCGCCGCGACGGCGAGCCGCGCACGCTGCGCGCGATCCTGAGCGGCGAGCGCGCGACGTGGATCGCGTGCGCCGCCGCGCTCGCGCTCTACTTGGCGCTGCGCCACGTCGCGCTCGGCCCGGGCGGCTCGGGCGCGCGGCCGTTCCCGTACTTCTGGCTGCCCGGCCGCGCGGGCTTCGTCGAGCACGTGCTCGCAGTCGCAGCGCAGTACGCGGCGGCGTTGGCCGTCGGCTCGCCGGTGCAGCCCTTTCTCGCCGACGTCGCGACGCTGCGGCTCCATCACGGCGCGCTCGAGCTCGCGGCCGGCGCGTTCGGCGTGCCGGCGCTGTGCCTGTGGGGCTCGTGCCGGCCCGCGGGGCGCTGGCTCGTCGCCGTGCTCGTGCTCGCGCTCGTCCCCCTGCTCGTCGTGTACAGCTCGGGGCGCTACCTGTACCTGCCGTCGTTCGCGTGGTGCGGCCTGCTCGCGCTCCTCGCGCGCGAGCTCCCGTCGTTGCGGGGTGGCGCGCAGCGCGTCGCGACGGCCGTCGTGCTCGCAGCGCTCGTCGTCGTGCCGTCCGTGCGCCACGGCGAGGTGCTGAGGAGCCTGCCGACGAGCGAGCCGAGGCGTCCGACGCAGCCCGAGCGGATCCTCGCTCTCGCGCGCGAGGCGGGGCTCCTCGAGGACACGGCGCGGCCGCTCTACCTCGTCGATTTTCCCGGCTACTGGCTCGAGACGCAGTTCCTGCCGCACGTCGCCGCGGTCGAGCTCGGCCGCGAGCCGCGGCCGGTCGCGGTGCTCACGCAGCTCCCGTGGGAGCGCGCGCCGTTCGCGAACGTGCGCCGCGTCGCGCCCGACGCGATCGAGATCGATCGGGAGGGCGCGCCGCTGCACATCGGCGACCCCGGGCTCGACTTCGACCAGCGCGTGGCGCAGCCGGGCGACCGCATCGAGGAGGACGGCTATCGCGTCGAGGTCCTCGCTGTGGCGGCCGGCGTCGCGACGCGCATTCGCGTGACGTTCGACCGGCCGCTCGAAGAGGTCGACCTCGCGCGCGGCGTGTACCGGCGCGCGGCCCGCGAGTGGGGGCTGGCGCCGCTGCGCTTGTAGCGCGGCGTTGCGGACGGGGCGGCGCCCTGGCACGCTCCGCGCGCGATGGGATGGTCGACGAGCGATCCGCTCTGGGTGCTCGCAGTGCTGGCGCTGTGCGTCGCGCTGTCGGAGTTGCTCGCGCGCAGGACGGTGCTGCGGCATCTGGGGACGGCGCTGCTCGTCATCGTGATCGCGGCGGTCGCGGCGAACGCGGGCGTGATCCCGACGTACACGCCCGACCAGCCTGTCTATGTCGCGACGTTCGACCACCTCGCGAAGCTCGGCGTGTTCTGGTTGCTGTTGC
>CAZGTQ010000309.1:0-34333 GCA_964528575.1 uncultured Planctomycetaceae bacterium | reverse complement strand
GCCTGGTGACGGGCGGGCGGTCGGTCGGGGACGCGTTCGGGCTCGTACCCCGGCCACAGCGACTCGCGCAGCCCGCTCGCGAACGTGCGCTGCGGCACTCCGGCGAGCCCGCGGTGGCCGACGCCGTCCTGGAGCACGTCGACGAGGGCGCCGCGCTCGAGCAGCGCGGGCTCGCCGAGCACGTCGCCCGCGCAAACGAGCACGTCCGCGCGCCGCCCGGCCGCGAGCACGCCGACGTCGTCGCGGCCCAGCTCCGAGGCCGCGAGACCCGTCGCGCCGTACCACGCCGCGAGCGGCGCGACGCCGTCGCGGATCAGGTGGTGGAGCTCCATGTAGTTGCGGCCGTGCATGCCGGGCAGCACCGGATCGGTGCCCATCAGGATCGGCAGCCCGCCGGCGGCTGCGTGCCGCACCGCGCGCACGTGCACCTCGGCGACCTGCTTCACCTTGTCGCGCACGAAAGCGGAGAGCCCTTCGGCGCGTTGCAGTTCGTCGACGACCCACGAGGTCGGCGTGACGACGCAGCCGCGCTCGTGCGCGCGCTCGACGAGCTCCTCGTCCATGTACGAGACGTGCTGCAGGTCGTGCACGCCGTTCTCGAGCGCGAGCCGGATGCCGCTCTTGCTGTGCGCGTGCGCCGCGACCGGCAGCCCGCGCGCCGCGGCTTCGTCGCAGATCGCCGCGATCTCCTCGGCGGTGAAGTCGCGGTGCTCGAGCTTGTCGCCCGGCGAGGCGACGCCCGGGCTCGTGCACAGCTTGACGAGGTCCGCGCCGCACGCCGCGATCTCGCGCACGCGCTTGCGGCACTCCCACGGGCCGTCGACGATGCTCGCGGGGCGACCGGGGCCGGGCTCCCACAGCTGCGACACCTCCGCGTGGCAGCGATCCGGACCGCGGAAGTCCGCGTGGCCGCCCGTCGTCGACAGCATGCAGATCGAGATCGCGAGCCGCGGCCCGAGGAGCGTGCCGTCGTCGACGAGGCGCTTCACGAGGTGCGTCGCGCCGCCGACGTCGCGCATCGTCGTCACGCCGCCGTCGACGAGCGTCGTGTGGAGGATCCGCTCGACCCACAGGAGCTGGGCGCCCGCGCGCATGCGCTCCATCGCCGGCTCGTCGAGACCGAGCACCGTGACGTGGCCGTGGCAGTCGATCAGACCCGGCGTCACGGTGTAGCGGGAGCAGTCGACGACCGCGTGGTCGGGGCCGATCGTGCGGTCCGGACGGTGCGGCTCGATCGCGTGGATGCGCGCGCCGTCGATGAGGACGTCGACGCCCGCGCGCACGGCCGTGTCGGTCGCGGCCGAGCCGTCGTACAGCTTCGCGACGTTCGAGAGGAACAGCATCAGGGGTTCGCGGCGAGCCGGCGAGCGGCCGCGTCGACGTCGTCGAGGACGCGCAGGACGTTGCCGCCGAGGACCTTCTCCACGTCGCTCTCCGAGTGGCCGCGGCGCAGCAGCTCGCGCGTGACGTACTCGAGCTTCGAGCAGTCCTCGAGCCCGACCGGCATGTCGGGCACGCCGTCCCAGTCCGCGCCGAGGCCGACGTGGTCGGCGCCGACGAGCTCGATCACGTGCTCGATGTGGTCGACGACGACGCTCGCCGGCGTCGGCCCCGGGTCGTGACGCGCGAAGAGCTCGATGCGCTCGGCGCGCGCGGCGCGCGGATCGTCGGGATGGCGCGCGTAGATCGCCTCGACCTCGGGCAGGAGCTCGCGCGCCATCGCGGTCTTCTGCGGGTCGACGTAGCCGGGATAGAAGTTGATCTGCACGACGCCGCCCGTGTCGGCGATCGCGCGGATCATCTCGTCGGTCAGGTTGCGCGGGTGGTCGGCGACCGCGCGGCACGACGAGTGCGTCGCGATCACCGGCGCCTCGGCGACGGCGAGCACGTCCCAGAACGTCGAGTCCGCGACGTGCGAGACGTCGACCATCAGCCCGATGCGGTTCATCTCGCGCACGACGTCGCGGCCGAGCTCGTTCAGCCCGCCCACCGTCGGCGGCACCGGCCGGTCCGTGCCCGCGGAATCGGCCCAGCTCGTGTTGAACGAGTGGGTGAGCGTCATGTAGCGCGCCCCGAGCCGCCGGTACGTCCGCAGGACCGCGAGGTCGTCCTCGATCATGTGGCCGCCCTCGACGCCGATCAGGCACGCGATCTTGCCCTCGCGCGACGCGCGCCGCACGTCGTCGGCGCTCGTCGCGACGGCGAGGTGCTCCGGCCAACGGCGCGCCGCCTCGTACACGCTGTCGATGCGCCGCACGGCGCGCTTCGTCGCGGTCCCGTCGCCCGGCGTCGGGCCCATCCAGATCGACCAGAACACGCCGTCGAAGCCGCCCTCGCGCAGGCGCGGGACGTCGACGTGGCCCTCGTCGTGGCGCGCCGCGAAGTCCCAGTCGGTCTCGAACTTCGGCGTCGTGTCCGCGTGCGTCTCGATCACGAACGCCGCCTCGTGGACGCGGCGCGCGCGCTCGCGCAGCGCCTCCTCGTAGCCGGGCTCCCCCGGCTGCGGCGGCGTCGAGCGGCAGGCGAGCGTGGCGAGCAGGAGCAGCGTGGCGAGGGTCGTTCTCCGCATGGTTCAGTCCGCGCAGATCTTGCGGTCCGCCCACCGCCAGAATCCGGAGCGCGCCTTCCAGTGGCTGCGCGCGCCCAGGAACTGCGCGGCGTTCTCGAACAGCGCGTAGGGGATCGAGTAGAGCCGCCAGCGCAGCCGCTCGCGCTCGGGCAGGTCCTGGCCCGCGAGCAGCTCCTTGTAGAAGCGCCGCTGGTGGCCCCAGCCGTGGAAGACGAGGCGCCACGTCGGCTGCGTGCGCAGCTCGAACAGCTCGTAGAGGTTCTTGTGGTCGCGGTAGATGCGCTTGAACTCGCGCCACACGTCGATGCGGTGCGAGTGCTCGACCTCGGCGGACGGCTCGAAGGCGATCGCGCCGCCCGCGAGCAGCACGCGCCGTGCCCAAGCGACGTCCTCGCCGAAGTTGCTCTCGGGGAACGGATGGCGCTTCCACGTGCTGCGCCGCACCGCGGACGCGACGTTGTCGAAGACGCACGCGAGGTAGCGCTGCATCGGTGGGAGCGAGGCGAAGACGCGCTTCGCCTCGTCCGCATCGCCGCGCGCGAAGCAGCTCACCGACGGCTCGTCGCGCGACGCGCTCCAGCGGCGCAGGCGCTCGGCGAGCAGCGGGTCGCAGTCGGGCCGCGGGAACTGCCGCGCGTACACGCCGTCGACGCCCTCGGCCTCGAACGGACGCGTGATGCTCTCGAGGAACTTCGGCCCGCTCGGCACCGCGTCCTGCGTGAGCAGCACGACGACCTCCCCGCGGGCGAGCCCGATGCCGCGGTTGCGCGTACCGCCGTGGTTGAACTCCTTCTGCGGGATCACCGTGACGCGCGCGCCCGCTTGCTCGGACGCCTCGCGCGTGCCGTCGCTCGAGCCCGAGTCGATCACGACGAGCTCGTACGACGCGAACGCGCTCTTGTCCTGGCGCTCGAGCGCGGCGAGCAGCTCGCGGTAGCGCGCGCCGGCGTTCCACGTCGGGATGACGACCGAGACCGAGAGCGCCATGGTCAGCCGCGCACCGCCTGGCGCAGCAGCTCCGCGGACAGCGCGCGTGCCTTGATGACGCACTGGTCGGAGTTGTCGTACTCGTAGCGGCCGAAGCGGCCGAGCGGGACGATCCCCGCCTCGCCGAGCCACGCGAGCGCCGCGCTCTTCTTCGCGTCGAAACCGTGGTCGTAGACGATGTAGGCGAACTCGCTGCGCGTCGCGTCGGCGAACAGGAGCTCGTCCTTCGTCATCAGGCCGGCGTGGATCACGCCGGCGAGCGTCTCGTCGACGAAGCTCGACCCGCCGTCGCCGCCGCCGGTGTGCGTGACCTCGCACATCAGCGACGTCTTGCCCTCGGGCGCGTTGCCGGGCGAGTAGTTCGACATGTACGTGACGCGGTTCGCCGGGCCCTGGCTCGGGAACGGCAGGTAGATCCACGACAGGTCGGGGTGCTCCGCGCGGTCGAGCGCGAACAAGATGCACGTGATCGAGTTGTAGGCCAGCCCGCGCATCGCGTCGGCGACGTCGCTCGGCATGTCGGCGACGATGTCGGGCAGGACGTTGAGCGGGAGCGTGCTCACCACGCGGTCGAACTCCTCGCCGTTGACCGACCAGCGCTCGCCGCGCCGCTTGACCTCGGCGACGGGCGTGGAGAGCCGCAACTGCGGCCCCAGCGTCGACGCGAGCCCGTCGGTGATCGCCTGGAAGCCGCCGCGCTTGGGGTAGTAGAAGATCGCCTGGTGCACGTAGCCCTCGGTGCGCAGGCCGACGGCGGACTTGAGCACGTCGTCGGGCGGCGCGTCGGGCACGCGGCCGGCGACCCAGCCGCTCGTCAGCTCCGCGAGCGGCCGCTTCCAGATCTTGAGGTTGTAGGGATCCATGAAGTGCTCGGCGATGCCGTCGCCGAAGCGCCAGCGGATCCAGCCCGCGAAATCGGCCGGAGCGCGGGAGCCGTCCATCTCGCGTTGGTGCCACGCCTCGATGTAGCCCTTGATGCACGCGTAGTTCGCCTGCGGCGGCAGGTCGCCGAGCCCGTTCTCGAACGGGTAGCGCACCCAGCGGTCGTCGTAGCGGATGCGCGTGTTTCGGTCGCGGCGGACGAACGCGTCCTCGCCGCCCGCGCACGCCTTCATCCAGCGCATCGTCTCCGCGTCCTTGCTGAAGAGGATGTGCCCGCCGGCGACGTCGTACGTGAAGCCGTCGACCGTCTTCGAGCGGCACAGCCCGCCCGGCTCGGGCGCGGCCTCGAACAGGCACAGCGTGGCCGCGTCGGCGCCGCCCTCGATCATGTGGCGGGCGAGGGCGAGGCCGGAGACGCCGGCTCCGAGGATCGCGGTCTTCACGCGGTGGAACGTCGTACGGGGGGCTCGGGACGGGGGGCTCTGGACGGGGACGGGGGCGACCACCTTACCGGGGTCGCGCGGGCTTGGACAGGTCGACGACCGCGCGCTAGCGCTCGCGCCGAACGAGGAGGCCGTCGAGCGCGGCGGCGCGCAGCGCAGGCCGCGCGTCGTCGAGCCAACGCCACCCGTCGTTGCGGTAGCCGGCGGTGGGGGCGAGGTCGGGCTGCAGCGCCGCGAAGTACGCGTTGAACGCCTCCATGACGGTCTCGCGCGCGTACTTCGCCAGGCAGGACGCGAGCGCGGTCGTGAATGCCGACTGGTCCGCGCGCGGCGCAAAGCACAGGCGCATGCGCCGCGCGGGAGCGCCGTCCGACGCGCTCTCCACGAGCTCGTACTCGCGGAACCCCGGGCCCTCGTGGAGCAGCCGCACCAGGGCGCGCGGGAAGGTGAGCGAGAGCGGCGGCCCGTAGTTCGTCCGCGCGCCCTGCGCGTCCGCGACGACGCGCAGCCCTTCGGCGCCGAACGCGCTCCACAGGTGCACGAGCACCTCCGCCGTCTTGTCCCACAGCGTCGCCGACTTGCTCCCGGTCGCCGCGAACGACGCGTTGAGCTCGCCCGCCGGCACGACGCGCACGCCCGCGTCGACGGGCTCGACCGACGCACGGCCCATCGCGCGCCACAGCCGCTCCGCGCGCAGCTCGATCGCTCCCGCGTCGCCGAACAGCGGCAGCCGCGGCGCGAGCAGGGCGTACCAGGGATGGCGCTCGAGCCACGCCGCGTCGGGACGCAGCGCGCCGTCGAGCATCCAGCGCGCGTCGGGCGGCGGCGTGCGCTCGGGCCGCAGCAGCGCGAGGAACGTCAGCGCCGTCGTCTCGAGCCGCTGGCGCCCGCGCGGGTTGCGCGCGAACACCTCCTTCGAGTCGTCGACGACGATGCGGTTCTTGTCCTTGGTCTTGTCGCGCGAGACGGTGCGCGCGAGCGCCTTCCACAAGTCCTCGTGGCCCGGCACGACGCGGAACGCGCTGTAGCCGATCGTCAGCGGGCCCAGCAGGGGTCCGAAGCCGGCCTCGTCGACGCCCGCGACGATCGCCACGTCAGTGCGCTCCCGCTCCGGCCCCCGCGAGCGAGCCCGGCATCGACTCGCGCCGCCCGCGCGTGCGCACGACGAGGATGACGCAGACGGCCGCGACGACGATCGAGATGAGCTGCGACGTCGAGAGGCCGAACGCCCAGACCCCGCGGATCGCGTCGCCGCGGAACGCCTCGATCGTGAAGCGCGTGAGCGCGTACAGGAGCACGAGCCACAGCGTCGTGTGCCCGGGAAAGCGGCGGCGGCGCAGGAGGAACAGGCCGACGCCGGCGAGCGCGAACGCGTTCACGCTCATCCACACCTGCGTCGCCCACAGCACCTCGCCGGCGAGCGCGGGCGGGAACAGGCTCGCCTCGTTCCGGCTCAGCCACTCGAGCGAGGGCACCGTGATCGTCAGCGGGAACGGCAGGCCGGCGAGCGACGCCGGCACGACGTCGCCGTAGTCGTCGCCGACGAGCAGACAGCCGATGCGGCCGATGCCGAGGCCGACGAAGCCGGCCGTGAGCCCGTAGTCGAGCGTCGCGAGCGGACGCATGCCGAGCTTCTTCACCGAGCGCATCCCGAGCACGGCCGCGCCGAGGAAGCCGCCGTACATCACGAGCCCGCCCTGCCAGACGGCGAGGATCGTCCACGGCTCCTGGACGAAGCGTTCGCCCGTCATGCCGCTGCCGTCCTCGGCGGCGAAGTAGCGCGCGACCTCGACGACGACGTACAGGAGTCGCGCCCCGGCGATCACCCCGATCAACATCGCCGCGCCGGCCTGGCCGAACCGCGCCGGGTCCTCCTCGGGATCGTCGCCGAAGCGGCGCGCGAGCCGGCCGCCGACGTGGAGCCCGACGAGGAAGCCGAGCGCGACGAGGACGCCGAAGGAGCGGACCTTGAAGCCGACCCCGGGGATCTCGAACAGCACGGGGAACATGCGCGCGTAGGCTAGAAGGTCGCGTCCCCGATCGCCAGGCGCGCGCGGCTTGCGTGCGCGGCCTTGCGTGCGCGCGGTCCGCCGCTATCCTCGCGCCGCTCCGCAATCCCCACCGGCCGGCCGGGACGTTCGACTCGTCCCTCCCGCGGGCGAGCCCCGCGGGCCGGCGCACCGTGCCCATGCCATGAACCAGCCGCCCAAGGCCAGGGTGTTCCTCGAAGGTCGCTACCGCAAGCTCGTCCGCGACCTGCCGCAGACGGTGTTCTTCTGCCCCGATTGCAAGGGCCATCCGCGCCGCCGGCACGGGTGCGAGCGCTGCGAGGGCTTCGGCAAGCTCACGCGCGACTCGGTGCAGGAGCTCGTCGCGTGGGTCGCCTGCAAGGCGTTCAGGACGCGCAAGCACAAGTTCCACGGCGCGGGCCGCGAGGACATCGACGTGCGCATGCTCGGCAGCGGCCGCCCGTTCGTGCTCGAGCTGCTCGGGCCGAAGGCGTTCGAGATCGACCTGGCCGAGCTCGAGAGCGAGATCAACAAGCGCAACGAGGGGCGCCTCGAGATCCGCGGGCTGCACTGGTCGGAGAAGCCGCGCGTGCGCACGATCAAGGAGTCGCCGCACGCGAAGGAGTACGAGGCGCTCGTCGCGGTCGACGCGCTGCCGTCGCCCGAGCGCGTGAGCTCCGTCATCGGCGAGCGCATCGAGGTCGCGCAGCGCACGCCGGGCCGCGTCGCGCACCGCCGCGCGGACAAGGAGCGCAAGCGCTGGATCGAGGTGCTCTCGATCGAGCCGGCCGACCCCTCCGAGGCGAAGGACGCCGGGGTCGAGCTCCCCGCCGGCCGCTCGCTCCTGCGCATCGACCTGCGCACCGAGCACGGCACGTACGTCAAGGAGGTGCTGTCGGGCGACGAGGGCAAGACGATCCCGTCGCTCTCCGACCTGCTCGGCGTGCGCTGCGAGTGCGTCGCGCTCGACGTGCTCGCGATCCTCACGTCCGAGGGCGAGCCCGATCCCGAGCTCCACGCGCCGCGCCCGTTCGGCAGCGGCGTGTACCACGAATAGGACCGCGCCGGCCGCTACACGACGACGCCCATCACGTCGCTCTCGAACACGAGGCGCCGGTCGACGAAGCCCTGCACCGCGTAGGTGAACATCCTGCTGCGGATGCGGGAGCAGCGACCGGCGAGGATCAGGCGGCAGTCCGGCTCGACCGAGGCGCGGAAGCGCGTCCTGTCGAGGCCGCCGAAGCCGACGAACGCGCCCTCGAGGTCGGGGCGGCGGTGGATGAAGTGGTAGGTGCAGAGCTGCGCCGCGCCCTCGATCATCAGCGCACCCGGGAAGACGGGGCGGCCGGGGATGTGGTACGGCACCCACCAGTCGTCGGAGCGGACGTCCTTGAAGCCGACGATCAGGTCGCTCGCGAGGTCGAAGTGCAGCACGCCGTCGAGCATCTCGAACTGCCCGCGCTGCTTGCAGACCGTGCGGACCTCGTCCATCGGCACGACGGTGCGGGAGAGGTCGAGAGTGTCGAAGTCGACCAGCGGAGTCGTCGGCATGGGCGTCGGCGGGGCTCGGGCCAGGTCCCGGGGGGCCGGAGTCTACGGCGGGAGCGGCGCGACGCAACGCGCTCTTGATCGGCGCCGCGCGGCGCCGGAAGCTGCGCGCCGGAGGAGCCGATGAGCGCGAGCGGCGACGTGCGGAGCGATGTGCCGAGTGGCGAGGGAGCGGCGGGCGAGCGGCTGGGGACCCTGTGCGTCCACGGCGGGCGGAGCGCGCCGGCGGCCGGCGAGCCCCTCGTCGGGCCGCTCGTCCGCAGCGTCACGTTCCGGCTGGACGACGAGGCGTACGCGCTGCGCGCCGCCGGCCGCTCGCGCGAGGCGCGGATCTACGCGCGCGAGACGAGCCCGTCGGTCGAGTCGCTCGAGCGCCGGCTCGCGGCCCTCGAGGGCGCCCCGCGCGCGCTCGCGTTCGCGTCGGGCATGGCCGCGCTCCACGCGCTCGTCCTCGCGCTCCTCGAGCGCGGCGACCACGCCGTCGTCTCGCGCGACGTGTACGGCGGCACCGCGGCCCTCGTGCGCGAGCTGGCGCCGCGCCTGGGCGTCGACGTCACCGCCGCGCGCCCGACCGCGGACGACGTGCGCGCCGCGCTGCGGCCGACGACGCGCGCCGTGTTCTGCGAGAGCATCTCGAACCCGACGCTCGAGGTCGCCGACGTGCCGGCGCTCGCCGCCGTCGCGCGCGCGGCCGGCGCGCGGCTCGTCGTCGACGCGACGTTCGCGACGCCGATCCTGCAGCGGCCGCTCGAGCTGGGCGCCGACGCGGTGATGCACTCCGCGACGAAGTTCCTCGGCGGCCACGGCGACGTCGTCGCGGGCGTCGTGTGCGGCGGCGAGGAGCTCGTCGAGCGCTGCTGGACCTGGCGCACGCGCGCCGGCGCTTGCCTCGATCCCGAGGCGGCGTGGCTCGTCGAGCGCAGCCTCGCGACGCTCGCGCTGCGCGTGCGCGCGCAGTCGGACGGCGCCGCCGCCGTCGCGGCGTTCCTCGCGCGCCACCCGCGCGTCGAGCGCGTGCACCACCCCTCGCTCGACACGCACCCGACCGCCGCCGTCGCGCGCCGCGTGCTCGCCGGCGGCGGCGGCATGGTCTCGTTCGTCGCGCGCGGCGGCGACGCGGCCGCGCTCGCGCTCGTCCGCCGGCTGCGCCTGTTCCAGGAGGCAGCGAGCCTCGGCGGCGTCGAGAGCCTCGCGAGCCTGCCGCACAACATGTCGCACGTGGGGCTCGACGAGCGCGAGCGCGCCGAGCGCGGCATCGCGCCGGGACTCGTGCGCCTCTCGATCGGGCTCGAGGATCCGCGGGATCTGGTCGACGACCTACGGTCGGCGCTCGACGCGGCGTGAGCCAGAAGCCGCTCGCACCGCAGCCGCGCGCTTCGTAGCGACCGCGTAAGGTGCGCCCCTCGCGCGCGCCCGCAGCCATGGCCCTTTGCTATCGTCGCAAGTGCATGCCCCCCCCCGTTCCTGCGGGCGTCCTGCGCAGCGCCGCCGCGGTTCTCGCCGCGGCGCTCGGCGCCTGCGGTCCCGGGGCGGCCCCGCCGCCACCGACGGACGTCCCCAACCTCCTGCTCGTCACCGTCGACACGCTCCGCGCCGACGAGCTCGGCTGCTACGGCGCGGAGCCGTCGAGCACCCCCCGGATCGACGCGTTCGCAAAGAGCGCCGTCGTCTTCCACGACGCTCAGGCGACCTCCTCGTGGACGCTGCCGTCGTTCACGAGCCTGATGACGTCGCTCGCGCCGACGACGCACGGCAACGTCGCGCACGACAGTCGGCTCGACGCCTCGTACGAGACGCTGGCCGAGCGCCTGCTCGCCGCGGGCTGGGACACCGCCGCCGTCCTCAGCCACGTCTTCCTCGGCCGGCCGTACGGCCTCGACCAGGGCTTCGTGCACTACGACGACGAGCGCGTGCTCGAGCTGAACGAGTCGCACCGCGCGATCAGCTCGCCCTCGGTCACCGACGAGGCGCTCGCGTTCCTGCGCAACCACGCGAGCTCGCCCGACCGGCGGCCGTGGTTCCTGTGGCTGCACTACTTCGATCCGAACGAGGAGTACCGCGCGCACGAGGGCTACACCGTGCAGGCCAGCAGAGCCAGCAGAGCCAGCGGAGCCGGCGACGGCGCCTCCGAGCACGCGGACGCCCGCCGGCTCTACCGCGGCGAGATCGCGTTCACCGACCACCACATCGGCCGCGTCCTCGACGAGCTCGACGCGCTGGGGCTCGTCGACGAGACGGTCGTCGTGTTCACCGCCGACCACGGCGAGGAGTTCGGCGAGCACGGCGGCACGAGCCACGCGCACACGCTCCACGTCGAGCTCCTGCGGCTCCCGCTGCTCGTCCGCGCGCCGGGGATCGCGCCCGGCCGCGTGCGCGCGACCGTGCGCACGCTCGACGTCGCGCCGACGATCCTCGAGCTGCTCGACCTGCCCCGTTCGCCGCATCACGTGGGCGAGTCGCTCGTCCCCGCGCTGCGGGGCGTGGAGCTCGCGCCGCGCCGCGCGGTCGCCGAGCTCGAGAAGGTCGCGTCGAAGCGCATGGTCAGCGTCGTCGACGGCCGCTGGAAGCTCATCGTCCGCCACGGCGACGAGGAGCGCGTCGAGCTGTACGACCGCGAGGCGGACCCCGGCGAGCAGCGCGACGTCGCGGCCGAGCACCGCGACGAGGTTCGGCGCCTGCGCGCCGCGCTCTCGGCCGAGCTCGACGCCGCCGCCGACCGCGCGCGGCTGTACACGCGCGCGCGCAACGAGACGCTCGGCGTCGTCGAGGAGAGCGAGCTCGAGCACCTCGGCTACCTCCGCGGAGACGAGCGTGACGAGTAGGCCGCTCGCGCTCGCGGCCGCCGCGCTGGCGCTCCCGCTCCTCGCCGCGTGCGAGGACACGCAGGTCCGCGTCGTGCGCTATCAGTCGGGCGAGCCCTGGTCCGAGATCCACCTCGCCGGCGGCGTCGCGCACGGGCGCTGGACGACGTGGCACGCGAACGGCGAGCTCGACACGCAGGTGCACTACGAGCGCGGCCGGCTCGACGGGCCCGCGCGCGCGTGGTTCGACGACGGCACGCCGCGCTTCGAGGGCTCGTACCGCGCGGGCGTGCCGCACGGGCCCTGGAAGCGCTGGCACGCGGGCGGAGTGCCGATGCAGCGCGGCGCCTACGCCGACGGCAGGCTCGACGGTCCCTGGTACTACGGCTACGCCGACGGCTCGCCCCAGATGGAGGGCGTGTACCGCGACGGCGAGCCCGACGGGCTGTTCGTGCAGCACTGGCCGAACGGGCAGATGAAGAGCGAGGGCGTGCTGAAGGGCACCGTGCGGGTCGGGCACTGGCGCGTGTGGGCCGAGGACGGCAGCCCGCGGCTCGACGCGACGTTCGACGAGGACGGCACGCGGAGCGGGCAGAAGCGCGGCGCCACGCACCGCCGGGGGACTCAGGTCCGTGGCGAGTGAGGCTGGGGCGGCGCAACCGCCGCGCACGACGCGCGCCGCATGGCTCGCGCTCCTCGTCTTGTGCGTCGCCGCGCTCGCGCTGCGCACGGCGCGGCTCGGCTATCTGCTCCCGCACGATCCCGAGCCCGACGCGTACATCGTGCACCAGGCTCACATGATCGAGAGCGACGATCCCGCGGCGCAAAGCTCGCGCATCTGGGGCAAGTACCCGCACTTGCTCGCGCGGATGCTGCTCCTGTTCCCCGACCCACCGCCGGCGCCCGACGCCGCGACCGCGCCGCTCGAGGAGCACCTCGCGTACGCGTCGCTGCCGATGGTGCGCGGCCGCCTCCTCGTCGCGCTGCTCGCCGGGCTGGGCGTGCCCGCGACGTTCCTGCTCGCGCGGCGCTTCCTCGGCGGCTGGGGAGCGCTGCTCGCCGCCGCGCTCCTCGCGACGTCGCTGTTGCACCTGTGCTTCTCGCAGCAGGCGCGGCCGCACGGGCCGCTCTCGACGTTCACCGCGCTCGCGATCGTCGGCACGCTCGCGTTCGCGCGCAGCGGCAAGTTCGCCGCCTGGTGCGGCGCGAGCGCGCTCTGCGCCCTCGCGCTCGCGTGCCTGCACAGCGGCGTCGCGACGTTCCTCTCGCTCGGTGCCGCGTTCCTGCTCGTGCACGGCCGCGCCTGGGCGCGCAAGCTCCCGTGGCTGCTCGTGCCCGCCGGACTCGGCGCGGCGGTCTTCGCGCTCTTCTACCCGTTCCTGTTCGCCGACCGCGGCGCGAGCGACCTCGACGTCCGCCGCGACGCGGTGGTGCAGGCCGGGCACGACGTGCGGCTCGAGTGGTTCGACGGCGGCGGGTTCGAGGTCGTCTGGCATGCGCTCGTCGACTACGACCCGGTGCTGCTCGCGCTCGCCGCGGTCGGCGCCGCCGTCGCCCTCGTCGCGCGCTCGCGCGGCCGCGTGCGCGGCGCGTCGCGCGAGCTCGCGGTGTGCCTCGCGTTCGTGCTGCCCTACCTCCTCGCGATCGGCCTGTTCAACAAATCGTTCGAGCGCTTCGTCCTGCCGCTCCACCCGGTCCTCGCGTGCCTCGCCGCGGTGGGGCCGCTCGCGCTGTGCCGGGCGCTCGCTCCCCGGGCGCGCGCGGCGGCGGCAATCCTGGTCGCGGCGCTCTGCCTCGCGTTCCCGGCGTGGATCGCCGCGCGCGTCCTCGCGTTGCACGGCGAGCCCGACACGCAGGAGCGCCTCGCGGGGTGGCTCGAGCACCGGTTCGGCGCGCGTCGCAGCGCGCTCGCGCTGCTCGTCGACATGCGCCTGTCGCTCCCGCTGTTCGCGCTGACGCGCGACAATCCGTACGAGACGCAGTACGAGCGGATGTACCTCATGCCGTGGCAGGAGTACGTCGACGAACGCCGCTTCGCGCGCCCCGAGACGTGGCGCGTCGTGGAGATGGCCGCGCGCGACATCATCGCCGGCAACGCGGCGTACCGCTTCCCCGGCGACACGCTGGAGGAGCGGCTGGTCAACGCGCTGCGGCAAGAGGCGCTCGCCGCGCACGGTGACCTCGCGTTCGTGCACGGGCCGGAGGAGCGCGGCTCCGTATCGCCGCTCGCCGTGGCGCTCAAGCCGATCGCCGATCACATGCTGCGCATGACGGCGATGCGCGACTCGAGCGACCCGACGATGTGCGACCCCTACGGCCGGCCGGGCATGCTCGCCCGCGTCCTCGGGGCGCAGTCGTGGGGGCCGAGCGTCGACGTCTTCCGGATGCCGCCCTGAGAGCTCGGCGTTTCCAAGCCGACGATCACGTTCGGCTTCATCGGCGAGCGTCAGGCCGGGCTCGGCTGCGCGCGCCAGACGGCGCGCTCGACCGCGAGGCGCATGCCGATCGCCTTGTAGTAGGTCGTCGCGTTGATCGCCCACCAGACGCCGGCCGCGCCGAGCTCGAGCTCGATCGCGAGCAGCCATGCCAGGGGGATGCGCAGGAGATCGCCGCTGCCCGCGATCCACAGGATCGGCCGCGTGCGGCCGGCCGCGAGCAGCACCTTCTCGTCGACGACCTCGACCGCGACGAAGTACTGCGAGAACGCGAGCACGTGCACGTACAGGATCGTCTGCTCGAGCACGAGCGGGTCCAGCGTGAAGCGCGGCGCGACGATCCGCGCGCCGGCGAGGAACGCGAGGGTGGCGACGACGCCGAGCGCCCGGCTCACGCTGCGCGCGCTGCGCGTGACGGCGCGCGCGCGCCCCGGCTCGCCCGCTCCGAGGCGCTGTCCGACGAGGCTCGCGCACGCCATCGACGTGCCGAGGTACGTCGGGAACGCGAGGCCCTCGAACACCTGGAAGCCGAGCCCGAGCGCCGCGGTCACCTCGTGCGGCAACCGTCCCAGCACGAGCGCGAGCAGGGCCCAGTAGACGCCCGCGTACGTCGCGATCGACAACGACACCGGCGCGCTGATGCGCGCGATCGAGAGCGCGAGGCGCGGGTCGGGGCGCAGGCTCCCGAGCAGGTCGACGCCGAACTTGCGCCGCAGGACGACGAGCGCGATCAGCACCGTCACGACGCGCGAGAGCGCGGTCGCGATCGCCGCGCCGCGCATCCCCATGCCCTCGATGCCGAGCACCTCGCTCGCGCTCGCCGCCCAGTGCGCGAACGGTGCGACGCCGGCGACTCCTGCCATCGCCTCGCGCGCTCCGGCGCCGTAGATCAGGATCGGGTTGAAGAGGAAGTTGAGCAGGACCGCCGTCGCCTGCAGCACCATCGGGATCCACGTGCAGCCGCGGCCGATGAACACGTGGTCGAGGACGGCGGCGAGCGCGAGCGGCAGGCCGAGGAGGAGGAGCGTGCCGGCGTAGTCGGTCGCGAGCGCCGCGGTCGGGCCGTCGAGCTCGAGCAGGCGGCAGACGTGGGGGGCGGCGAGGGGGCCGACCAGCGCGCCCGCGGCCGCGAGCAGCACGCCGAGCCCGAGCGCGTGCCGCGTGGCCGCGTCGGCGCGCGCGCGGTCGCCGGCGCCGGTCGCCTGCGACACGAGGCTGAGCGTCCCGCCGGCCGCGAGGTAGACGACGGCGAACCAGCCGATGAGCACGAACATCATCGCGCCGAGCGCCGCCTGCGCCTGCGCGCCCAGCCCCTGGACCCAGAACTGGTCGTTGATGCGGTAGACGTTGTTGAGCAGGTAGGAGGCGGCGGCGGGCCACGCGAGCCGGAGCACAGCGCGCACGCCGTCGCCGCCCGCGGGAGCGGCGCGCGTGCTCATCGCCGCAGGACGAGCTCGAGCGCTTGGGTGTCGCCCTTCTCGAGCTCGACCTGGTCCGACGTGTTGCCCCGCTCGGGGTGCATCGCGTGCACGCGGTAGCGTCCCGGCGGCAGGAAGCGCGCGCGCACTTCGCCGCGCTCGTCGGTCTGCAGCGTGAACCAGCCGCCCGCGTTGCCCGTGCCGCGCACCGTCGCGCCCTCGAGCGGCGTCGCGAAGTCGTCGAGCACGCGCACCTCGAGCGTCGCGAGCGCCGGCACCTCGCGCGGCGGCACGTGCATCGACGGCGCCTGGAACGCGAGCGTGCGCGGCGGCACGATCGGGTTGTCCGGATGGCCGAGGTAGAGCTTGTACATGCCGTCGAGGACGCGCTCGAAGCGATACGTGCCGCCGACATCGGTGGTCGCGCTCGTCCGCTGGCCCGAGGGCAGCCCCTCGAGCCACACCTGGAGGCCCTCGACCAGGCCGCCGAGCTCGTCGACAACCGAGCCCTCGAGGTATCCGGCGGGGGAGAGCACGAGCGTGACGTACGGCGAGTCGCTGCGGCGGTCGACCCCGACCTGGACCGGCAGGCAGTTCATGCCCTCCGCGATCACCCAGACGCTGTAGCCGCCGAACGGCAGGTCCTCGACGCGGAACTCGCCCGACGGGTCGGAGTGCTCCACCGTCCGCTCGACCGCGTTCGCGCGGCCGGGCAGGAACAGGCTCGGACCCACGCGCACCGACCACGTCGGGGGGAGCTCGCGTCCCTCGGGCGGCTGGACGACGCCGCGGATCGTGCCGGTCCCGCCGGCGCTCTCGACGGTCCGCGGCGCGCCGCCGCGGGGCCCGGCGCCGACCGACCCGCGCACCGTCCCGTCGTCCGTCGTGGCGTCCGTCGTGCCGTCCGTCGTGGCCTCGCCGGCGGGCTCGCCCGCGTCCAGGGGCGGGTCGTGCGCCGGGCCGCGCGGGGTGGCGGGGTCTTGCGCGAGCGGGACGAGCGCGGTGCGCGCCTCGTCTTGATCGCCGCCCGAGCGGAAGACGACCGCCACCGCGGCGACGATCGCGATCGCCGTCAACAGAACGGCGAGCACGGCCGTACGGGAGGCTGCACCGCGCCTCGTCGCACCCCCCGCGCGGGGGGTGATTGACAGCCTCGGAGCCACGCCCCTACGCTGCCCGGCCCGATCGTCTCGAGCCATGTCCTGTCGAGGGCGTGTGATGGATTCCTGCCTCGGCACGTGCCGATCTCGCTCGATGGAGCGCCCTCGAGTCCGGGCTGCTCGGTGGAGCCCCCGGAGCCTCGTAGCCGCTCCATGGGTCGCTCGCGTCTCCTGCGTCCCCTCCTGATCGCGCGCGCGATCCTAATCCCTTTCCCCGCACCGGGGTAGCGACTGCCTCGGCCTCCTCATGAACGTCCGCTCCGCCGCGCTCGCGGCCCTCCTCGTCGTCTGCGCCGCCGCCGCGCCCGTCGTCCTCGCCTCGCCCCGCGCCAGCGCGCCGGCGACCACGCAAGCCCAGGACGGACGCGTGATCGTGCTCGGCTTCGACGGAGCCGACAGCGAGACGGCCGAGGCGCTGATGGACGCGGGGGAGCTGCCCAACCTGGCGCGCTTGCGCGAGACCGGGACGTTCGCCGGGCTGCGCAGCACGGCGCCGCCGGAGTCGCCGACCGCGTGGGCGTCGCTCAACTCGGGGCAGAACCCGGCGAAGACCGGCATCCCGGGCTTCGTCCGCAACCGGTACATGAAGGAGGAGACGCGCGCCGACGACGCGTCGGGCGCGAAGGTCACCGAGCGCGTCGAGGGGACGCCCGGCAAGCCCGGCCCGACGTTCGGACACGTCGAGAAGGGCCAGCGGCCGCTGGCGGAGATCGCCGACGCGCCGATCCCGACGTGGGGGAGCGCGACGACCGCGCTCGCGGGCTTCGGGCTCCTGTTCGTCGGGTTCTTCCTGCTGTTCGGCGTGCTCCTGCGCCTGGGCAAGGGCGTCGCGTTCACGCTCTCGCTCCTGCTCGGCTTCGCCGGCGGCTGGGGCGGCTTGCGCGTGCGCTCGCTCATGCCCGAAGAGTTCCCCGTCTGGATGAACCCGCTCGCCGTGGACAACTTCTGGGACCACGCGGCGCGCGCCGGCGTGGACACGGTCGTGATCGACGCGGTGATGAGCTTCGACCGCGAGGCGCCCGAGGGCGCGCGCGTGCTGTCGGGGCTCGGCCTGCCCGACGCGCGCAACGGGCTGGGCGAGTGGTGCATCTACACGACCAACCCGCTCGAGTTCGACGGGCCGCCGCACGGGACGTCGAAGGGGCTGACGGCGGGGACGATCTACAAGATCGACGAGCGCGACGGGAAGATCGAGACCGAGCTCTACGGGCCGGTCAACTTCTGGCTGCAGGAGGAGCTCCAGAGGCAGCTCGACGAGGTGATCGCGGCGCTCGACAACCCCGAGCTCGGCTACCAGGAGAGCTTCGAGCTGCAGCAGAGCAAGCGCGACCTCGAGGACAGGCTCGGGCAGGCGCCGCCGTGGCAGAAGGAGCGCGCGTCGGTGCCGCTCGTCGTCGTGCGCGAGGCGGGGTCCGCGCTCGTCTCGATCGGCGGCCAGGAGCAGACGCTGCGCGAGGGCGAGTGGTCGGACTGGTACCACGTGACGTACGACCTGAACCCGCTGCTCAAGGTCAACGCGGTGACGCGGGTGAAGATCGTCCACCTCGCGGAGCCGCACTTCGAGCTGCTCGTCAACGTGCTCGACATCGACCCGTCGAAGCCGATCTTCTGGCAGCCCGTCAGCTCGCCGATCGACTACTCGGCCCAGCTCGCCGAGGCGTGCGGCCCGTACGAGACGTACGGTTGGCCGAGCCTGACGATGCCGTTCAAGGACGAGAAGATCGACGCGACGACGATGCTCGAGGACCTCGAGTTCACGATGAAGTGGCGCGAGCGGCTCGTGCACCACGCGATCGACCAGGCCGACTGGCGCCTGTTCTTCGGCGTGTTCAGCATCACCGACCGCGTGCAGCACATGATGTACCAGTTCTACGACGAGGGACATCCGCAGTACGACGCCGAGCGCGCGGCCACGCCCGTCACGTTCTTCGGCGACCAGATCACGTACGCGGACGCCATCCCGCACGTCTACCGGCAGATGGACCGCATCGTCGGCGACGTGATGGCGAAGCTGCGGCCCGACGACACGCTCCTGCTCGTCGCCGACCACGGGTTCGAGAGCTTCCGCTACCAGGTGCACCTGAACAACTGGCTCGAGCAGAACGGCTACCTCACGATGCTCCCCGGCGGCAAGACCGGCGCGCTGTCGTACATCGACTGGGAGCGCACGCGCGCCTACGCGCTGGGCCTCGGGTTCATCTACGTGAGCGTCGAGGGTCGCGAGGAAGGCGGTATCGTGGTGCCGAGCGAGAAGCGCGCGGTGATGGACGAGATCCGCGAGAAGCTGCTCGCGATGCGCAACCCCGAGCGGCCCGACGACGCGGTCATCGAGGCGGTGTACGTCGTCGAGGACGAGCACCAGGGCGCGTTGATCGGCAAGGAGGCCGACCTCGTGGTCGGCTTCGGCAAGAACTACCGCGTTTCGTGGCGTACGAGCGAGGGCGGCATCAAGGTCGTCGCGAACGACGGCGGAACGCACTCGACGTCGAGCGCCTTCGAGGACAACGACAGCCCGTGGTCGGGCGATCACATCTCCGTCAACCTCGATCGCGTGAAGGGCATCTTCTTCTGCAACCGGAAGGTGGAGCTCCCTGCCGGCGGTCCGGACCTGCTGCACGTCGCGCCGACGGTGCTGTCGCTGCTCGACGTGCCGATTCCCGCGGAGATGGACCTGCCGCCGCTCGCGGTCGGTCCTTGACGGCGTGCTCGGCGAGCTGACGCCCCGCGAGCTCTCGGAGCGGCTCGCGCGCGACCCGGACGGCCTCGTGCTGCTCGACGTGCGCGAGCCGGAGGAGCACGAGATCTGCACGCTCGACGGCGCGCTGCACGTCCCCCTCGGCGACCTCGCGCGCCGCGCGAGCGAGCTCGATCCCGAGCGCCCGACCGTCGTGATCTGCCACCACGGGATCCGCAGCGCGCACGCCGCGGCGTACCTCGGCTCGCTCGACTTCGACGCGGTCTACAACCTCTCCGGCGGCATCGATCGCTGGGCGCAGGACGTCGATCCGACGATGCGCCGCTACTGATCGGTGCCGGTCGCGTCCGGCGGCTCGTCGACCGGCTCGTCGTCGCCCGGCTCCTCGTCGCCCGTGTAGCCGAGGTCGCGCAACTCGGCGCGGTAGCGGTCGACCGCGCCCGTGCCGACGCCGAGGCGCTCGTGCATGCGCTTGTCTTCGCCCAGGCGCCGCCGCAGCCGGCCCTGGAGCTCGCGCGCGAGCGCGCTCTCGCTCGACGCGACGTCGCGCGTCTCGCCCGGGTCCGTCTCGCGCTCGAACAGGTGCAGCGCGCCGCTCGCGCGGTGCTCGACGAGCGTCCAGCCCTCGGTGCGCAGCGACCACAGCGGCCGGTTGCCGACCGAGCGCGAGACGACGCCGCGCTCGTCGCCGTCGCCGTCGCGCGCTTGCGCCTCGGCCTCGGACTCGACGCTGAGGAGCACGTCGGCGAACGAGAAGCCCGCGCGCCCGCCGCGCGGCCAGGGCGCGTCGACCAGCGCGGTGAGCGTCGCGGCGAGATCGCGCGTGCCGACCAGCGTCTTGCGCACGCCCGCCGCGAGCCCGGGGGCGCGCGCGACGAGCGGGACGTGCGTCATCTCGGAGAAGACCGTCGAGCCGTGCAGCAGCCGGCCGTGCTCGCCGAAGCCCTCCCCGTGGTCGGAGAGCAGGACGACGAGCGCGCTCTCGTCGGCGCCGCGCGCGTCGAGCGCGTCGAGCAGGTCGCCTAATGCCGCGTCCGCGTTGCGCAGCCCCGCGACGTAGCGCGCGCGGATCCGCGCGCGCAGGGCGGGCTCGCCGGCGACGCGGTGCTCGTCGTCGAGCGCGACGAGGAAGTCGGTCATGCCCTCCTCGCGCGGGCTCGCGTCCGCGCCGAACAGCGCGTCGTACGGCGGCGGCGGGTCGTACGGCTGGTGCGGCGGGAGCAGGTGGACGTAGAGGAAGCGGCGCTCGCCCGCGTGCTCGTCCCACCAGGCTGTGACGTCGCCGATCAGGGGCTCCGGCACGGCGTGGCGGTCGAAGCGATCGCGCGTGTAGTGGCGGAAGTGCTCGAAGCCCTGGCCGAAGCCGCACTCGGCAGTGACGTGCGGGTTGCAACTGAACGCGGCGGTGCGGAAGCCGGCCGCCGCGAGCGACTCGGCGAGGACGTGGTGGCCGTCCGCGAGCAGGTTCGAGTCGAGCCCGACGACGCCGTGCGCGCCGGGCGCGAGCCCGGTGAAGAGCGAGGCGGTCGACGCGAGCGTGTACGACGCCGGCGCGTACGCGTCGGCGAAGCGGACCGCGCCCGCGGCGAACGCGTCGATGCGGGGCGAGGTGTCGCGCTCGTAGTCGTAGCAGCCGAGCGCCGGGGCCGGCAGCGCGTCGAGCACGACCACCACGACGTCGCGCGGACCGGTCGCGGCGGACGCGTCGTGGGGCGGGGAGCAGCTCGCGGGGAGTGCGAGGACGAGGACGAGGAGCGGTCGGCGCAGGGGGGACACCGCGGGGGAGTGTAGCCGGCCGCCCGTGCTCGCGCGGCGGCTGGCGGTTCCCTAGGCTGCGCCTCAATGAAGCTCCACTGGCAGGTGCTCATCGGCATCGTCCTCGGCGTCGTCGCGGGACTCGTCATCCAGATGACGCTCGAGGCGCCGGCCTGGTCGGGCGCGACGTGGCGGGACGCCGACGGCGGCATCGAGCTCGTCGAGGCGGTCGGGCCCGCGCGCGAGTCGAAGCTCGAGCGGGGCGTCCTCGTCGACGCGCTGATCGCCGACCGTGGGAGCCCGCAGCAGCGGCTGATCGAGCTCGAGACGCCGGCGGACTTCGACGCGGCCGTCGCGCAGGCGGCGATCGGCGACATCGTCTGGCTGCGCGCGCCGCGGCTCGAGGAGCCGCTGCCGCTGACGTTCGCCATGGATCCGGCGTCGACGCGCGCGAAGGTCCTCGCGCCGGTCGACTTCGTCGCCGAGATCTTCATGACGCTCCTGAAGATGCTCATCGTGCCGCTCGTCATGTCGTCGATCATGGCGGGCGTCGCGGGCGTCGGGACGCTCAAGGACCTGCGCCGGCTCGGCGGCAAGACGTTCCTGTACTACATCACGACGAGCCTGCTCGCGATCCTCGTCGGCCAGGTGCTCGTCAACCTCGTCCAGCCGGGCAAGGACGCGACGCTCGGGCTGTCGCCGCTGCGCGGCGGCGGCGAGATGCCGGACGCGAGCTTCGTCGACGTGCTCAAGCGGATGATCCCGGAGAACATCGTCGAGTCGATGGCGGACAACAGCGCCATGCTCTCGATGATCTTCTTCGCGCTGCTGTTCGGCTACTCGATCGCGCGCTCGGGCGAGCCGCACCGTGGGCAGATGACGAGCTTCGTCGAGTCGGTCTTTCGCGTGATGCTGCGCATGGCGGAGATCGTCCTGGCGCTCTTGCCGTACGGCGTCTTCGCGCTGATGTTGCGCGTCGTCGCCAAGACCGGCTTCGGCGTGTTCGCGCCGCTGCTCGTCTACATGGGCACCGTGCTCGCCGCGCTCTTGATCCACGCCTGCGTCACGCTGCCGATCATCCTCCGGGTCGTCGGCGGCATCTCTCCGCGCCGGTGGTTCAAGGCGATGTCGCCGGCGATCATGACGGCGTTCAGCACGAGCTCGTCGAGCATGACGCTGCCGGTCACGCTCGAGACCGTCGAGGTGCGCGGGCGGGTGAGCAACAAGATCACGTCGTTCACGCTGCCGCTCGGGGCGACGATCAACATGGACGGCACGGCGCTCTACGAGTGCATCGGCGTGATCTTCCTCGCGCAGTACTACGGCTCGACCGGCGGGGACTTCGACCTGACGTTCGGCAAGCAGGTGATGATCGTCGTCATGGCGCTGCTCGCGAGCATCGGCGCAGCGGGGATCCCGTCCGCGGGGCTCGTGATGATGCTGACGATCCTCGCGGCGCTCGAGCTGCCGGCCGAGGGCGCGGCTCTGCTGCTCGCGGTCGACCGGCCGCTCGACATGCTGCGCACCGTCGTCAACGTCTGGTCCGACTCGTGCGGCGCCGCCGTGATCAGCCGCAGCGAGGGCGAGGAAGGACCGCTGTTCGCCGGCGCCCCCGGCTGACGCGGAGGCCGCCTTGAACCAGCGCTCGAGCGCGCCGATCCCGCCGCTCCTCCCGCCGCTGCACTGGGCCGCGCCGGAGATCGCGTGGCCGCTGGCGCTCGTCTCGGGCTTCGGCGGGACGTGGGCCGGGATCGAGATCGGCGTCCCCGGCGTCGCGGCCGTGCTCGCGGCGGGCACGTTCGCGCCGCTCTGGGTCGCGCTGCTGGCGCGCGGCCGGCGCACGCTCGCGGTCTGGCTCGGGCTCGGCTGGGCGATCGGCATCGGCGCCGCGGCGATCGGCTGCGCGCTCGCGATGCAGTGGGCGAGCGTGTCAGCCGCCCTCCCGGGCTCGGGAGCGTGGGTCGGTTACGCGCTGCAGCCGTGGCTCGCCGCGTCGCGCCAAGGCGGCTGGCCCGCGGCGCCGCGCGCGCTGGTGGCGGCCGTGGTCGCGCTGGCGCTCGTCGCGGCGGGCGCGCGGATCGGCCAGGGGCTGCCCGCGGTGCTCTTGCTCGCGCTCCTCGCCGGCGCGGTCGGGGGCGGCGTCGCGCGCGTCTGCGAGCGCGCGGTCGAGCAGGGCTGGGACCCGCCGCTCGCCGCGATCTTCGCGTGCCCGCCGCACACCGCGCTCCAACTCGCAGGGGCGGTCCTGTTCGCGTCCGCGCTCGCGGAGCCGGGGCCGTTGCTCCCGTTGCGCTGGCTGCCGCCCGGACGCCGCGCGCTGCTCGTCGGCGGCCTGGGGGCCGCGTGCGCCGGGCTCCTCGTCGAGCTCACGCTGGCGACGACGTGGGTGCGCTGGATTGCGGATCGGATCGACTTGCGCGGCATCCTCGGGCGCTGAGAGACATTAGAATCCTGGTCGATCCGAAAGCAGGACCGCCGAACTCCGCCATGACCGATTCCGTCTCCGTAGAACGCATCACCCGTCTCCTGGCCTTCATGCTGCGCCACCAGCCCGAGAAGTTCGATCTCGAGGTGGACCCGTACGGCTGGGCCGAGCTCGACGAGGTCGTCCGCGCGCTCAACGAGCGTCTCACCGACCCGGTCGACGTGGACGAGGTCGCGGAGGCGGTCGAGGCGGGCGACCGCATCCGCTACGAGATCAAGGACGAGCGCATCCGCGCGCTCTACGGCCACTCGATCGCGGTCGAGCCGGGCGACCCGTGCAAGCCGCCCCAGCGGCTCTACGCGGGACTGACGAGCCGCGACGGGACGCGCGCGCGCCAGTACGGCCTGCGCGGCGGCCGGCGCCGCTTCCTGCACCTCGCCGTGACGCCCGACGATGCGATGGAGGCGGGGCGGCGCGCGGGACGCGAGTACGTCGTCGTCACCGTGCGCGCGCTCGAGGCGTGGGAGGAAGGGGTCAACTTCTACGATCGCCACTCGCTCTTCCTCGCCGAGGAGGTGCCGGCCCACTTGCTCGAGGTCGGGCCGGTGCACACCGACGGCTATGCGCCGCGCTGGGAGAACGAGGAGCGCGACCAGGAGCGGGAGAGCGGCCGCTCCGGTCGTTTCGGCGCGCGCGGCGAGCGCGAGCGCGAGGGCGGCCGCGGCCGCGGACGGGTGCGCCAGCCCGATCGCGATCGCGCGGAGCGCGGCCGGCCGCGCGTGGAGAACGGCGGCGAGCGCGCCGACCGCGAGCGCGTGCGCGACAAGGACCGCGACACCGACCGGGACCGCGGCCCGGTGCGCGCCAGCGACCGCGGCCCGGCGCGCGACCGCGACCGCGGTCCCGCGCGCGACCGCGACCGCGACCGCGGTCCGGTGCGCGACAGCGACCGCGGTCCGGCGCGCGACAGCGATCGCGACGCCGATCGCGGCCGGGTGCGCGATGGCGATCGTGACGCCGAACGTGGTCGGGTGCGCGATGGCGATCGTGACGCCGAACGCGGTCGGGTGCGCGACGGCGATCGAGACGCCGAACGCGGTCGGGTGCGCGATGGCGATCGCGACGCCGGTCGGGTGCGCGATGGCGATCGCGACGCCGGTCGGGTGCGCGATGGCGATCGCGACGCCGGTCGGGTGCGCGATGGCGATCGCGCACTGGGCCACGAGCGCGAGCGCGAGGACGGCGGAGGCGCGGGAGCACACCGCCGCGACGAGGAGCGCCGTGAGCCGCGCGGGCGCGGCCGCCGCGGAGGCCGCGACCGCGATCGCGATCGCGAGCGCCCGCGAGCGGGCGACGAGCAGCGTCGCGAGCGTCCCGCGCAGCGCGACGAGGGCGAGCGCCGGCCGGCCCGCGATCCCGTCGGCGAAACCGCCGCGACGAGCAGGGCTCCGCGCCCGGCCCCGCGCGAGCGCTCGTCCGAGCCGCTGCCCGATTTCGGGAAGGGCATCTTCGAACAGAAACCTGCGGCCCCGCCGCAGCGCGCTGCGCGCCCCGCGCCCGAGCCGCCGCCCGCGCGCCGCGAGCCCGAGCGCGAGCCCAAGCCCGAGCGCGCGCCGGAGCGGCGGACCGACGACGGCCCGGGCTTCGGCGCCGGGGTCTGACGGACGACGCGCGCGGCGCGAGCGCGATGCCGACGCTGCCGATCCTGACCGAGCTGCCGGCCGGCTACTTCGTCGACGAGAGCCCGCGCGGCATCCTCGTCCTGCACTCCGACGTCGCGCGCGCTCTGCACGAGACCGGCTTCGGTCCGGACTCCGACGGCGACGTCGGCGCGAGCGACCTCGCCGGCCGCCAGCCGCTGGGCGAGCTCGCCGCGTGCGGCGAGCGCCTCGTCGTGCGCCCGTTCCGGCGCGGCGGCATGCTGCGCTGGCTCCTGCCGCTGCGCTTCCTCGATCCCGACCGACCGTTTCGCGAGCTGATCGTCTCCGACGACCTCGTGCGCAGCGGCGTGCGCACGCCGCGCGTGCTCGCCGCGCGCGCGCGCCGCGCGACGGGGCCGTTCTGGCGGCTCGACGTCGTCACGCGGCGCGTCGAAGGCGCGTGCGACGTCGGGGAGGCGCTGGAGCGCCTGCGCGAAGGGCGGCTCGGCGTGCGGGAGCGCCACGCCCTGTTCCGCGCGACGGGCGCGCTGCTGCGCGATCTGCACCGGCTCGGCCTCCTGCACGCCGACCTGACCCCGCGCAACCTGCTCGTCGAGCTCGACACGCTCGCGAGCGATGGGCCCCGCGTCTGGATCCTCGACCTCGACCGCGCCGCTTTCCACGCCTCGCTCGACGACGCGGACCGGCGCCGCAACCTGCGGCGCCTCTTGCGCGCGACGCTGCGCCGCGAGTCGCGCGGCCGCCCGTTCCTCGCGCGCACCGACTTCGCGCGCTTCCTGCGCGCGTACGACCCCGAGGGGGGACGCTGGCGCGCCGACTGGCGGGCGGTCGTCGCCGACCATCGCCGCGCGCGGCCGCTGCACGGCGCGGGCTGGATGCTGGAGCAGCTCCTCGGCGGCGGGCCCCAGACGCGCGACGGCGCCGCCGTCGTGCGCCACGAGTAGCGCCGGCCCGGCGCCGCGCTTCAGCGCGTGCGCGCGCGGCGCAAGCGCCAGCCGGACCAGCCGTGCGCGACGAAGACGACCGCCCAGAGCGTGCCCGTGACGCCGTGCGTCCAAGCGAGCGCGAGACGCGCTGCGGGAGCGCCGCTGAGCTGGAGCGCCGTCCCGGATGCGACCATCGCAGCGAACAGGACGAGGAGCGTGACGCCGGAGCCACGCCGCGCGGGCGAGTCGCGCAGCCGCGCGAGCACGTGCGGCGCGAAGATCCACCCGACGGCGAACACGAGCGGAGGAGCCAGCGCCACGTGCACCGCGAGCACGATCGGCTGCAGCGGGTGGTTGTAGGCCGAGAACGGATCCTCGCCCTCGAGCAGCTCGCGCATCCACACGTACGCGAGCCCGCTCGCCGTGCCGAGCAGGGTCGTCGACCACAGCAGCCAACGCTGCGCCGCGCTCATCGCCGCGGCGCGGCGGCGTTCCTCTCGGGCTCGTCGCGCGCCGCCCCGTCGCGCTGGAAGAACCAGGCCTGCACGCCCCGTCGCTCCGCGAACGCGCGACCCTCCTCGCTGCCGAGCACGAACAGAGCGGTGGAGAGCGCGTCGGCCTCGCACGCGGTTCGTGCAACGACCGACACGCCGAGCAGCCCCTCGCACGGCCGGGCCGTACGCGGATCGACGACGTGCGAGTAGGCGCGCCCGCCGATGCGCAGCCCGCGCTCGTAGTCGGCCGTCGTCGCGAGCGACGCCCGCGCGAGCGCGACCGTGCGCGCGATGCGCTCCGGAGCGCGCGGGTCGCGTAGCTCGACCGTCCATGCGTCCTCGCCCGGCGGCGGCTCGAGCGCGAGCAACTGGCCGCCGAAGTTGAGGAGCGCGGAGTCGACGCCGTGCTCGCGCAGCACGTCGGCGGCGCGGTCGAGCGCGAACCCCTTGCCGATCGCGCCGAGGTCGACCGCGGCGCCCGCGAGCAGTCCGACGCGATCGCGCTCGAGCACCAGCACCTCCGGCGCGCAGAGCGCGCGCGCGGACGCGACCGCGTGCTCGTCGGGCTCGGCGCCGCGCTCGGCGCTCGCGCGCCACAGCGCGGCGGCGGGAGCGGCGGTCACGCCGAACGCGCCGCCCGTCGAGCGCGCGAAGAGCAGGGCCTGTTCCAGGCACGCGCGGGTCTCGGGCGCGACCTCGATCGGCTCGCCGCCGGCGGCCGCGTTGAGCCTGCGTACGTCGCTCTCCGGCCGGAACGCCGACAGCAGCGCCTCGAGCCTCGCGACCTCGGCGAACGCGGCACCGGTCGCCGCCTGGGCGACGCCGCTCGAGCGCGCGTGCACGGCGATCTCGAGCGTGGTGCCCATCAGGACCTGCGTGCGGCGCAGCGCACCTCCTGCATCGTTGCCGTCCTCGGCCGGTGGCGGCGTCGCCGCGGGGCGCACCTCGGCGGGGCGGCCAACGAGCTCCTGCAGCAGCGCGAGCTGGTCGTGGACCCCGTCGGTGATCGAGTGGCAGGAGATCGTCGCCCCCGCGATGTTGCGCACGTCGCGGTCGACGCGCAGCACGTCGCCGGCGGTCTTGCCGACGAACTGGCGCCGGAACGCCTCCCTGCGGATCTCGTAGCCGTGCGACTCGCGGTAGACCAGCACTTCGACCGCGCTGGCGCTGCGGCCGGCGTCGGTCGCGAGCATGTACGTGATCGGCTGCGACTTGCCGAGCACGTCGTCGACCACGGCGTAGCCCAGCGTCTCCTCGCCGCGCGTCGCGACCCAGTAGCGGAAGATGCGGCTGACGCGCCGGTCGCGCACGCGCTTCTCGAGCCGCGCCGCCTGCTCGTCGTCGACGAGGACGCGGCGCGGCTCGAACGCCTCGGCGCGAGGGAACGCGCGCCGCAGCGCTTCGTCGACGGTCGCGTACTCCTCGACGAACGCGGTTGCGGGAGGGAGGAACGCGACCAGCGCCGGCAGCGGCGCGAGCAGCGGAACGTGATCGTAGACCGGGCTCATGGCCTCGTGGCCTCCTGGCGTGGAAGGTGGGGCCGGACGCGGGAGTGGAACCCGCGCCCGGCGCCCGGCTCTCATCAACGTGTGCACAGGGTGGTCGTGGTCAGAAGCGGTAGCCGAAGCCGAGGTTCAGGCGCTCCGGCACGCCGCCCGACGTCTCGTCGTCGAGGATCTGGTAGTCGGCCTTCACGACGAGCTGGGACGTGAGGAAGAACGCGAGCCCCACCGTCACCTCGTCCCGGTCGGCCCGCGGATCCGCCGTTGCGTTCGCCGGCAACTCCGCCTGCGTGTCGACGTCCTCGTAGCGCGCGAACGCGACGAGGTCGGACTCGGCGAGCTTGCCGGCCTTCCAGTCGTCGGGCATCACGTGCCAGCCCGCCTCGACGTACCAGCCGCGAAGCTCCGTCGCGATCCCCGGATCCCCGCTCGCGTCGCTCAGCGCGGCGTTGAGGCCGGCGGCATCGCCGATCCGCTCCCAGACGTACACGCCGCGCAGATCGACGTCTCCGACCGCGTACTCGACGTCGCCCGCGAGGATCGTCACGTCGCCGTCGAGGCCCGGATCCGCGCCTTGGTCGCCGTTGTCGACCCCGCCGCGGTAGAACGAGGCGCCGACGCGCAGGTCGCCGTCCGTATCCTCGTCGAGGAGGGGCCACCAATCGGCGCGGCCGCTCACCGCGGGCTCGTTCAGGCTCGGGCGCTCCTTGATGCGTCCGCCGCGGATCCCGCTCACGCCGTCGAAGCCCGAGCCGTCCAGGCCGGCGGTGACGTAGAGCTGGTAGGCGAGCTGCTCGTCGGGGCGACCGACGAAGCCGGCGCCGTCGAGGCTCCAGGTGCTCGGGATCAGCACGGTCTCGACCGTCGGCCGCTCCACGCTGTAGAAGGTCGTCGGCTCGTGGCGCTCGTTGATGATGCCGAGCGGAGCGAGCACCCGGCCCGCACGCACGCTGAACGACTCGTCGATCAGGAAGTCGACGAAGAGCTGCTCGATCGAGATCTCGCCGTCGCCGTCGGAGACGAACGCGTGCTCGATCTCGGTCTCGGACTGGAGCTGGATCCAGTCGGCGAAGCGGTAGCCGGCGTAGAGGACGAAGCGGTGGATGTCGGAGACGTCGCCGCCGCCGCCTTCGGTGAAGTTGAAGTGATGCTCGCCGTAGCCGCCCAGCGTGAGGCGGTCCGCCCAGGTCTCGCCGCCGGCGACCGAGGCGCCCGCTCCGAGGGCCTCGATCTCGTCGAGCAGTGCGCCGACCTCGGCGGCGCGCGTCGCGGCGTCCCGTTCGCGGGCGGTGCGCTCGTAGGCGAGCTCGCCGCGCACCTCGCCGAGCTCACGCTCGAGGCGCTCGAGCCGCTCGTCCTGCGTGGGCGGGGCGGGATCGTCTTGGCCGGCGGCCGACGTGGCGAGGATCGGGAGGAGCGCCAGCGAGGCGGCGAACGGAGCGCAACGAAGGGGGGAGGTTCTCATGGTCGGGCGCCGGCGTCCACCTGCGTCGGCCGACCATCTGAATGAGATCGAGTCGCATCTGCAAGAACGAATTGAGAATCATTCTCAAGTCGGAGCCTCGCCCCGCGTGCGGCGGGGGAAGACCACGCCCTCGGTCGACCAGCTCGCCGCGAGCAGCCGGGCGACGTACCGGCGCTGGGCCAGGCGCAGCGCCTGCCCCTCCATGCGGCGGTTGTGCCGGTGCATCCGCCGACGGAGGTCCGCGAGCAGCGCGCGGCCCGCGGCTTCTTCGTCGGCGTCGACGAGCACGCGCGCGCGCGTCGCGGTGATCACGATGCGCTCGTTCAGCTCCGACCCGTGATGCTCGAGCAGCGCCATCGCGCGCTCGCTGCGCCCGCGCGCCGCCTCGAGATCGCCGGCGAGCAGCGCGACGCGCGCCCAGATCGCGAGCGCGAGCGCTTCGGCGCGGCGGAAGCCGGTCTCGTCCGCGCGCCGCGCGGCGCGCTCGAGCGTCGGCGCCGCCTCCTGGTCGTCGGCCTCCCACAGCAGGATCCCGAGGCCGAGCTCGGCGAGCACCTCGGCGCGCGGGTCCTCGATCGAGCGCGCCGTCGCGAGCGCGTCGCGCAGCCGCGCCTCGGCGTCCTCGCGCCGGTCGAGGTCGAGCAGCATGCCGCCGAGGCGCGCGCCGAGCTCGGCCTCGAGGCGGCGCTCGCCCGCCTGGATCGCGAGCTGCAGGCCGCGGCTCGCCGCCGCGAGCGCGCGCGCCGGCACGCCCGCCGAGCGCCAGCTCCGCGCGCGCAGCATCTGCGCGTACGCGATCATCCCCAGCGGCGGCGGACTGATCTTGCGCCGCATCAGACGGAGCGCGCGGTCGATCGTGCGCAGCGCGCGGTCGAGCCGATCCTCGAGGATGTCGAGCTGCGAGGTCGCGAGCCACGCGAGCGCGACTTGGCGCGGGTCGTCGGTGCGCCGTGCCGCCGCGCGCGAGAGCTCGCGCGCCTCGACGAGCTCGCCCGCCTGCGCCTGCACGAGCGCGAGCCGCCGGCCGGCCTCGCTCGCGAGCATGGGGTCGACGGCCTTCTCGGCGAGCTGCACCGCGTTGCGCAAGAATCCGCGCGCGAGGCCGTGCTGCCCCACGCCGGTCGCGTAGCGGCCGTGCAACAGGTACACGCGGCACGCGAGCTCCGGCTGGCTCTCGGGATCGAGCTCGAGCTCCGCGAGCCGGTCGAGCAGGTAGCGCTCCTGGTCGCGCAGGCCGAGCCGGTCGGCCGCGTCGGCGGCCGCCTCGAGCAACTCGACGCGCAGCCGCCCGCGCGACGGCGTGGGCGCCAGCCGGTCGAGCGCCTCGAGGCCCCAGACGGCGACCGTGTGCGCGCGTTGCACCTGGCCGCGCACGACGAGCGCGCGCAGGAGCGGACGCAGGACGCCGAGCAGCGAGCTCGGGTGCCCCGCCGCGCGCAGGTGGAACGCGCGTTGGTACGCGTCGGCGACCCGCAACGGCGCGCCCGGCGCGGGGGCCAGCGCGCGCGCGGCGGCGGCGTGCATGCGCACGCGGCGGCTCTCGGAGAGCGAGCGGTACACCGCCTCGCGCAGCGCCGGGCGGGCGAAGCGGTAGTGCGCGCCGGTCGGCGCGAGCCAGCCGAGGTGGACCAGCCGCGAGAGCGCGGCGTCGACCTCGTGTCGCTCGGCGGGCGCGTACGCGCGCACGAGGAGGTCGGCGTCGACGCGGCCGCCGAACACCGCCGCGCGCTCCAGCCACGCGCGCGTCGCCGGCTCGACGCGGAGGTAGCGCTCGGCGATGCTCGTCCCGAGCGACTTGGGCAGCGGCAGCTCGTGCGGCTCGACCGTGAGACGCAGCTTCGGCTCGATCGGCTCGAGAGCTTCCACCGCGTGGGCCGGCGTGACCGGAGCCGCGATCCCGCGCGCGAGGAGGTCGCGCAGGAGCTCGGCGAGCAGCCCCGCGTTGCCCTGGCAGCGCTTCCACAGCTCGCGCGCGATGCGCAGCCGCGGTTCGGCGTGGTGGAACAGCGACGTGACGAGCTCGAGCACCGCCTCCTCGTCGAGCGGCTCGAGGCGCAGCTCGTCGTAATGCGGCGCCTTCGGCGACGGGCTCGCCGCGAGGGCGGCGAGGCGCGCGCGCAGGCGCGCCCACGCGCGCGGCTCGTCGGGGTCGACGTCGCCGGTCACGCCCAGGACGAGCAGGAGCGGACGCCCCGCGAGCCCGTCGAGCACGCGCTCGAGCGCGGCGAGCGTCTCGGCGCCGGCGCGCTCGAGGTCGTCGACGAACACGAGCAGCGGCTGGCCCTCGGCCACGGCGAGCAGCCACCGCGCGAGCGCCTCGCTCGCGGCGCCCTCCAGCGTGCCGAGGAACGTCGGGTCGAGGAGCTGGAGCAGCGTGGTCGCCTCGCGCGGCGGGACGAGGTGCTCGAGCGCCTCGCGCTCGCGCTCGCCCGGCGCGGCGTCCGTCGGCAGGCGCAGCCAGCGGTTCAGCAGCGTCTGGAACGGCCCGCGCGCGTCGTCGGAGCTCGAGCAGCGCGCGTAGAGGTGCAGGAGGTCGGCGACGTCGTGGCGCGCGCGCGCGACGCCGTGCGAGACGAGCCGCGACTTGCCGCTGCCCGCTTCGCCCTGGAGCCACAGCACGCCGCCGCGCGGCCGGGCGCGCGGCGCGTCGCTCGCCGGATGCGTCGCCGCCGCGAGCGCCGCGCCGAGCGCCTCGAGCTCGCGGTCGCGGCCGACGAGCGGCGTGAGGTGGGCCTCGGCGCGCTCGCTCGCGCCGCGCGCGCCGCCGCGCAGGTCCTTGTGCTCGCGCCACCACGCGCTCGCCTCGCCCGCGTCGAGCCGCTCGGCGACGACGCGCGCGGTGGGCCGGCCGGACGGCTCGCGGCGCAGCAGGTCCGCGAGCAGGCGGTCGAAGAACGGCGAGAGCTGCGGCTCGAAGCGCGAGGGGGGCACGTAGCGGGCGCGCGCGAGCTCGGCGAGGAGCGCGTCCGCGCTCTGGGGGCCGCCGCGCACGAGCTCGCGGCTGGAGCCGCGCAGCGAGCCGGCGGCGCCCGCGAGGTCGAAGGGATGGCGGCCCGTCGCGAGCTCGTACAGCACGAGACCGAGCGCGAAGACGTCGCCCGCGGGCTCGGCGCGGCCGCCGTCGACGCGCTCGGGCGGCAGGTAGCGCAGCGTGCCCGCGTCCGGCTGCACGCTGCGGCCGTCGACCCGGCGGGCGAAGCCGAGGTCGACGAGCACCGCGCGGCCGTCGCTGTCGAGGCGCGCGTTGTCGGGCTTGATGTCGCCGTGCGCGTAGCCCGCCTCGTCCAGCGCGGCGAGCGCGCGCGCGAGCTGCACGCCGACGCGGCGGACCTGCGGCTCGGGCAGCGGGCCGTCCTCGCGCAGCACGTCGGACAGGCTGCGGCCCGGCACGTACGCCATGACGATGCGCGGTCCGTCGGGCCCGTCCTCGTCGTTGCACAGCACGCGCACGAGCGAGGGATCGCGGACCGCGAGGCCGACGCGCGCCTCCTCGGCGAACGCGCGCCGCGCGCGGGCGCTCGCGCGGCGGCCACGGTGCAGCGTCTTCACCGCGACCTCGAAGCCGGCCGGGCAGTCGCCGAACGGCTCGACGAGCCGACCGTGCACGACGCGACCGGTCGTACCCGCGCCCAGCTCGCGCAGGGCTTCGATCCGAGGGCTGGGGGACTCCACCGCGGACACCTATAATCGGCGCCCTCCGCGCTGTCGAAACGCATCGCGGATAAGCGCGCCATGCCGTTCCGCGTCTTCAACTCCTACACACGCCGCGAGGAGGTCTTCGAGACTCTCGAGCCCGGCACGGTCCGCATGTACAACTGCGGCCCGACGGTGTACGCGCGCGCGCACATCGGCAATCTGCGCTCGTTCCTGTTCGCGGACGTGCTGCGGCGCTGGCTCGAGTACCTCGGCTACGACGTGCGCCAGGTGATGAACGTCACCGACGTCGGCCACGTCCTCGAGGACGCCGACGAGGGCGAGGACAAGATCGAGGCGCAGGCGCGGCGCGAAGCGCGCGACCCGTGGGAGATCAGCCGCGGGTACGCCGAGCAGTTCCTCGCCGACATGCGCGAGCTCGGCGCGCGGCCCGCGGACGTCTACCCGCGCGCGACCGACCACATCCCCGAGATGCTCGAGATGGTCGACGGGCTCGTCGAGCGCGGCTACGCGTACCAGCAGGACGGGAACGTCTATTACGACGTGACGCGCTTCGCGCGCTACGGCCAGCTCTCCGGCAACAAGATCGAGGCGCTCGAGGCGGGCGCTCGGATCGAGGTGAACCCGGAGAAGCGCCATCCCGCGGACTTCGCGCTGTGGAAGAGCGATCCGAAGCACGTGATGAAGTGGAGCAGCCGCTACGGGCCCGACGGGTTCCCCGGCTGGCACATCGAGTGCTCGGCGATGGCGCGCAGGCACCTGGGCGACCAGATCGACATCCACACCGGCGGCGAGGACAACGTCTTCCCGCACCACGAGTGCGAGATCGCGCAGACCGAGGCGTTCACCGGCAAGCGCTTCGCGCGCTATTGGATGCACGCGAAGTTCCTGCAGGTCGACGGCGGCAAGATGGCCAAGAGCCTGGGGAACGTCTACACGCTGGACGACGTGAAGGCGCGCGGCTTCGCGCCGCGCGTGCTGCGCCACGCGCTCATCCGCGGGCACTACCGCCAGCCGCTCGAGTTCTCGTGGGACGTGCTCGCGGCGAGCGAGAGCGCGCTGGCCAAGCTCGACCGACTCGTCGTCGACCTGCGCCGCGCGGCGGGGGACGCGGCGCCCGAGGCGGGCTCGGAGCCGGCGGCGAGCGCGCGCGCCGCGTTCGAGAGCGCGCTCGAGCGCGACCTGAACGCGGCCGATGCGTTCGCGGCGCTGTTCGCGCTGCGCGAGCGCGTCGTCCACGCCGAGACTCCGCTCGCGCCGGGCGCGGCCGCCGAGGCGCTCGCGTTCCTCGTGCGCGCGAACGACGTGCTCGGCGTGCTCGACCTCGCCGAGCGCTCGCTCGACGCCGAGGTCGAGGTGCTGATCGAGAAGCGCGCCGCGGCGCGCAAGGCGAAGGACTGGGCCGAGGCGGACCGCATCCGCGACGATCTCACCGCGCGCGGCGTCGTGCTCGAGGACACGCCGGGCGGCGGCGTGCGCTGGTACGTCGAGACGTAGCCGATAC
>CAZGTQ010000308.1:0-6035 GCA_964528575.1 uncultured Planctomycetaceae bacterium | reverse complement strand
CACCGGACGAAGCCGGCCCCTACTCCAGCGTCGTCCGCTCGCCCGCGCGGATCGTGAGCTCGGCGGCGGACGGCCAGGCGAACGGCGGGGACTCCTCGGTCTCGGGCGTGCGGTAGTGGATGCGGCCTGCGCCGGCGGGAGCCGTTGCGCTCTCGAACCAGCCGTCGTCCGTCGGGAGGAGCGCGGTCGCCGTGAGCCCGCCGTCGGATGCGACGAGGAGCGCGAGGACGGGCTCGTCGGAGAGGTCCGCCGGCGTGTGCGGAGCGCCGGGAGGGAAGCGCACGCTCGCCGCGCCCACGCGCAGGGTCTCCGACCAGTCGAGCTCGCCGCCGTCGAGGTCGAGCTCGCGCATGGCGATCACGCCCGCGCCCGGGAAGTCGTCGTGCTCGATCCCGAGCAGGTACGCACCCGGCTCGGGCGCGACGAGCTCGAACGTCCCGTCCGCAGCGACCGGAACGCGGTCGACGCCCCGCGACGGGCCGGGATCCGCGAGCGTCCCGCGCCGCAGGAAGGCCGTCCACGTCGCGTCGTCGAGGCCGTCGACGCTCCAGCGGCCCCGCACGCGCGTGCTCCCCGCGCCGCGCAGATCGAGATCGAACGTCGTCGTGCGCCCCTCGACGACCGCGCAGTTGCTGGTCCACGCGTCCGACGCTCCCGTCGAGCTGCGCACGACGGGCGCATCGACGTCGCGGACGATCTCGACCCGCCAGGGGCCAGGCGTGAGTCGCTCGAAACGGAACGCGCCGTCCGGCCCGACGACCACCGTCCGGCCGTGGACGTCGCCCCGCGACGCGCCGATGGCGAGCCCGGTGGGCTCCGCGCCGGCGGGAGCGAGCACGCGGCCCTCGATCGCGCCGCCCGGCGTGAGCGTGAGGTCGAGCGCGCTCGCTCCGCTCCGGGGGTCGAGCTCGAGCGGTCCGATCTCGGCCGCGGCCCGGCCTGCCGCCTCCGCACGGACCACGTACGTCCCTGCGCGGCGCGCGGTCAACCGGTACGCGCCCTCGGCGTCCGTGGTCGCGACCGCCGAGGCCACCGGCTCGGTGCGCAGCCGGAAGCCGCCGCGCGTGACGCGGTGGCGCGCGCTCGCCAGGCCGAAGAGCTCGACCTTCGCGCCCGCGACCGGACGGCCGTCCGCAGTGACCCGTCCCGTCGCCGGCGGCAGGCGCCGCAGCGTGACGTCGAGCGCGGGGGGCGCGCTCCCCGGCTCGAAGGGGCCGAGCGCGACCTCGTCGTGGCCCTCGGCGGAGACGAGGACCCGGAACGCGCTCGCGGGGACGTCGATCCGCACGGGCGGCGCGACGCTGCGCACCCAGGGCTCCTGCTGGCCGAGGTCCGTCCCGGCGAACGCGATCACGCCGAGCTCGACCGCATCGAGCGGCACTCCCCGCTCGTCGCTCACGCGCACGTCGATCCCGCGCGCGCGCTCGAACCCGAGCACGAGGCCGGTCGTGCCGGGAGCGACGTCGCGCTCGACGACGGGCCGCCAACCCGCGAGCGCGCGCTCGCCGCTGAAGACCTGGCGCGCGGAGTCCCAGCCCGTCGGCGTCTCCTGCGCCCACACGTCGTGCGGCACCCGCGCCTCGAGCGGGACGCGGAACGTGCCGTCGTCGGCGACCGGCGCGGTGCGGCAGCGCGTTCCTTCCGCGCTGCGATGAACGGTCCACACGGTCAGCGCGCCCGCGGTCCGGTCCGCCGGGAGCAGCACGCGCCCCGCGATCTCGTCCTCGCGCTCGACGCGACGCAGGACGAGGCGCACGCCGTCGCTGCGCTCACCCGCGGCGACCGCAATGACGTCGGAGGCCGCGGTCGTGAAGCCGGGCGCGCCGGCCTGCACGCGCTTCTCGCCCGGCCGGACCCCGACGAGCTCGAACGTGCCGAGCGCGCCGGTGCGGGCGCGCGGCCCGCGTGCGCCGACGACGCCGGGGATCGGGCTCCACGAGACGCCGTCGACGGCGGTCGCCGCGACCTCCGCGCCGGCGACGACGCTGCCCTGCTCGTCGACGACGACACCGCGGATCATTCCGCCGCGCACGAGCAGGTGCTCGCCCAGGTCGACGACGTCTCCGTCGGCGCCGAACGAGACGTCGGCGTGCGTCGCGAGGAAGCCGTCGGCGTCGAGCGCGAGCCGCGCGCTCCCGCTCCCGGCGGGGAGCGGCATCTCGACGTGCCCGTCCGCTCCGGTGAGCCGCGCGGGGCGGCCCGGCTCGGCGACGCGCGCTCCCGGTACGGGCTCGTCGTGCGTGTCGACGACGCGCAGGCGTCCGACGCGGCCGAGGGCGACGTCGTTCGGCAGAGGCTCCGCGGCCGCGCCGGCGGGCGGAGGCGGCGCCAGCGCGGTGCGCGGCTCCGCGCTCTCGCTCTCGCGAGCCGGCGTCGATGTCGCTTCGGCGAGCTGCGGAGCTTCGGGCGCCGCGGCGACCGCGGTCGGGCCCGCCGGAGCGGGATCGGGAGCGTGCAGGGCGCGGATGCCGAGCACGAGGAGGAAGAGGGCGGCGGCCGCGGCCGACGTGATGCCGACGAGCTTCATCGCGAGGAGTCCTTTCACGAGCGCCAGGGCGGCGGGCCCCGCGGCGGGTCGACTCGGTTCGACGAGCGCCGCGAGGCCGACGCACCAGGCGCCGCGGCTCCCGCGCTTCGCGTCGAGATCGGCCCGCAGCAGCGCGAGGCCCCGCCGCAGTCGCGTCTTCACGGTGTCGAGGGGCACGCCCTCGCGTGCGGCGATCTGCCGCGGCGCGAGATCTTCGAAGTAGCGCAGGTGGATCGTGCTTCGCAGCGGCGCGGGCAGCGCGCGTAGCGCCGCCGCGAGCCGCTCGAGCAGATCGAAGTCCACGGCGGCCTGCTCGTCCGTCGCCTCGGAGCGCGGAGCACGGCGCTCGCGCTCGGTCTGCTCGTGCTCGCGGCGTGCGATCCGGCGTGCGAAGTTCGCCGCGACGCGGGCGAGCCACGCGCGCGACGCGGCCGCCGAGCGCGGCGGCGTCTGGAGCGCGGCGAGCCAGGTCTGTTGCACGGCGTCGTCCGCGAGATGCTCGTCCGCGACGAGCGCGCGCGTGAGCGCCCGCAGGAAGTCGCGGTGCCGCAGCAGCGCGGACACGTCGAGGGGAGTCGGAGCGGTCATCGTGGGGCGTGTTCTGCTCATCGAGATCCACGGCGCCCGCGCGCGGGGTTCACCGAGCTTGGAAAACGCGACTCGCGCCGGCGGACGCTACGCGGCTTCGCTCATCCACGCGGCGAGACGGCGCAGGAGCTCGAGGAACGCGCCCTCGAAGGCCTCGCCGGGGTGGCGCTCGGGCTTCGGCACGGGGATGCCGTAGCGCTGGAAGTCGCTGCGCGTCCGCTCGAAGAGGTCGCGCGCCCGCGACGCGCGCAGGTAAGCGCTCTGTGCAGGCTGCTCGGTCTGTGCGGGCTGCGCGGACTGTGCGGGCTGCGCGGCCCACGCGAGCGCGTGGGCGACGAAGGGGAACAGGAGCGCCCAGGGCCGCCACGGTGGCGCGCTCTCGAGCTCGAGCAGCCGCGTCCAGGAGCCGGAGTCGACCGAGTAGATGGCCGGGTGGCCGTCGATCTGTTGCACGAGGCCGGCCCGCGCCATGTCGCGCGCGGCGCGCTTCGTCGTCGTCTCGGAGTACGCGAGCTCGTGGGCGATCGCGGCCGCGGAGAAGGAGCGGCCCGCGTTTCCGACGAGGAACGCGAGCAGGTCCGCTTTCGCGTTCACGCCGAAGCCGGCGCGCAGGCGGAGGACGAGCGTCGCGTCCGCTGCGAGAGAGGGCTCGTCGTGCTCGGCGTGCGGACGTTCGTGGACCATCTGCGCCGGCGCAGGATCCGCATGTGCGCGCCAGCTCGCCCGGCCGTGACTCGCGGCGATCCCGGCGAACGAGCGCCACGCGTCGCCCACGTTCTCGGGGAAGGCTTCGACGAGGGTGCGCATCCGCTGGACGCTCGTCTGCCGCGCGCCGACACGCGCCCACCAGGCGAGCCGCTCGTCGAGACGGGGATCGAGCTCGCGCACGACGAGCGACATGAGCACCAGCGCCTCGGGATCGACGATCGCGCCGCATGCACGCTCGCCCAACGCGCGCCCGAGGCCGCCGACCGCGGTCCACTGACGCGCGCAGACGTCCGCGGCGCTCTCGAGGAGCTCGCTACGGACGCCGCTGCACTCGCTGGTCGACATGAGCGATGACCTCCTCCACGATCCCGGCGAACTCGGCAGCCGCATCCTGTTTTTTCACCCACGCCGCCGCCTCGGCCCACTCTGTCTGTGTCGGCGCCAGGTCGACGAGGTCCGATACGTGCTTCGACGTGGGTGCATGATCCGCCGCCGCGAAGAGCTTCAGCGCGATCAGCGCGCGTCGCCCGGCGAGCCCGATGTGGAGCGTGCCGAACGTGCGCCAAGACAAGTCCTGGACGAGCGTCGGTGGCAACTCGTGGGGGCGTAGCGCGCCCACTTGTCCGTTCAGCCAGTCCGCGGGCAGGCCGAAGTCTCTTCCCACCCGCCGCACCGCCACCTCGAGCTCCGGGGGAAGCGGCTTGGAAGGGACCAACGCTCCGTCTTCCCCGGGCTCCACCAGAGCGATCACGTCGACGTCCTTCGTGCCGCGTCGGACGAAGCCGCCCAACGCGAGCGCGACTCCTCCAACGACCACCAGGCGGTATTCCCGGTCCTCGGCAGCCAGGAGGTCGCCCAGAGCCTGGAAGAGCCGTTCCGAGCCGCTGGCGTCGATCGCGTCCATCGCCTCTATAATCGGCAATAATCGCCTGAAGTTTCAGCGCTGAGCTTATTTTATTGGCGATTTCGGTTGGGGGCCCGTTCCCCTGCGGTCGTCGTCGTAGGGCCCCCGTATCTTCTCCCGCGCCGCGTGCCCCGCTCGCGGGGCTGCGATGCGCCTTTCGACCCTGCCGCTCGTGCTCTCCCTCGCGCTCGCCCTGGGCGGGTGCCAGCTCACGGCGATCCCGCACGACATCGAGCGCTACCGCGAGGAAGCCCGGGCGCTGGTGCCGGTGCTGGACCCCGTCCTCGAGCCCGCGGACGTGATCTTCCGGCAGGGGCACTTTCGGGTGTTCCTGGGGATCATCCCGTACAGCCAGGCGCTCGCGCACTGGACGGAGAGCGACTTCTCGCACGTCGGGATCGTGTGGCGGCGCGTCGAGGACGGCTGGCTCGTCGTCGACGTCGGGCCGTACGGCATCCAACGGCGCCACCTCGTCGACTTCCTGATCGAGGGCCCCGAGCACGTCGTCGTGAAGCGCCTCGCGCCCGAGCACGCCGACCGGCGCCCGGCCGTCCTCGCCGAGCTCGAGCTCCTCATCGACGGCGACGTGCTGCACGACTTCCCGTACGGCTCGGACGACGGCGACTTCTACTGCGCCGAGGCGATCGACCACGTCTACCGCCAGGCGGGCGTGCCGCTCGCGCCGCTGATCCCGATCGAGGACCTGCCGCGCATCGACGGCTGGCCGCGCAAGTGGTTCTACTGCCTCGTCGCGCTCATGCTCGGCGCCGACCTCGACGACCCGGTCGTCGTCCCGGGGAACGAGTCTCTCGGGCTGTACTCGTCGCCGTACCTCGTCGAGGTGATCAACCTGATCCCACGCGGCGAAGACGCCGCGCGCAAAGCGGCGGCAGTGTGGTAGGTGCGTGACAGCGGGGACGGCTGCGGACGACGTTGCAGCCGAGCACCGGCGCGGCGGTCTCTCGCCTACGCCTGGGACGCTGCGAGGGGGGCGCCCTTTTGGGCTTCGAGCGCTTCTTCCGCGACGTCTTCGACGGACGGGCACGTGCACACGAGGTGGCGGTCGCCGTAGCCGTTGTCGATGCGGGCGACGGGGGGCCAGAACTTGTGCGACGCGACCCACGGGGCGGGGTAGGCGGCCTGCTCGCGGGTGTAGGGGTGGGTCCAGTCGGTCGCCATGATCATGTCGGCCGTGTGGGGAGCGTTTTGGAGCGGGTTGTCCGCCCGGTCCATCCGGTGCTCCTCGATCGCGCGGATCTCGTCGCGGATCAGGATGAGCGCGTCGCAGAAGCGGTCGAGCTCGGCCTT
>CAZGTQ010000307.1:0-3904 GCA_964528575.1 uncultured Planctomycetaceae bacterium | reverse complement strand
ACGGCGCTCTCGAGGTCATCGACGCCCGCCCCGCTCGCGGCCGAGAGCGCCGCGACGCCCGCGAGCGGGCCCAGCGCGTCGCGCGCGGCGCCGGCGGGCGCGGGCGCGGCGCCGGGGCGGTCGATCTGGTTCCAGGCGAGCACGACGGGGACGTCCGCGCCGAGCGCCGCGCGCTCGGCGGCGAGCGCGCCGGCGGGACGCTCCGCGGCCGCGTCGACGACCCAGACGAGCGCGGCGGCGCGCGCGCGCTCCTCGCGCGCGAGGCGCTGCGCCGCGCGGTCGACGCCGCGCGCGAGCGGGTCGAGGCCCGGCGCGTCGAGCAGGCGGCACGCGACGCCGCCCAGCGTCCACGTCCCCGCGACGCCGTCGCGCGTGCTCCCCGCCGTGCCGCTGACGAGCGCGCTCGCGCCGCGCGCGAGGCGGTTGAACAGCGTGCTCTTGCCGGCGTTGGGCGCGCCGACGAGAGACAGGCGCGGCGTGCCGTGCTCGGGCTGGCGGCGCTCCTCCCAGGCGAGCGCGTCGGCGAGCCGCGCGTCGAGCGCACCGACGCGCGCGGCGAGCTCGTCCACCGGCACGTGGCCGGCGTCGTCCTCGTCGAAGTCGAGGCTCGCCTCGCACAGCGCGCGCAGCTCGTCGAGCCCCTCGCGCAGCGCCGCGAGCCGCCGCTCGAGGCCGCCGGCGAGCAGCGCCGCCGCCGCGCGGCACTCCTCGACGTTCGCGGCCGAGACGAGCGCGAGCACGCCCTCGGCGCGCGTCAGGTCGATGCGGCCGTTCTCGAACGCGCGCCGCGTGAACTCGCCGCGCGAGGCGGCGCGCGCGCCGAGCGCGACGAGGCGCGCGAGCGCGGCGTCGACGAGCGGCGGCGCTCCGACCAGGTGCAGCTCGGCGACGTCCTCGCGCGTGTACGACGCGGGCGCCGGCATCCACAGGACCAAAGCCGGCTGCTCGCCGCGGCCGTCGAACAGGCGCGCGCGCGCGAGGCCGCGCGCCGGCGGCGGGAGCGGCGCGCCGTCCTGCGCGCGGCACGTCGCGGCGACGAGCGCGCCGGCGTCGGGACCGGAGATGCGGATCACCGCGCGCGCGCCCGGTCCGGCCGGGCTCGCGATCGCGGCGATCGTCGAACCGTCGGCGGCTGACACGGGCTCGAGAGCTTCGCGGTCGGGACGGGGACGGTTCAGCGCCGCGACTTGCGCTTGGGGCGCTGGCGCGTCGCGCTCTGGTGCTGCTTCTGCATCGACTGCACGCGCTTCACGTGCTCCTTCTGCTTCTGCGCCAGGTTCTCCATGAACCCCGACAGCGGTCCGCAGCCGGACTTGCGCTTGGCCTCGACCTCGCTGTCGTCGATCGGCCAGAGCTTCTTGATGACGTGCTGCTCGATGATGCCCAGGCCCGACTGCGTCATCATGTAGAGCGACAGACCGGCGGCGTAGTTGTAGAGGAAGAAGCCCATCATCACGGGCATGAACATCATCATCTTCTGCATGCGCGCGGCCTGCTCGTCGGCGGGCTTCGGCATGCCCATCTGCTGCAGGATCCAGAGCACGACCATCAGGATCGGCAGCAGGTTGAAGTAGGACAGGTCGATCAGGCTCGACAGCAGCGGCACGTGCAGGTCGAGCGCGAACATGTGGTCGGGGCGCGACAGGTCGTCGATCCAGCCGACGAAGTCCGCCTGGCGCAGCTCGAAGCTCGTCCGCAGCATCGAGAACAGGCCGAAGAAGACCGGGATCTGGACGAAGATCGGCGCGCAGCCGCCGAGCGGCGGGAACGCGCCCTCCTCCTGCATGATGCGCGCCTGCTCCTGGCGCAGCTTCTGCGGATCGTTCTTCAGGCGCTCCTTGAGCTCGTTCAGCCGCGGCTGGACCCGCTTCATCTTCTTCTGGTAGCGCGCCATCGCCGTCTGCGAGCGGCGGTTGAGCGGGAACAGCACCGCGCGCAGCATCAGCGTGAGCAGGATGATCGACCAGCCCCAGGCGCCCTGGGCGAGGAACGGCACGTGGACGAGGCCCGCGTGCAGGAGCTGGAGCACCGAGAGGAGCACGGTGCCGATGCCGCTGAACCAGCCGAGGTCCTCCTCGAGCAGCACTTCGTGCGACTCGAGGTCGGCGAGGAACACCTCGCGCTGCTTCGGTCCCGCGTAGATCGTGTACGTCCAGCCCTTGCGCTCGCCCGGCGGCGGCACGGCGAGCTGCAGGAACACGTCGGTCGCGACGTACAGCCACGCCTCGTCGGCGAGGCCGGGGTTCGCGCGCGCGAACGCCTGGTCGTAGATGCGCCGGTAGCGCGCGCCCTGCATCGTCGCGGCCGAGGCGTCGTCCGCGCCGCGCATCAGGAACGCGAAGTACTTGTTGTGGACGCCGGCGTAGGCGAGCGGCGGCTCGACGCCGAGCACGCGCTCGACGTCGTCGGCCGATGGATCGAACAGCGCCTGGTCGAGCTCGGGCTCGGGGCTCGTGCGCGGGCCGACCGCGACGGCGCGCGGCTCCACGTAGAAGCGGTCGCCGATGTCCTGCGGCACGCAGCCGGCGGGCGTCAGCACGAACTGCGCGGGCCCGGGCGCGAGGTCAGCCGCGTTCTCGACGGCGAGCTCGAGCTCGAGGTGCCACGGCCGCTCGCCGTCGGCGGCGGGCGCGGGCGAGCGCACGGTCTTCGTGAAGACGACCCCCGTGCCGGGCGCGTACGTGAATCGCACCGCGCGCGCGGTGCCGTCGGGCTCGCGCTCGACCTCCATCTTCCACAGCGCGCGATCGAGCGGCTCGCGCGCGAGCGACGCCGAGCTGTGGCGCGTCGCCAGCAGGAGCGAGCCCGTCACGCCCATGGGCGTGTCGACGGGCACGACGAGCGGCTGCAGCTCGTCGGGCTCGGCGACGCCCGCGCCCACCTGGGCGCCGACGTGGTAGTAGTCGCCCAGGCGCAGCTCGACGAGCCGCGCGCCGACGTTCGAGAAGGTCGCCCAGTAGTGGCCCGGCTCGCCGGAACGGCCGAAGACGACGACCTCCTCGCGCGCCTCGGCTCCCTCGATCACGTCGCCCACGAGCGGGACGCTCGGCCCCTCGGGCACGTCGATCGGCGGCGGGACCGGCTGGGCGCCCGCTCCCCCCACGCCCGGCGGCCGCTCGCGCGACGGCTGGCTGGGGAACAGGATCATCCACACCACCAGCACGGCGGTGGAGAGGAACAGCGCGAAGAGGAAGCGTCTTTCCACGCGGCGCGGGCCCGGTCAGCGTCCCAACGCGAGGCGCTCCGCGAGGTAGTCGGGGAGCTCGGGCACGGCGCGGATGTCCGCCATCGCCCGCTCGACGTCGTACTCGAGCCGCACGAAGGTGACGTTGCGCCCGTCGAAGATCACGTAGGACGCGCGCGGGTCGCCGTCACGGGGCTGACCGACCGACCCGACGTTGACGATCGCGCGCACCTTCGTCAGGTCGCCGAGGTCGTACGGGCCCTCGGTCTGCTGCGGCCGGTAGAGCCGCATGTCCTCGTAGTAGACCGCGGGGACGTGGCTGTGGCCGACGAAGCAGACGCCCGACGTCATGTGGCTGAAGACGGCGTTCATCTTCGTCTCGTCCCGGATGTCGCGCGGCAGCATGTACTCGCGCACGGGGTCGCGCGGCGAGCCGTGCGCGAACATCGCGGTGCCGTCGTCGAAGGTCGGCGCGAGCGACTCGAGGAAGTCCCAATAGGCGTAGCTGCGCTCGCGCGTCTCGCCCCGGTTGATCTCCTCCTTGGTCCAGTCGATCGCGGCGCGCGCCTTGGGGTTGAAGTCCGCCGCGTCGTTGAAGAGCGCGTACTCGTGGTTCCCCTGCAGGCAGAAGCCGCCCTCGAGCTCGCCGGCGACCTCGCCGTCGAGCGGGCGCGGCTCGGACACGCACAGGCGCATCACGATGTCGAGGTTCTGGCGCGG
>CAZGTQ010000306.1:0-17195 GCA_964528575.1 uncultured Planctomycetaceae bacterium | reverse complement strand
GGCGACGCGGTCCTGGACTTGATCGTCGCCGAGGAGGTGTACGACTGCCATCCGGACCTCTCCGAGGGCGACCTGACCGAGCTCAAGGCCTGGGTCGTGTCGCGGCGCGTGCTCGCGGAAGCGGCGCTCGCGCTCGGGCTGGACGGGGCCGCGCGCGTCGGGAGCGGGATGCGCGGGCGCGCGCTGCCGCGCTCCGTGCTCGCGAACCTGTTCGAGGCCGTGCTCGGCGCGGTCTACCTCGACGGCGGCTACGAGGCGGCGCGCAAGTTCGCGCTCGCCGTGCTGCACGCGCCGCTCACGCGCGTGCGCGCCCGCGACGCTGCGCCGAACCCGAAGCAGTTGCTGCAGCAGATCTCGCAGCTCGAGACCGGCGAGCCGCCGCGCTACGTCGTGCTCGACCAGTGCGGGCGGGCGCACGCGCGGGCGTTCCTCGTCGCCGTCTTCATCGGCGAGCGGCGTTTTCCGAGCGCGTGGGGCCGCACGCGCAAGGAGGCGGAACGCTGGGCGGCGCACGAGGCGCTCCTCGTGATGCAGTGCGAGGACGTGGCGTGAGCGCGGGCGACGACGCGGTCCTCGACGTCGCGGTCCTCGACGTCGCCGAGCTCGACCGCCTCCCGGAGTTCCGCGCGCTCGTCGACGTGGCGCACGGCGGCGGCGCGATCGCCGCCGGCGGCCTGTGGGGCGCGTCGCAGGCGTTCGTCGTCGCGGGTCTCGCGCGCCGCGCCCAGGGGCCGTGGCTCGTGCTCGTGTCGAGCGACGCGGAGGCGGACTCGTTCGCGGCCGATCTGCGCACGTTCGGCGTCGACTCGACCGTGATGCCGGCGCGCGAGCATAGCGACCGGCGCTCGAGGCCCGACGTCGAGGCGGTGCGCCAGCGCCTGCGCGTGGCGCAGATGCTCGCCGGGCCGCCGGAGCGGCGGCCGCGCGTGCTCGTCGCCTCGCTCCTCTCGATGATCCAGCCGCTGCCCGAGCCGGACGCGCTCGCGAGCGACTTCCTGAATTTGCAGACCGGGCAGCGGCTCGACACCGAGGACCTGCTCGAGCGGCTCGTCGCCACGGGCTACGCGCGCCAGCCGCTCGCCGAGGCGCCGGGCGAGGTCAGCCTGCGCGGCGACATCCTCGACGTGTTCCCGTTCGCGGCCGAGCTGCCGCTGCGCATCGAGCTGTTCGACGACGAGATCGAGTCACTGCGCACGTTCGACCCCGCCGACCAACGCTCGGTCGAGTCGCAGAAGCGCGTCTCGGTGTGCATCGCCGCGGACGCGGGCGGCGTCGAGGACGGCACGGGAGCGGCGCCCTCGACGCTGCTCGCCCCCACCACGGTCCACGTGCGCATCGAGCCGCTGCGCATCGAGGACCAGGCGCAGGGCCTGTCGCTCCGCTCGACGTCGCACAAGCGCGCGCTCGCGCAGCTCGAGGACGTCGCGCGCGGCCGCACGCGCATCGCGCTGCAGAGCCTGCCCGCGGCACGCCCGGCGTCCGGCACCGGCTTCGAGACGCGCTCGATCCAGTCGCTCTCGGTCGGCGTGCCGCGCGCGCCCGCGGCGCTGCGCGAGCTGGTCGAGGACGGGACGCGCGCGCTCGTGCTCTGCCGCACCGACGCCGAGCAGCACCGCTTCCGCGAGATCCTCACCGAGCATGGCGTCGAGCACGATGCGGCGAGCGCGCGCATCGCGACGCGCGTCGGGATGCTCTCGAAGGGCTTTCGCGTTCCGGCGCTCGAGCTCGTGCTCGTCACGCACGCCGAGCTCGCCGGTGTCGAGCGCGCGCGCCGCGTCGCGCCCAAGCGCACCCACCACCGCGTCAAGGCGCTGCAGTCGTTCTTCGAGCTGCGGCCGGGCGACCTCGTCGTGCACGCGGTGCACGGCGTCGCGCTGTTCCAGGCGCTCGAGCTCATGCCGCGCGGCGCGGGCGAGGAGGAGCACCTGCACCTGCTCTTCGCCGACGACGTCAGCCTGTTCGTGCCCGCGTCGCGCATCGACCTCGTCCAACGCTACGTCGGCAGCGGAGCGAAGGCGCCGGGGCTCGACAAGCTCGGCTCGACGTCGTTCCGGCGGCGCAAGGAGAAGGTCGAGCGCGCGCTCTACGACCTCGCCGCGGACCTGCTCGAGGTGCAGGCGAAGCGCGAGCTCAACCGCCGGCCCGCGTGGCCGCCGGACGACCACCTCGTCGTCGACATGGTGCGCTCGTTCCCCTACGAGGACACGCCCGACCAGGCGACCGCCGACCGCGAGATCACCTCCGATCTGAACGGGCCCAAGCCGCTCGACCGGCTGCTGTGCGGCGACGTCGGCTTCGGCAAGACCGAGGTCGCCGTGCGCGCGGCCTTCCGCGTCGCGAACGGCGGCGGCCAGGTCGCGGTGCTCGTGCCGACGACCGTGCTCGCCGAGCAGCACGCGCGCACGTTCCGCGCTCGGCTCGCGGACTACCCGGTCGAGGTCGCGACGCTGACGCGCACGAAGACCGGCAAGGAGGAGCGCGAGACGATCACCGCGATCGCCGAGGGCAAGATCGACATCGCGATCGGCACGCACCGGCTGCTGTCGAAGGACGTGTCGTTCCAGCGCCTCGGCCTCGTCGTCATCGACGAGGAGCAGCGCTTCGGCGTGCGCCACAAGGAGCACTTCAAGCGCATGCGCGCGAACGTCGACGTGCTGACGATGACCGCGACGCCGATCCCGCGCACGCTGCACATGTCGCTCGCGGGCGTGCGCGACATCTCCGCCCTCTCCGTGGCGCCGCCGGGACGCCAGAACGTCGAGACGCTGATCGCGTATCGCGACGATGACCTGCTCCTGCGCGAGGTGCTGCTGCGCGAGCGCAATCGCGGCGGTCAGGTCTTCTTCCTCCACAACCGCGTCCATTCGATCGAGCAGGTCGCGACGCGGCTGCGCGCGCTCGTGCCCGAGATGACGTTCCTCGTCGGCCACGGCCAGATGCCCGCCAAGCAGCTCTCCGAGGTGATGGACGTGTTCACGCGCGGCGACGTCGACTGTCTCGTCTCGACGTCGATCGTCGAGAACGGCATCGACGTGCCGAGCGCGGGCACGATCCTGATCGACCGCGCCGATCTGTTCGGCCTCTCCGAGCTGCACCAATTGCGCGGGCGCGTCGGCCGCGGCGCGCAGAAGGCGCACTGCTTCCTGCTCGTCGAGGAGCACCAGCCGCTGCCCAAGCACGCGCGCGAGCGGCTCGAGGCGCTCGCCGAGATGAGCCACCTCGGCGCGGGCTTCGACATCTCGATGAAGGACCTCGAGCTGCGCGGCGCGGGCAACATCCTGGGGCCCGAGCAATCGGGCCACATCTCCGCCATCGGCTACGACATGTACTGCCAGCTCCTCAAGCAGACCGTCGAGCGGATCAAGGCGGGCGCGACGCTCGCGGACCTCGCCGAGCCGGAGGCGCCGCACGGGCCGATCGACCCGGGCACGGTCGAGCTGGAGCTCGGCCTCTCGGCGCACCTGCCGCGCGCCTGGATCGCGTCCTCGCAGACGCGGCTCGAGATCCTGCGACGCCTCGACGCGATCCGCAGCGACGCGGACGCCGCGGACGCGGCGGCGGAGCTGCGCGACCGCTACGGCCGGCTGCCGGAGCAGGCGCAGACGCTCGTGCGCGTCTTCCGGCTGCGCGCGCGGCTCGCGGCGCTGGGGATCGGGCGCGCCTCCTGGCGCGACGACGCCTACCTCGTCCAGTACAACGACCGCGTGCTCCTGCAAGGCGCCTTCGGGGGGGCGGCGGAGATCCGCGCGGTGCGCGAGGGACACGCGCTGGTCGTCGTGCCGGTCGAGGCGCGCTCGCCCGAGAACGCCCTCGCGTGGCTGGAGCGGGTCTTGAAGGTCGGCGACGCCGACAAGAAGATGAGCCCCGCCCGCCGCTCCCGATGATCGCAACCACTTTCCTGGCCGCGTCCGCGGCCGTGGCCGCCGCCGCGCTGGCGCCGCCGGCCCAGGACCCCTCCGACGTCGATCCCGCGGCGCCGCCCACGAGCGCGCCGCCGTCGAGCACGGCCCGCGAGCGCCCGCCGATCAGCGGAACGGTCGAAGGGGCGGCGCTGATCGCCAACGGTGCGATGGTCACGCTGAGCTTCGTCGAGCAGCTCCTCGTCCGCCGGATCGAGGGCGCGGGCGGCATGAGCGCCGAGCAGCAGATCGAGTTGACGCAGCGGATCGTCGACCAGCTCGTCGTCGAGGAGCTGCGCATCCAGGCCGGCCGCGACATGGGGCTCGACCCCGCGCTCGTCCAGCGCGTCGTCGACGAGGAGTACGACCTGCGGACGGACCGGCTCGGGCTGCTCGAGCACGCCGAGGCCCTGAAGGAGAGCGGGCTCGACCCCGCCGCGGCGCGCGTCGACCTGACCGATGCCATCTACCAGTACCACTGGGTCAACTCGAACATCGGGCGCGCGCCCGGCGGGGGCGGGCGCGTCTACCGCGACCGGTTCGTGCGCCCGGGCGAGATGTACGCCCTCTACAAGGAGCGCCCGGAGCAGTTCGGCGCGCCTGACCGGGTCACGCTCCAGCGGCTCGTCATCCTCGGGGCGCAGACCGGCGGTCTCGACGAGGCGCGCCTGTACGCCGCCGAGCTGCGCGAGCAGGTGCTCGACGAGGCCGAGCCGGCGGACCTGGGCGCGCTCGTCGACGAGTACGACGGGCGCGAGCGGACCGACGCGGACCGAGCCAACCGCGGGATCGGGCCGCCGCTGCCGCTCGACCGGCTCCTGCTCCAGGCGGAGCTCGACTGGGCGCGGGACGCGGAGGTCGGCGAGCTGTCCCCGGTGCTGCCGTGGGCCTCCCCCGAGCAGCCGGAGCGCATCCCCGGCTTCCAGATCGTGCGGCTCGTCGCCCGCGAGCCCGGACCGCCGCCAGAGCCGTTCACGAGCCGGGGGCTCCAGGAGCGAATCCGCACCGTCCTGGAGCGCGACCGGCAGACATCCACGCTCGAGCGCTCCGACCGCCGCTTGCGCCGCGAGGCCTTCGTCTGGACCTACCGCGTCGGGGCGCGCAGCGGCCGGTAGGCGAGCGGATTTCCCCCGATATACTCTGAACCCCGCGTCCGGCGCCGCGTTGGTCTGGCGGGGCCTCGCCGCCCCGCTCCTCGACGCTTGCTCGACCGCTTCTCGACTGCTCGACGAAGCGCGAGACGCCGCGAGGTCCTTCCTCTGCTGACCGACAGGCCCGTCCCCTCCCTCGGGAGCCCGGCAATGAGCAAAGAATTCTCCGACATCCACATCGAATCCAACATCCTGCGCTCGTGGGAGGAGGAGCGGACGTTCAACGACGTCCTGTACGACTGGATGAGCTCGGCGCCGTGGCTGGCGATCTCGCTGGCCGCACACGTCCTCGTCTACTTCATCATCGCCGCGATCCCGTGGCACCTGCTCGGCCCCGAGGACGACGCCTCGTTCAATGCGGTCGCCCCGCCGCCGCCGCAGGAGCCCTTCGAGGAGCCCGAGGAGGAGCCGGAAGAGGAGATCGAGGAGATCGAGCCGATCGAGGAGCCGGTCCTCAAGGACGCCGAGATCTCCGACCACAACGAGACGGAGGACGAGCAGGACTTCGCCGAGTCGGAGGGCGATCCCGACTTCAACTCCGATTCCCCGTTCGACAACGAAGCGTTCAACGACGTCATCGGCATCGGCGGCGGCGCGGGCGGCAAGTTCGGCAACCGGCGCGGCGGCCGGCGCAACCTGCGTGCGGCCGGCAAGGGCATGGAACAGGCCCTGCGCGACGGCCTCGAGTGGCTCAAGCACCACCAGTCGCCCGACGGTTCCTGGGACACCGACGGCTTCTCGTCGAACTGCGGCAAGATCGGCTCGACGATCTGCGACGGCGCGGGCCACGCCCCGCACGACGTGGGCGTCACCGGCCTCGCGCTGCTCGCCTTCCTCGGCGAGGGCAACACGACGACCGACGGCATGTACAAGGACGTCGTCGCGCGCGGCATCAAGTGGCTGCGCGACCAGCAGGACCCGGACTCGGGCCTCTTGGGCGACAAGAGCACGCACGAGTTCCTGTACAACCACTCGCTCGCGACGCTCGCGCTGTGCGAGGCGTACTACGCGTCGAAGAGCCCGCTGCTCAAGAAGACCGCGCAGGACGCGATCAACTACATCCACCGCGCGCGCAACCCGTACGGCGCGTGGCGTTACGACGTTCCGCCGATCGGCGACAACGACACGTCGCTGACGGGCTGGATGGTGTTCGCGCTCGCGGCGGCGAAGGACGCGGGGCTGACTGTCGACGAGGCCGCGTTCGACGGCGCGCTGCAGTGGATCGAGGAGGTCACCGACCGCACGAACGGCCGCGTCGGCTACGACTCGCTCGGCTCGCTCTCGTCGCGCACGGTCGCCAACGAGCACTATCCGCGCGAGAAGGGCGAGGCGATGACGGCGGTGGGTCTGCTCTGCCGCATCTTCATCGCGAACGTGAAGGGCGAGGACATCACCGGGATGGAGATCCTCGACCAGCACGCCGAGCTCTTGAAGCGCACGCTGCCCGAGTGGGACCCGGACGGCCTCGGCTGCGACATGTACTACTGGTACTACGGCACCTACGCGATGTTCCAGTTGGGCGGCACCCACTGGCGCGCGTGGGAGACCGCGATGAAGAAGGCGGTCATCGAGTCGCAGCGCCGCGACGGCGACGAGAAGGGCTCGTGGGACAATATCGGTCCGTGGGGCTACGCCGGTGGTCGCGTGTACTCGACGGCGATCATGACGCTCTGCATCGAGGTCTACTTCCGCTACGCGAAGGTGCTCGGCGCGCGCTGATCCAGCGCCGGAAGCGAACCCCGGAACGCCCCGCGGGCTGCGCGCCCGCGGGGCGTTCTGCGTTCCTGCTCCGCTGTTCGCCCGTCGCTCTGAACGCGTAGCCGTGCCGCGCGTTCCTGCGTGCAGACCCGAGAACCGGAGCACGCCATGAACGAGCACGCACGCGTCACGCACTACGCGCCCTGGGAAGACGAGCGGACCTTCGGCGACGTCCTCTACGACTGGATGGGATCGGCGCCGTGGCTCGCGATCTCGCTCGCGGCGCACGTCCTCGTCTACTTCATCATCGCGGCGATCCCGTGGCAGTTGCTGCGCGACGAGCAGGCCCCGACGGTCGCCGTGGGCCCCGCTCCGCCGCCGGTCCAGACGTTCGAGGAGCCCGTCGAGGAGCCGGAGGAGCCGATCGACACGATCGAGCCCGAGGAGCCGGTGCTGACGGACGAGATCTCCGAGCGCGTCGAGACGGATGACGATCAACCGTTCGACGAGGCCCAGGGCGATCCCGACTTCCACAGCGACGCGCCGTTCGACGCCGAAGCGATGAACGACGTCATCGGCATCGGCGGCCTCGCCGGCGGCAAGTTCGGCGAGCGACGCGGCGGGCGCGAGAACCTCGGCCGCGCCGGGAAGGCGATGGAGCAGACGCTGAGCGCCGGGCTCGCGTGGCTCGCGCACCACCAGTCGCCCGACGGCTCGTGGGACGCCGACGGCTTCTCGGCGAGCTGCGGGCAGATCGGCTCGACGATCTGCGACGGCGCCGGCTACGGCACGCACGACGTCGGCGTCACCGGGCTCGCGCTGCTCGCCTTCCTCGGCGAGGGCAACACGACGACCGACGGCCGCTACAAGGACGTCGTCGCGCGCGGCATCAAGTGGCTACGCGACCAGCAGGACCGGGACACGGGCCTCGTCGGCGACAAGAGCAGCAAGGAGTTCCTGTACGACCACGCGCTCGCGACGCTCGCGCTCTGCGAGGCGTACTACGCGTCCAAGAGCCCGCTGCTCGCGCGCACGGCGCAGGACGCAGTGAACTACGTGCAGCTCGCGCGCAACCCGTACGGCGCGTGGCGCTACGCGGCCCCGCCCGACGGCGACAACGACACGTCGGTGACCGGCTGGATGGTGTTCGCTCTCGCGGCGGCGAAGGACGCGGGGCTGACGGTCGATCCCGCCGCGTTCGACGGCGCGCTGCAATGGATCGAGGAGGTCACCGATCCGACGACCGGCCGCGTCGGCTACGACGCGCCCGGCTCGCTCTCCTCGCGCACGGCGGCGAACCAGCACTACCCGCGCGAGAAGAGCGAGGCGATGACGGCGGTCGGCCTGCTCTGCCGCATCTTCGTCGCGAACGCGAAGGGCGAGGCCGTCGCGAACCCCGAGCTCCTCGAGCGGCACGCGGAGCTCCTGAAGCGGACGCCGCCCGTGTGGGATCCCGACGGCTTCGGCTGCGACATGTACGCCTGGTACTACGGCACGTACGCGATGTTCCAGATGGGCGGCTCGCACTGGCGCGCGTGGGAGAGCGCGATGAAGCAGGCGGTCGTCGGCTCGCAGCGCACCGACGGCGACGAAGCGGGCTCGTGGGACCCGATCGGCCCCTGGGGCCACGCCGGCGGGCGCGTCTATTCGACCGCGCTCATGACGCTCTGCATCGAGGTGTACTTCCGCTACGCGAAAGTGCTCGGCGCGCGGTGAGAGCGCCGCTACGCGAGCTGCGGGCCGCCGCCGATGCGCGGCGGCTCGGGCTCGTGCGCCGCGCGGACCACGCCGACGAGCACGGCCGCGAGCCGCTCCGCGATCGGTCCGTCGCCGAGCTCGCGGGCGGAGCGGACGAGGTAGCGCACGGCGATCCGCGGGTCGGCCGCGAGGCGGCGGTGCGGCGACTCGCTGCCGAGCCACCAGACGCGATTCTCGTCGAGAGCGCGGGACGCGGCCGCGAGGACCTGCTCGCCGTCGGCGAGAGCGAGGTCGGCGCGCGCGAGCTCGAGCGCGTCGCGCAAGTGGCGCTCGGCGGCCGCCGCGTGCCCATGGACCATGAGCGCGCGGACTAGGAGCTCTTCTCTCAGCACACGCGGCGGTTGAAGGGTTTCACGAACTCCGCGACGTTGGCCTTGTCGCGGGCGAGCAGCGCGCCGTTCGTCTCCGAGCGGACGCGCACCCTCGTCGCCGGGACGCCCGCTGGGGCCTCGAGCGTGATCGTGATCCGCGCGGTGCCCGCGAGCAGGCCGCCGTTGCGCGAGCAGACGAGGACGACGCGCTCGGGCTCCTCCTGCGTGTCGACGAGCTCCCACTTCGGGAGGTCGTCGACCATCTCCTTCGCTGCGCCGACCAGGTCGCCCATCAAGGTGGCGATGTGGAGCGTGCGGTGGTCGAGGCTCGCAGCGTCCTCGCTCGTCTCGAACGCCACGAACCTGCTCAGCCGGCGATCTTCGAGACGAACTTCGACAGGCGGCTCTTGTAGCGCGCGGCCGCGTTCGCGTGGATGACGTGGCGCTTGGCGCACTTGTCGACGCGCTTCATCGCGTTCGCCAGCGCCGCGCGGGCGGACTCCGGGTCGTCGGCGCGCAGGACGCGCTTCATCGCCGACCGCATGCTCGTACGGAGTGCCTTGTTGTGGATGCGCGCCTTCTCGTTCTGGCGCAGACGCTTGGACGCTTGCTTGCTGTTCGGCATGACTACTTGAGCTGCTCCATCTTGTTCGCGACGTCGCGGTATCCGATGTCGATCTCGTAGATGCGGATGTAGTTGGAGCGGGCGGCAGCCGTGTCCCCCTCCGCCTCCGCGATCGCGCCGAGATTGTACAGGATCTCCTTCGTGCGCTCGTCGCCCGCGGGCGTGGCTTCGAGCGCCTGCTCGTACTGCTTGCGAGCGAGATCGAGGATGCCCTTGCTGTGGAAGCACTGCGCGAGCAGGAACACCGCCTCCTTCTGGAGCCGCGGGTCCCCGTTCGCCTTCTGCAGCTCCCCGAGCGCCTCGTCGTAGGCCTCGGCGCGCATCAGCCGCCGGCCGAGCTGGAGCCGCGCGGCGGCGTCGCCGGGCCGCATCTCGACCCGGCCGCGCCAGTCCTCGCACTCGATCTCGACCAGCTCGCGCTCGAGGCGGTTCGCCTCCTCCTCGTCGCCGTCGCGCCCGGCGCGGGCGATGCGCTTCTTCAGCGCCTTCGCGCGCAGGTCGCCGGCGCGGCAGAGGATGTCGTACGAATCCTTGCGGTAGGACTGCGCCCGCTCGACGAGATCGAGCGCCGCCGCCGGGTCCTTGAGCCGCTCGTGGATCGACGCCAGCTCGAGCATGACGTCGACGTTCGACGGGTCCTCGGCGTACCGCGTCTCGAGCCGCTCGAGCTCCTCGCGCAGCTCGTCGTCCGAGAGATGGCGACGCTGCTGGCGCTCGAGCTGGCGCGCCTGGTCCTTGTCCTTGATCTGCTCGCGGCTGTGCCCGACCGACTCGAAGTTGGTCTGCGAGAGAGCGGTCTCCGCCGCCAGGTTCTTGCGCGCCTTGAGCGCCTCTTGGTCGCGCGGGTCGGCCTGCAGCGCGCGCTCGAAGTACTGGAGCGCCCGCGCGGGCTCGCCGGTGCGGGCCATCATCGCCCCCGCGCGCTTGAGCCCCTCGGGGTTGTTCGGCGCGATGTCCGCCAGGAACTCGTAGACCGCGCGCGCCGAGTTGAAGTGGCCGCTCTCCTCGAGCGAGATGCCGAGCAGCAGGTTGGCCTCCTCGTCGAGCGGGTTGCCCTTGAGGTAGTCCTCGAGCGCCTTGGCGCAGGCCTCGTGCTTGCGCAGCTTGTGCATCGTCTTCGCGCGCGCCAGCGGCACCGCCCCGCCGACCGCGCGCAGGAGCCGCGTTCCCTTCTTCTTCTCCTCGCGCTTGCGGAGCGCCTGACGCAGCCCCGCGCGCGCCTCGCCCAGGTCCGGACTGATGTCCAGGAGCGAGCGATAGAGGTCGACCGCGAAGTCGTAGTTGCGGCGACGGAGGGCCTCGTCGGCCTTCTGGAGCTGCTTGGAGAAGTCCAAGGAATGGGGCCGGGGGCGCTCCCCGGCCAGAATGGGCGGAGCAGTCTATCGGCGCCTCCGCTCTCCGGCAACGGGCGCCGGTGGACTATAGTGAGCCGCGATGGCCGAGTTGACCTACGAGCTGACCCTGTACCCCGAGCCCGTCCTGCGCAAGGTCGCGGACCCGGTCGAGGCGTTCGACGAGCGCCTGAAGGACGTCGTCGCGGCGATGTTCCGGCGGATGGACGCCAGCAAGGGGGTCGGCCTCGCCGCGCCCCAGGTCGGCCTGCGCCGGCGCATCCTCGTGCTCAACGCCACCGGCGCGCCCGGGGACGACCTCGCGCTCGTCAACTGCCGCATCCTCGAGCGCTCCGGCCCCCCGACCCTGTTCGAGGAGGGCTGCCTCTCGTTCCCGGGCATCTACGCCGAGATCGAGCGGCCCGAGCGCTGCCGCGTCCACGCCTACGACGTCGAGGGCAACGAGCTCGAGCTCGAGCTCGACGGCTTCGTGAGCCGCATCGTCCAGCACGAGTACGACCACCTCGAGGGGGTGCTCCTGGTCGATCGGATGTCGCCGGCGGACAAGCTGCGCAACAAGGCCGCTCTCGACGAGCTGGTCTCCCGCTACCGGGACATGCAGCCCGCCAAGGCGCGCCGCCTGCCGTGATCACGACGTTCGAGCTCGCCAAGCTCGAGCCGGACTTCGGCGGCCCGCCCGGCGCGGTCATCAGCATCGGGGTCTTCGACGGGGTCCATCTGGGCCACCAGGCGATCCTCGCCGCCAACGTCCGCCGCGCGCGGGAGCTCGGGGCCCGGGCGAGCGTCGTCACGTTTCGGCGCCACCCCAAGCGGGTGCTGCTCGGCCGGGCCCCGCGCACGCTCACGACGCTCGAGCACCGCCTCGAGCACTTCGCGCGCGCCGGCATCGACCACGCGGTCGCGCTCAACTTCGACGAGGAGCTGCGCGCCGTGCCCGCCGAGGACTTCGTCGACGAGCTCGTCCGGCGGCTCGGCGCGCGGGCGTTCGTCCTGGGCTTCGACAGCAAGTTCGGCCGCGACCGGGGCGGGACGCCGGAGCTGATCGCGCGCCTGGGGTGGCCGGTCGAGGTCGTGCCCAAGGTGCTCGTCGGCGACCGCGCGGTCTCGAGCACGGCGATCCGCGAGGCGGTCGAGCTGGGCGACCTCGCCGGCGCCGCGCGCATGCTGGGGCGGCCGGTGAGCGTGTCGGGCCGCGTCGTCCACGGCGACGCCCGCGGGCGGCGGCTCGGCTTCCCGACGGCGAACCTCGACCTGCAGCACGAGCTCCACCCGCCGGTCGGCGTCTACGCGTGCCGCGCGCGGCGGCGCGAGACGGACGAGCGCCTGCACGGCGTCACGAACATCGGCTTGCGACCGACCGTGCGCGCCGAAGGGGGCGAGCCGACGGTCGAGGTGCACCTGTTCGACTTCGCTGGCGATCTGTACGGCGAGCGGCTCGAGCTGGAGTTCGTCGAGCGGCTGCGCGGCGAGAAGCGCTTCGCCGGCCCCGACGAGCTCGCGGCGCAGATCGCGCGCGACGTCGCCGCGGCGCGCGAGATCCTGGCTCGGCCCGACGAGCAGGCGGTTGACTCGCGCGGGGGCCGAGCGCGACAATCCCCGCCCGTTTCGGGCAGGTAGCTCAGTTGGTAGAGCACGTGACTGAAAATCACGGGGTCGCCGGTTCAAGTCCGGCTCTGCCCACCAGACCGGCCGGGCCCACCAGACAGGCGGGGCCCACTTCATGAGCAGCGCCCAGCCGCGAATGATCACCAAGAGCGATCCGCGCCAGGTGACCATCGCTTGGACGGACGGCCACACCACCGTCTACACCGCGCCCGAGCTGCGCGCGCTCTGCCCCTGCGCGCGCTGCATCGACGAGCTCAGCGGCGTGCGCACCCACGACCCGCGCAGCGTCCCCCACGACCTCTTGACCGAGGACGTGCGGCTCGTCGGCAACTACGCGATCTCGATCCGCTTCTCCGACAAGCACGACACGGGCATCTACTCGTTCCCGATGCTGCGCGAGAACGATCCCGCGGAGCCCGGCGAGCGAGGCTGAGCGCGTGCTGCGCATCCACGCGCGCCTCGCTCTGCCCGCCGACGAGCTGCGGTTCTCGTTCGCCCGCTCCGGCGGCCCCGGAGGCCAGAACGTCAACAAGGTCGAGACGGCGGTGATCGTGCGCTTCGACGTCGCGAAGAGCCGCGTCCTGTCCGAGGGCCAGCGCGCGCGGCTGCTCGCGAAGCTCGCCTCGCGGCTGACGAACGAGGGCGACCTCGTCGTCCGCTCCTCGCGCCACCGCGAGCGCGAGCGCAACCGCAAGGACGCGCTCGAGCGGCTCGCCCAGATCGTCCGCGAGGGGCTGCACACCGAGCGCCCGCGCAAGCCGACGCGGCCGACCAAGGGCTCCAAGGAGCGGCGGATGGCGACCAAGCGCCGCCGAGGGGACGTGAAGCGCCGGCGGCGCGGGGCGGACGGCGAGTGAACGGCGAGCGGGCAGCGCTGGACGCGGCGATCGAGGCGCTGCGCACCGCGGTCGCGCGCAAGCGGCCGATCACGCACTACCACGCGCGCGACCTGCTCGTCGCCCTGGGCGAGCGCGTCCTGGCGGGCGACGCGGAGCTCGACGAGCGCGTCCGCGCTCTGCGCAAGCTCCTCCGGCCGCTGGACGAGCCCTGGCGCGAGGCGGTCGGCGCGGAGCTGCGCATGGCGTGCACCGAGCACTGCCAGAGCGTCGACCCGCGCTACCTCGACCTGCCAAACTACGACTTCGCGTACACCCTCGAGGCACGCGAGCGGCTCGAGGCGCGCCTGCGGGCGTGCGCGCGGCTCGGGCTCGACGTCGACGAGGAGCTGCTCGAGCGCGTCGCGCGGGCGGACGAACAGCTCGAGCCGTACCTGCGCGACGAGCGGCGCGGGAGCTGACGGCCTCCAGCATCGATGCAATATCCTCAGAAAGTGCCGTAACGACGGCCCTTCCGGACGCGAATCGGCAAGAGCGAAAGCCTAGCGGACGCGGCCTGGAAGCGCGCTCGACAGCGGCGGCGCGAACGCGCGGCGGACCACAACGCCCGCGCGAATGAAGCGCGCAAAGCGTTGCGGAAGTGGCACTTACAGAATCCGATCGGGTCGGCGTGCAAGATTGGTGGGCAATGTTTTCCGACCTCCGCCGAACAAAGGAGGAGACCGTTTCCCGCGCGGAAACAACCGACTCGGTCTTTCACCGCCCGGGGATGCGCGTCATCCTCTGCGGCCTTGTGATCCCCATCCCAAGGACTCTCGCAACGGAGTGCATGTGCTCATGAACAGATTGATGACCGGGGCCCTAGCCCTCGCCGCCGTCGGATCGGTCGGCTTCGCCGGCACCGGCGACGAGGACTGGACGGACCTCGACCAAGAAATCAGCACCCTGTCCTCGTCTCTGAGGCCACAGGGAGGGGGGGTCGACATCGGTGCCCTCATCCGCAGCAGCTACAACCTCATCGACGAGGACCTGCTCGACGATACGGGCGGCTTCCTGTTCCAGGACGTCGACGTGTTCTTCGAGTCGCAGGACTCGGGCGGCGAGTGGAGTTGGCGCGTCAACGTCGACTTCGACGGTGGTGACAACGGCGGCATCGACGACGTCCTCGACGACGTCCTGATGGGCGGGACGGTGGTGAGCCCTGACGCCCTGATGTTCCCGGCCTTCGGCTTCCTCGGAACGACCGGCGGCGGCGCCGCCCTCGAGGACGCGTTCGCTCAGTGGCAGTTCTCGGACGACATCGCGCTGACGTGGGGCCAGTTCAAGAGCCCGACGTTCCTCAGCAACTCGGTCGACCCCGAGAACCAGCTCTTCATCCAGCGCACGATCCTCGGCACGATCTTCGACGCCTGGGACCTCGGCGCCATGCTGTCGGGCAACTACGACCAGTTCTCGTGGTACGCCGCGTTCCAGAACGGCGCCGACGGAATCATGGACGAGTACCGCTGGACGGCGCGCGGTGAGTACCACGTCGGCGCCGGCGCCGGCGGCCGTCGCGGCGTCGAAGGCGCCCTGGGTGCCGACGAAGAGCTGAACGCGACGATCGGCGTCGTCTTGACCGACGACGGGGGCCTCGCGGGCGGCACGCTCGACGACACCACGATCTTCGGCGTCGACGCGGCGGCGACCTACGGCCAGCTCAGCGGCCTGATCGAGTTCGCGTCGCTCGACGACGAGATCGGCGACACCGAGATCTTCGCCCTCACCGCCGCCTACATGTTCCAGCCGGACGAGTGGGAAGCCGCTCTCCGCTACGAGGACACCGGCGATCTCGAGATCACGAAGCTGACGGGCGGCCTCAACTGGTACCAGAACGGCCACAACCGCAAGTGGTCGCTCAACCTGTCCAGCATCGAAGCCGACCTCGCCGAGTTCGGCGGCGTGGACCTCGACGGCACCATCATCGAGATCGGTCTCACGATCGGCTCGAGCCGCTCGTAGATCCCCTTCCGAGAAACCGCTGCCGCACGCGTTGCGGCGGCGGTCATGACGATCACGATGAAGGCCCCGCGCGCGTCGCGGGGCCTTCTCTTTTTCCACGCAGCCTCCCGGCCCGCAGCCCGAGCGCCCCGATGAGCCCGCAGCACGCCAACCGACTCGCCGGCGAGACGAGCCCCTACCTGCTCCAGCACGCCCACAACCCGGTCGACTGGTACCCGTGGGGACGCGCGGCGCTCGAGCGCGCGCGCGCCGAGAACCGCCCGATCTTCCTGTCGATCGGCTACTCCGCCTGCCACTGGTGCCACGTGATGGAGCGCGAGTCGTTCGAGGACGAGCGCGTCGCCGCGCTGATGAACGAGCACTTCGTCAACGTCAAGGTCGACCGCGAGGAGCGCCCCGACCTCGACGAGATCTACATGCGCGCCGTGCAGGCGCAGAACATGGGGCAAGGCGGCTGGCCGATGAGCGTGTTCCTCACGCCCGACCTCGAGCCGTTCTTCGCCGGCACGTACTTCCCGCCGGCGACCCGCCACGGCCGCCCCGGCTTCGACCAGGTGCTCGCGAGCCTCGCGAAGGCGTGGCGCGAGAACGCCGCCGACATCCGCCAGCGCGCCGACGCGCTCTGCGAAGCGATCACGAGCGAGGCCGCGCGGGACACGCGCTCGGAGCTGCGCCCCGACGCGCTCGACCTCTCGCTCGCCGCGCTCGAGCGGGCGTACGACCCCGCCTGGGGCGGCTTCGGCGGCGCGCCGAAGTTCCCGCACGCGATGGACGTGCGCATCCTCCTGCGGCACGCGCGCCGGACGGGCAATCCCCATCCGCTCGCCATGGCGCGCCACACGCTCGACCGCATGGCGGCGGGCGGGATCCGCGACCACCTCGCCGGCGGCTTCGCGCGCTACAGCACCGACGAGCGCTGGCTGATCCCGCACTTCGAGAAGATGCTCTACGACAACGCGTTGCTCGTGCCGGCGTACCTCGAGGCGCACCTCGCGACGGGCGAGCGCTCGTACGCCGACGTCGCCGCCGAGACGAGCGATTGGATGATCGCCGAGATGACGACGGCGGAGGGCGGCTTCGCGAGCTCGCTCGACGCCGACAGCGAGGGCGTCGAGGGCAAGTTCTACGTCTGGACGCCCGACGAGCTGATCGCAGTGCTCGGCCGCGAGCGCGGCATCCAGGCCGCGGCGTGGTTCGGCGTGACCGAGGAGGGCAACTTCGAGCACGGCACGAGCGCGCTGTGGCGCGAGAAGAGCGACGAGGAGGTCGCCGCGGGGCTGCACGTCGACGTCGAGGCGCTGCGGCGCTCGATGGCGCAGGCGCGGCGCGAGCTCTTCGAGGCGCGCGCGCGGCGCGTGCCGCCCGCCAAGGACGACAAGGTGCTCGCGTCGTGGAACGGGCTCGCGATCGCGGCGCTGGCGCAGGCGTTCCAGGTGCTCGGCGAGCCGCGCTTCCTCGACGCGGCGCGGCGCGCGGCGACGTACGTGCTCGCGGGCATGCGCCAGAGCGACGGGCGCCTGTTCGCGACGGCCCGCGGCGGCCGCGCGCAGCTCAACGCCTACCTCGACGACTACGCGTTCGTCGTCGCCGCGCTCCTCGACCTGTACGAGTCCGATTTCGACCCGCGCTGGCTACGCGAGGCGTTGGCGCTGAACGCGATCCTCGCCGACCGCTTCGCCGACGACGAGCGCGGCGGCTACTTCACGACCGCGCGCGACCACGAGCGCCTGATCGCGCGGATGAAGAGCCCGCACGACGGCGCGCTGCCGGCGGGCAACGGCGTCCAGGCGCTCAACCTGCTGCGTCTCGCCGAGCTGACCGGCGACCCTTCGCTCGCGCGCGACGCGGACCGAACGATCACGTCGCTCGGCGCGCTCGTGAACCGCTATCCGCAGGCGTTCAGCCAGTTGCTGATGGCGGTCGACTTCCTCGCGGCCCGTCCGCGCGAGATCGTCGTCG
>CAZGTQ010000305.1:0-12973 GCA_964528575.1 uncultured Planctomycetaceae bacterium | reverse complement strand
AGAAGGTGAGAATCATCACTGCATCCGAATCCACTCGCCGACGCTCGGTCTCTGGTTGGTATCGACGACGGTGAGCAGATAGTACCCGGGCGGCGCGACGAATGTGTTCGCCGGCGGCACGACCGAGATCGACCACGTGCCAGAACCGAATCGAACGTGGCCGGGCCCGCAAGTGCGAGCTCTACGTAGCGCTGGTTCGGGTCGAACGCGTGCGTGCTCGATCCGTGGCGGATGAGTGCGACTCGATCCACGCCGGCGGCGGCATCCAGCGTGACTTCGAAGTCGATCGATGGCTGATCGTAGAAGTACGGCTGCGTCACGGGATCGGTCAGCGTGCTCTTCACGATCTCCGGCCGCGTTCCCTGGAAGAAGTACGGCGGCGAGAACACCTCGACCGTGTGCAGGTCGGGCAGGGGAAGCTCGCGACCTCCCGCGGAGAACGCGCGCCCGTCCGGGAGCAAGCCGGCGACCGAGTGGTACCTGCGCTCCGCCGCAGCGGCGCCCATCAGCTCCCAGCCCGCGCCAGGGTTCCCGAACACCTCGACCGTCTCGTAGCGCTCGGCCTGCGTCGTTCCGTAGCAGAGATCGCCGAGCGGCCCGGTCTGCGTCTGCAGTCCTCCCACGACGAGGATCGAGCCGTCGAGCAGGATCACCGCGTTGTGGTTCGTCCGCGCGTAGATCAGGTCGGGCACGGCCGCATCCGCCCACGCCCCGCCGGAGCTCGGCCCGACCATCTTCTCCACGCGACCATTCACGGCGCCCGCGCAGTCGGGACCGGACGCGGTCGTGTCGTCGTCGGCACCTGCGATGAGGTACACGACCTCCGAGAAGAGCCCCGTCGACTCGTCCCACGTGATCAAGTGCACGGAGCTGCCGTACTTGTGAGGCTGGTTCGGCACGCTGCCGAGCTTCCATCGAGGACCGTCCGTGGGGGGCTGACTGCACACGTAGTTCGCCGGGTCCAGCTCGAAGAACCGAGTGGGACGACCGCCATCAGGTGCATGTCCCTCGGTCTGCATCGCCTCGCGCGACGACAGCATGTGCACGCGCGGGTATCCGTACATGCGCTCCGAGGATCCGCTCGCGCACGTCTTGACGACGCCGTCCCACTCGAGGTTGTCCTCGTCGTCGAGCCAATCCCCCACGCCGGCGCCAGGTCGGTACTCGGAGCGTGTCTCACCGAGCGGATCGACGGCCCCGACGTTCCCGGTCACCAACACGTCCCCGTCGTTCAGCAACGTCCCGGTCGGATACCAGCGCCGGATCCCCATCTGCTCCGTCGCGCTCGAAGCCGGCGACCAGACGGGCACCTGCTGGCTCGTGTCGAGCCGCCACGCGTGGCGGTGCCCTACGAAGCCCAGTCCGAGGCACAGCCCGTTGTAGTCGGTCCCGCCCATCCACAAGAGATCCCCGTCGTCGAGGAACGCATGGCCGCCGCAGAACAGGTCCTGGCTCCCGTCCTGCGGATACGCCGGGTGCACGGCCACCTTCGTCACGTTGCTCGGCGTTCGCGGACTCCACAGGTAGCTTCGCCCGTAGTGTCCGGACGGAGCGACCGGCACCGGATTCGTGCAGTTCACGCCGCTCGTCGGATCGCAGACGAAGAGAACCCGCGTCTCTGCGACACCGGGGCCCGACGGCGGGAGCACGGCGGCGTGCGTGATCTCACCGGTCACGAAGGACCCTCCCTCGGTGAGGCCGCCGTCCAGGTCGTACGGACCCGCCCACTGCCCCATCTCGTGCGGCTCCGCCTCTTGGACGGCTCGGCCTTCGCAAGGAAGGGCGACGAGCATCGGCAGAACGCGATCTCCGCCCCTCTCGTGGCGGAGGACACTGCGAGCGCGAATCGCATGGCAAGGACTCCTTTGCGAGCTACCGGCCGGTGACTCGAGCGAGTCTACGCCTCGCGCCGCTGGGCGGTGCCGCAATCTCTACGCGCCGGAGGATCGCCGCCCGCGCCAATCGCCCCCGGCGATCGCCGGCCGGCCGCGGGCGAGCTGAGCGGGCAGCACGTACGCCTCGGCCGCGCCACCGCCGGCCAGCTCGATCGCCGCCCGACGGTAGACGCGCGGATGCTCCTCGAACGCGTCGAGCACGGCGAGCAGCTCCGCGCTCGACGCGTACAGCTCGCCCTGCACCGCGCTCGAGCCGCCCTCGACGAGCGCCGGGTACGCGCCGAGGTCGACGAGCGTGAACCGCGCGGCGGTCGTCGCGTCACCCAGGAACGGCGCGCCGGCGAGGAGCGCGTGGCTCGCCTCGCCGCGCATCAGCGTGCCGTACACGAACAGCGGCGCACTCACGGCGACGCCGCGAGGACGCTCGGCTCGCCGTCCGACGCGAGCAGGGCGCGCGCCGCGTCGACGAGCTCCGAGACGTCGTCGATCACGCGGTCGATCGCGCCCGCCGCCCGCTCGTTGAGGATCCAGGCCGGCGTCCAGCCGTGCCGGCGCAGCACGAGCTCGCGCGGCGCGCTCGGGTGCCCCGCGGCGCGCATCGCGTGCGGCAGCGCGAGGTCGAGCGAGAACACGTCGCCGACGACGAGGTCGGGGCTCTCGCGCGCGAGGATCTCGCGGTAGCGCGGCCGGTCGACGCCGACCGCGCGCCCGCCGACCTCGATCGAGTCGCCGCCGGGGCCGAGCACCTGCTTGCCCGCCGAGCCGACGACGCGCAGTTGCGCGCCGACCTCGACGCCGGCGGCGCCGAGCCACGCGACGATCTTCTCGGTGCGCGCGTTCGACACGACGACGAGCTCGGCGCCCAGCGCCCACAGCTCCTCGATCGTCCGCTTCGTGTCCCCCACCAGCGCCGGCGGGTGCGCGGCGCGGTAAAGCTCGGCCGCGTGCACGAAGCACGCGTCGGCGAACGCGTGCAGCGTCGCGTGCCCCGCGCCCAGGATCGCGTCGCGGTAGAGCGCGGCCGCGGTCTCGTGCGCGCGCTCGATGTAGTGGACGATGCCGTTCGCGATCGCGAACGGGTCCTCGTCGACGTACGACGTGATCCGGCCGTCCGGCGCCCAGCCGTACTGCGCCGGCTCCGCCCGCACGCGCTGCTCGAACGCCGCGAAATGCGCGCGCGTCCGCGCCGCCTCGAGCGCCGCCAGCCGGGCGCACTCCGCCTCGACCCGGCGCAGCACGTGCTGCGCCTCGAGCGACGGGTCGGTCCAGACGCCGTCGAAGTCGGACAGGATCTTCAAGCCCATCGGCGGGCCGAGAGTCGGCCGGCGCGCGTCCGCTGTCAAGCCGCGAGTGACAGCGAGCGGCGCCCGCGTCACGATCACGGCGTCATGCACGACGTCACGCGCTCGCGCCGCGTCCTCGTCCGCCTCGGCCTCGCCGCGCTGCTCGTCGCGCTCGCCGACCAGGCGGTGCTCTTCACCGCTCTCGCCGACGGCGAGCTGTTCGGCCGGCGCATCGCCCCGTTCGACCCGCCGCTGTTCCATCCGGAGCAGGAGCGGCTCCTCGAGCGGCTCGAGCGCGGCGTCGCGCTCGAGGGCGCGCCGTTCCAGGGCGAGCTCGCGTTCGACGCGGAGCTCGGCTGGTGCCCGCGGCCCGAGACGGCGCACGGCATGTACCGCTACGACTGGGCCGGCGGGCGGATCGGCGTCGCGCCGCTCGCGCGCGAGCGCGCGAGCGGCGACGCGCGCGCGGTCGCGGTCGGCGGCTCGTTCGTGCGCGGCGACGAGGTCGCGGGCGACGCGACGTGGTGCGCGCTGGTCGACGCGGCGCTCGCCGACCGCGAGGTCGCGAACCTCGGCGTCGGCGGCTACGGCAACGACCAGGCGCTCTTGCGCTGGCGCCGCGACGGAGCGCCGCTCGAGCCGGACGAGGTCTGGCTCGGGCTCGTGCCGGCGGTGACGCCGCGCAACCTGACGCAGTACTGGCCGGCGCTGAGCCACTGGAAGCAGTCGATCGCGACGAAGCCGCGCTTCCGCGCGGGCGCGGGCGACGCCGCGACGCTCGTGCCGAATCCGGCGCGCTCGGTCGCCGCGCTGTGCGCGCTCGTGCGCGATCAGCGCGCGTTCGTCGCGGCGTTCGGAGAGCACGACCACTGGGTCGCGCGCGCGCCGGCCGCGTGGGCGCCGGCGGGCTCGCACTGGACGCACAAGAGCGCGCTCGCGCGCGTCGGGGTGACCGCGCACGAGGCGGGCGGCCGCGGCGCGAGCGAGCTGTTGCGCGAGCGCGGCGGCGAGCTCGAGCGCGTCACGCTGGCGATCGTCCGCACGCTCGCCCGCGAGGTCGAGGCGCGCGGCGCGCGCTTCCGCTGTCTCGTGCTGCCCGACCGAACGGACCTGGTCGACCGCGCCGAGCACGGCGCGGGCGCGTGGGAGCCGCTCGCCGCCGCGCTCGCCGCCGGCGGCGTGCGCGTGCACGACGTCTCGGACGCGCTGGTCGCCGCGGGCGCGCTCGAGAATGACGCGCTGTGGTGCGCGGGCGGCCACTACGGGCCGGAGCTGAACCGCGTCGTCGCGGACGCGCTGCTCGCCGCGCTGGCGAGCGACGGCGAGTGACATCCGCGCGGGCGCGACCTACGATCTGGGGCTCGCAACGCCATGGACCCCACGCAGAGCACCCCCGGCGCGCTCGCGCTCGACGCCGACATCGCGCTGTGCCAGAGCGACCTGCCGCTCGACTGGTACCAGAAGGAGCTCGTGCCGTACGCCGAGGAGTACCTCGCGCTGCCGGACCGGCGGCCGGAGACGATCTTCCGCTGGCTCGACGGCTACGTGCGACCCGCGCTGGACCACTTCGGCGACGCGCTCCTGTTGCTCGCGCACTACTACATGGGCGGCGAGATCGTGAAGCTCGTCGAGCGCTACGGCGGCATGGTCGCGGACAGCTACCAGCTCGCGATCCAGGCGCGCCGGCAGCGCGAGAAGAAGGTCATCGTCGAGTCGGCGGTGCACTTCATGGCGGAGTCGATCGCGCTGCTCGCGCACGACGACCAGGCGGTGTGGATCACGAACCCCAAGGCGGGCTGCACGATGGAGATGCTCGCCAAGGACTTCATGGTGCTGCCGGTCGCGGACGAGCTCGAGGAGCGCTACGGCGACGACTTCGTCACGGTCGCGTACATGAACACGTCCGGCCGGCTCAAGGCGCTCGCGGGCCGCACCGGCGGCGCGACGTGCACGAGCTCGAACGCGCACCTCGTCATGGATTGGGCGCGCGCGCAGGGCAAGCGCATCTTCTTCGTCCCCGACCAGCACCTCGGCCGCAACACGTGGATCGCCGCGGGGCTCGACCCCGACCGGGTCGTGCTGCTGCCCGACCCGCAGCGCGGCGCGGTGCACCTCGCGGACGTCCCCGGCGGCTTCGACGCGCTCGACCGCGCCGAGCTGATCCTGTGGGGCTCGTCGTGCGGCGTACACACGATCTTCGACGCGCGCATGGTGCGTTGGTGGCAGGAGCGCGGCTACCGCGTGCTCGTCCACCCGGAGTCGCCGCTCGACGCGGTCCAGGCGGCGGACGGCCAGGGCAGCACGAACTACCTGTGGGACGCGGTCGCGAGCGCCGAGCCGGGCGCGAAGATCGCGATCGGCACCGAGGGCCACTTCGTGCGCAACGCGGCCGACCTCGCGCGCCGCCGCGGCGTCGAGGTCGTCCACCTCGCGGACGTCCCCGACCCGTCGTTCGGCACGCTGGGCTGCGGCTGCGCGACGATGAGCCGCAACGACCCGCCGCACCTCGCCGGCCTGCTCGACCTCTTGCGCAAGGGCGCAGCGCCCGACATCAACCGCGTGCTGCCCGGCGACATGGTCGACGAACGCACGATGCGCCGCGACCGGCTGAGCGAGAGCGAGCGCGCCGAGCTCGTCCGCGACGCGCGGCTCTCGCTCGAGCGGATGATCGACATCGTCGAAGGGGCTTGAGCGCGCGTCGCGCGCCAGAGCCCGCCGGCGAGCGTCGCCCCGAGCGTCAGGATCCAGACGGGGCTCGCGACGAAGTACGCGAACCGGGCGAGAGGTCGTCGTCGTCCCATCCGTCCGTCCGCGACCGCCGGGACCAATTCGATCGCGAGACCCGCACGGGACCGGCACTGCGGCGTTAGCATGCCGCCGTGGCACTGACGAATTACTCGATCCTCGCCTGTCCAGCTTGCCGCGGCGCGGTGGAGCCCGGCGGCGCCGCTCTGACATGCCTGGTGTGCGGTCGTGTCTACCCGATCGACCGGGGAGTCCCCGTGCTGATGCCCGGAGGCGAGGCATCGACTCCGTACGAGCAGGAGTTGACGGCCTGGGAGAGCTACACCGCGGTGATCATGGACATGTTCGACTCGCTCGCGCCGCACCAGGCGGTCCTGGACATCGGCGCCGGCTTCCGCGACCTGCAGGAGGATCGGCTCGTGCGACTCGACGTGGTCTGGACGCCCCACGCCGACGTGCTCGGTGACGCGCACGCGCTCCCGTTTCGAGACGAGGTGTTCGACGTCGTCATGGCGGAAGCCGTGCTGGAGCACCTCCGGGACCCGTTCGCGGCCGCGCGGGAGATGTACCGGGTGTTGAAGCCGGGGGGCCAGGTCCTGGCCGGCTGCAACTTCATGTTTCCCTTCCATGGCTTTCCGTCCATGTACTTCTGCTGCACCGAGGACGGATTGCGCGAGGTCTTCTCGAGCTTCCGCGAGATCGCGGTCGAGGTCGCTCCGTGGCAGCGCCCGGCGCTGGCGCTCAGGGCGCTGGTCGTCGAGTTGGTCAACCGGCTGCAGCCGCAGGAGCCGCTCGAACACGAGTTCATCGAGGCCTTGCGTTCGCTCGATCGTTTTCCGGTCGATCGGATCGACGCAAGTCTCACGCAAGAAGACGCGAAGCGCATCGCCGCCGGCCTGTCGTTCCTGGGAATGAAGCAGCCGACCGGCGTCGAGACCACGGTGCCCTCCGCGGTGATCGACGTATACCAAGAGGATGCGCGCCTACGGAGTCGCTATCCGGATCCGGCCGTCCTCGTTCCCTCGATCTTGGAAACGTCCGTCGACTCGCTCATGCGTTGGGCGCTCACCGACGGTTGCTCCCTGCACCCCGCGATCCGCGCAGGTCTCGACGCGGTGCCGCCCTTCTGCAAGTGAGGGGCACGTGAAGTGAGCGGCACGAAGACGAGCGCGTTCGCGAAGGCGCGCTGCTAGCCGACGCCCGCGAGGTCGCCGAGCATCGTGCGCAGGCAGCGGCGCAGCACGTGGCGGCGGTAGAGCGCGGTCGAGCGCACGTCGTCGATCGGGGCGCAGTCGCGCGCGGCGCTCGCGCGGGCGGCGGCGTCGAGCGCGGCCGCGTCGGGCGCGCGGCCGACGAGCTCGCGCTCGAGCGTCGGGAGCGCGACCGTGCGGTCGGCGACCGAGCCGGCGCCCGCGCGCAGCGCGCGGACCACGCCGCCGTCGACGGTGAGCGCGAGCGCGACGACGACCTTCGAGATCGATTGCGCGGCGCGCGTGCCGACCTTCTTGAACGCACGCCGCTCGCGTGGGTCGCGCGCGGGCACGAAGACCGACTCGATCAGCTCGTCGGGGCGGCGCGCCGTCGCGCGGTAGCCGACGAGGAACTGCGCCACCGGCACGTCCCGCGCGCCGCGCGCGCAGCGCAGCCGCACGATCGCGTCGAGCGCGACGAGCGCCGGCACGAGATCCGCGGCCGGCGACGCCGTGCCCAGGTTGCCTCCGATCGTCGCGCGGTTCTTGATCTGGACGGCGCCGACGGTCGCGGCCGCGGCGGCGAGCACGTCCGCGCGCTCGCGCACGAGCGCCGCGCGCTCGAGCTCGCCGCAGTCGGTGAGCGCGCCGATGCGCAGGCCGCCGTCCTCGGCCGCGACGCCGCGCAGCTCGTCGAGCGACCAGATGTCGATGACGTGGTCGGGACGCGTGCGGCCGATCTCGAGCTCGAGCATCAGGTCCGTGCCGCCCGCGAGCAGCCGCGTGTCCGCTGTCGCGCGCTCGAGCGCGCCGAGCGCTTCGTCGAGCGAGCGCGCGCGCACAACCGGGACGCTCACGCGCGCTCGCCCCCGCCCGCGCGCGCGGCGGCGAGCACCGATGCGAGGATCTTGCCGTAGCCCGTGCAGCGGCAGAGGTTGCCCGCGAGCGCCTCGCGCGCGCTCGCGAGCGTGACCTCCTCGCCCGCGCGGGCGCGCTCCTCGAGATGCGCGCGCGTCATCACGATCATCCCCGGCGTGCAGATGCCGCACTGCGCGCCGCCCTCGGCGAGGAACGCGTCCTGCACGTGCGCGTGGCCCGTCCCCTCGATCGTCAGCACGTCGCAGCCGTCGACCTGGCACACGGGAACGAGGCACGCGTTGGTCGCCTCGCCGTCGACGAGCACCGTGCACGCGCCGCACTCGCCCTCGCCGCAGCCCTCCTTCGAGCCCGTCAGCCCCAGGTCGTCGCGCAGCACGTCGAGCAAGCGACGCAGCGGCGGGACGCGCAGCGCACGCTCGGCGCCGTTGACGCGCACGCGCACGTCGATCGTCTCGGCCGGCTCGCTCACGAGGCCTCGTCGGGGTGTGCAGCGAGCCAGAGCTCGAGCAGGCGCTCGGGCGTCGCGGGGAGCTCGGTGACGTGCACGCCGAGCGCATCCTCGATCGCGCTCGCGACCGCCGCCGCGCCGCCGTCCATCGGCAGCTCGCCGACGCCCTTCGCGCCGAACGGGCCGTGCGGATACGGCTCCTCGACGAGGATCACGTCGAACGGCGGCGTGTCGAGCGTCGTCGGGACGATGCACGTCGACATCGTCGTCTCGCGGAAGCGGCCGCCGCTCACCGTGACGCGTTCGAGGTGCGCCCAGCCGATCGACTGCAGGCTGCCGCCCTCGATCTGGCCCTCGACCTGCTGCGGCTGGATCGCCTTGCCGACGTCGACCGCCGCCGTGAAGCCGACGACGCGCACGTCGAAGCTGTCGAGATCGACCTCGACCTCGGCGACGTCGCAGGCCCAGCCGTAGCACGGGTACGCGTCGCCGCGGTAGCGCTCCTCGTCCCATACCAGGCCCGGCGGCGACGCGTACGTGTGCTCGGCGCGCGGGTCGCCCCCGGCCGCGACGAACGCGCGGGCGCGCGCGCGGAACGGGACGGACGCGTCGCCGCCGACGCGCGCGGCGAGCTCGCGGCACGCGGCCGCGATGCAGCCGCCGACGACCATGCACGTGCGCGACGCGACGGTCGGGCCGGAGTCGGGCACGCGCGCCGTGTCCGGCAGCTCGATCGCGACGTCGGCGGGCTCGGCGCCCAGCGCGTCGGCGGCGATCGCGACGAACATCACGGCGGTGCCCTGGCCGATCTCCGTCGAGCCCGAGAGCACGTGCGCGCGGCCCTGCGCGTCGAGCGCGACGGCGACGCGGCCTTTCAGGCGCTCCTCGCCCGAGCCGGTGAAGCCGGCGCCGTGGAAGAAGAACGACATCCCGCGGCCGCGGCGCACGCGTCCGCTCTTCGGCCCGCGCCACGCGTGCCGGTCGAATCCGGTGCGCTCCATCGCGCGCGCGTAGACCTGCTCGGAGCCGACGCTGACCTCGAGCTTCTGCCCCGTCGCCGTCGTATCCCCGCGCACGAGCATGTTGCGCCGCCGCAGCTCCGCGGGATGGATGCCGAGCTCCACCGCGATGCGGTCCATCTGGCGCTCGACGGCGAAGCACGTCTGCGGCGCGCCGAAGCCGCGGAACGCGCCGTACGGGACGTGGTTGGTCGCGACGACGCGGCCGCGGATGCGCACGTTGGGACAGCGGTACGCGCCCGCGGCGTGGAGCACGCCGCGCGAGAGCACGACGGGCGAGAGCGTGCAGTACGCGCCTCCGTCGAGCAGCACGTCGACGTCCATCGCGACGAGGTGTCCGCGCGCGTCGACCGCGGTGCGGTGGCGCACGCGCGACGGGTGGCGCTTGGGCGTGAACGCGAGGTCCTCGGCGCGGCCGTAGACCATGCGCACGGGGCGGCCCGCGACGAGCGCGAGCAGCGCCGCGTGGCACGCGAGGTTCGACGGGAAGTCCTCCTTGCCGCCGAAGCCGCCGCCGGTCTCCGCCTGGACGACGCGCGCGCGCTCGGGCGGGAGCGCCAGCGCGCGCTGCAGCGCCTGGTGCACGTAGAAGGGGCACTGGAGCGAGCCGACGACGCGCGTGACCCCGCTCTCGTCGGGCGGGAACGCGACGAAACCCTGCGGCTCGACGTACATCTGCTCCTGGCTGCCCGTCGCGTAGGTGCCCTCGAACACGTGCTCGGCGCGCGCGAACGCCGCGTCGACGTCGCCCTCGTCGATCGCGATCGACGCGAAGACGCGCTCCGACGCCTCGGGATCGAGCAGCGGGGGCAGCTCGTCGATGCGCGGCCGGATCGCGGCGAGCGCGGCGCGCAGCGTGTCGCGGTCGGGCGCAGCGACGAGGAGCAGCGGCTCGCCGGCGTAGCGGATCTCGCGCTCGCACAGGAGCGGCTGGTCGTCCTCGATGAGCGCGACGACGTTGTCGCCGGGCAGATCGGCGGGCCCCGCGACGACGACGCGCGCGAAGTCGAAGGCGGCGTCGCGCTCGAAGCCGAGCAGCAGGCCGCGCGCGACCGGCGCCCGCACCGTGCCTCCGACCCACGCGCCCGGCACGGCGAGGTCGGCCACGTAGAGGGCCGTGCCGTGCACCTTGGCCGGCCCCTCGGGCCGGGGGACGCGCGTGCCGACGGCGCTCACCGCGCGCTCTCAGCCACGCTCGACCTCCCACAGGTCGGCGCCGAAGTGGTCCCACGCGAGGCGGCCCTCGTCGCAGTCGGCGCCGGCGGAGAACTGGACGTCGACGAAGTAGACGATCGCCGACGAGGTCGCCGGCCGCAGGTTGCGGCAGCCGTGGGCGACGCCGGGCGGGATGCGCACGAGCCGCGAGTTGCCGTCGCCGAGCACGTAGCGGCGCACGAGCCCTTCGGTGGGCGAGCCCGCGCGCACGTCGGCGAGGACGAGGAGCAGCTTGTCGCTCGGCGGCACGTACCAGACGTCGGTCTGGCGCCGGTGCAGGTGGAACGCCTTGATCGCGAGCGGCTCGAGGACGCTGTAGTTGATCTGGCGCACGACGAAGCCCGGCAGCGCCTGGTGGACCCCCTCGTCGAGCCGGCCGAGCTCGGTCATCGCTCCGCCGTCGTCGTTGAAGCGGCGCAGCTCGACGAGCTGCACTCCGTCGATCTCGCCCTTCCTGGCGTAGTCCTGGACCGAGAACGCCGTCTCGGCCTGCGCGTTGAACTGCGGCATGCGCGTACGGTACCCGATGAGGGGGGCGGTTCGCGCGCGTGCGCGCGCGCGCGCGCGGGCCCACCGCCACCCCCACCCTCCACCGGGCCTGACCGAGGCAGGGGCGCGGGAGTGGCGTGCTTCGTCGACGAAATCGCGCTCGCCGAGGTGCCGCTCTGGCGCCCCCCCCCGCTCTGGGACGTGGTCTGGGACGTGGTCTGGGACGTGGTCTGGGACGTGGTCGGCGACGTGGTCGGCGGGCGTGGCGGCGGCGTCGCGGCGGCGCCGCGGCGGCGTGCAGCCGGCGTCGCGGCGGGCGCCACCCGGAGCGGGCCGCGGCCGCGCGTTCGTCAGCGCGACTTGCGGCGGGCGAACAGGCCCCGGGCGCCGATGACGAGGCCGACGAGCGCCCCGCCGAAACCGGCATAGAGCCACCAGCCGACCGGTTCCGGCATGTCGTGCTCGGCGGCCCAGTCGCGGTGGTCCTCGAGCGTCGAAGGCTTGGCGTAGTTGGCGACGGCGAGCCCGAAGAGCAGCACCACGAGCCCGAACAGGACGACGATCTTGCGCACGTTCCACCTCCCCCGGCGAACCGGTCCGAATCGACCCGGGCGGATCGTAGCGAAAACGTCTGCGCCGTTCCTTCAGATCGGCACCAGCGGCTGCCGATCGGGCTCGACGAGGGACCGTGGGCCGGCGGCGGCCACGACGTCCCCGGATCACGCCATGTGGACCCGCCAGAACGAATGGTCCCGCGCGAGCGGGTGGCTGCCCGGCGCTCTCGAGCCCGCGCCCGAGTGCCAGCTCGTGCTCCTGTTCGCGGGCAAGGACGTGCTCGCGAGCGGGGACGGGCTCGACGACGTGCGCCGCGCCTATCCGTCCGCGCACGTGATCGGGTGCTCTACCGCCGGCGAGATCCGCGACGTGAACGTGAGCGACGACACGCTCGTCGTCACGGCCGTGTGCTTCGAGCGCAGCCGCGTGCGCGCCGCGGGCGTCGACCTCGGCGCCGTCGCCGATAGCCGCCAGGCGGGCGCCGAGCTCGCGCGGGCGCTCGCGGGCGACGAGCTCGTGCACGTGTTCGTGCTGTCCGACGGGTTGGGCGTGAACGGGAGCGAGCTCGTCGCCGGCCTCGCCGCCGAGCTCCCCGCACACGTCACGACGTCCGGCGGGCTGTCGGGCGACGGCGACCGCTTCGAGGAGACGCTCGTGCTGCTCGACGAACCGCGCGCGCGCTCCGGCCTCGTCGCCGCGGTGGGCCTCTACGGCAGCTCGCTGCGCGTCGGCTGCGCCTCGCTCGGCGGCTGGGATCCGTTCGGGCCCGAGCGCGTCGTCACGCGCTCGGAAGGCAACGTGCTGCACGAGCTCGACGGACGCTCGGCGCTGGGCCTGTACCGCGAGTACCTCGGCGAGCACGCGGCGGACCTGCCCGCGTCGGGGCTCCTCTTCCCGCTCACCGTCCGCACGCCCGACCACGACGTGCCCGTCGTACGCACCGTGCTCGCGATCGACGACGAGAACCAGACGATGACGTTCGCCGGCGACCTGCCCGAGGGCGCGTACGCGCGGCTGATGAAGGCGAACTTCGATCGCCTTGTGGAGGGCGCGGCTCAGGCGGGCTCGGCCAGCCGAGAGATGCTTCGGGATTCGGGCCCCGAGCTCGCGATTCTGATCAGCTGCGTGGGGCGGCGGCTGGTTCTCCAGCAGCGGACCGAGGAAGAAGTGGAGGCAGTGCGCGAGGTCCTCGGCGGCAACCCTGTGCTGACCGGCTTCTATTCCTATGGCGAAATCTCACCCCACAACCCTTCGG
>CAZGTQ010000304.1:0-47457 GCA_964528575.1 uncultured Planctomycetaceae bacterium | reverse complement strand
GCGGCCGATCGAGTATCAGGGACCCACGACCATGCCCACCTACGACTACGTCTGCGGTGCCTGCAAGCACCACCTCGAGATCTTCCAGTCGATGACCGAGGCCGTGAAGCGCAAGTGCCCCGCGTGCGGCAAGCTCAAGCTCGTGCGCCAGATCGGCCTGGGCGGCGGCATCCTCTTCAAGGGCAGCGGCTTCTACCAGACGGACTACCGCTCGGACTCGTACAAGAAGGCGGCCGAGGCGGACAACGGCAAGTCGAAGCCGTCCAAAGAGCCGTCCAAAGAGCCGTCCAAGGAGTCGTCGAAGGAGCCGTCGAAGGAATCGCCCAAGGAGTCGTCCAAGGAACGCTCGAAAGAGCCGACCAAAGAGTCGACCAAAGAGTCCAAGAGCGAGCCGCCGAAGGCGTCCGCGCCGGCCTCCGACTGAACGCGGCCGGCCCGCGGGCCGCGAGGCCCGTGTGCTACCGTGGAGCGCGATGTCGGCTCCCCGCCCCAAGTACGAGCGCGAGCTCGCCAACTTCGTCGCCCAGACGCGCGATCTCGCCGAGCGGCGCACGCTCTGGCAGTCGCGGCCGTACTACCTCGAGTACTCGACGAACAGCGCGTGCAACCTGCGCTGCATCATGTGCAGCCAGGTCGACGATCCGCCCGTCGTTTCGACCCCGCGCGAGCTCCAGGAGCCGTTCCTCGAGGAGCTGTTCCGCACGACGACGCTGCTGACGCCGAGCGCGACGAGCGAGCCGCTGCTCAACAACATGAGCCGGCTGCTGCCGCTGTGCGAGCAGCACGGGGTCTGGCTCGACATCATCACGAACGCGGTGCTGCTCACGCCGGAGCTGCTCGAGCGCATGCTCCCCGTCCTGCACCGCCTGACGATCTCGTTCGACTCGCACGTCCCCGCGGTGTTCGAGAAGCTGCGCGCGCCGGCCGACTTCGACACGGTCGTTCGGCACGCGAAGCACGCGACGCGTCGCTGCCACGAGGAGAACGTCCCCGTCGTCTACCACGCCGTGCTCGCGATCGACGTGCTCGACGGCATCGTCGACTACGTCGATTACGTCAAGGACGAGCTCGGCGGCGACCGCATCACGTTGCTCGAGCTCCTGCCCAGCAGCCGGCACTTCGAGCAGCTCGACCCGTTCCGCGTCGTCGGCGAGGACAAGGTCGCAGAGCGGCTCGAGGCGATGCGCGCGCGCTGCGAGGAGCGCGGCGTCGGCCTCCAGATGGAGGTCCGCGCGCCGCTCGGCGGCGACTATCCCTACGCCGGGCCCTCCGTGCACATCACCTCCGGCACCGTGCTCGAGCTCATGAACGCCGAGCTCGCGGTGAACTACGCCGGCTTCTGCCCGATGGTGATGAACTACTTCAAGGTCGAGCCCGACGGGCGCGCGTTCCCGTGCTGCCGCGCGCCGCGCGAGCTCGAGCTCGGCAACGTCTTCGAGGACGGGGTCGAGGGCGTGTGGAACGGCCCGGCGATGCAGCGGCTGCGCGAGCGCATGTTCGCCGGCGACTACCCCGAGCCGTGCAAGGGCTGCGTCGTGCTCGAGGCCCCGCGCTGGCGCGCCGAGGCGCAGGCGCGCGGCGAGAGCCCGCCCCCGCTCGTGCGCCCGCCGATCCAGGACTAGAGCCCGCGCCGCTAGCCCGCCGCGCTCTCGCTCGCGCGGCGCCGCGCGGCGGGCTGGCGGAACACCTCGTCGATGAGCGCGATGATCCCCTCGGGGCCCGTCGTCGGCAGGACGCGGTCCGCGGCACGGCGCGCCTCCTCCATCCCGTCGGCCATCGCGACGCCGAGCCCGGCGCGCAGGAACATCGGGATGTCGTTCGTCGCGTCGCCCACCGCGACGACGCGCTCGGGCGGGATGCCGAACGACTCCTCGAGCACGCGCAGCGCCTCGCCCTTGCCGAGGCACGGCGGGTGGACGTCGGCGACCTGCATGCGGCTGTCGCGGTGCTTCGCGAGCAGCCCGAGCGGGAAGTGCAGCCCGTAGAACGGGTCGCGGATCGCGCTCTCGATCTCGCGCAACAGCTCGCTCGAGCACGCGTGCCGTTCGGAGAAGAGCGTGATGCGGATCACGAGGTCGGCGGGCAACGGCCACGCGTCGAGCACATGGAGCGCGGTGAGCCCCTCGAGCGCGCGCCGCTGCACGTCGTCGGCCGGCGGCGACGCATACTTCGCGCCCGCGCGCTGCACGAGCGTCAGGTAGCCGCGCTCCTGGCCGAACGCGAGCGCGCGCGCCGTCGTGCGGTTCGACAGGAGCCGCTCCTCGAGCAGCCGGCCGCTGGACGGGCAGTACAGCGCCGCGCCGTTGTAGACGATGCACGGGCCATCGAGCGCGAGTTGCTCGATCACGGGCTGCACGCTCGTCTCCGAGCGCCCGGTCGCGAGCATCACGCGCACGCCCTCCTCGGCGAGCGCGCGCAGCCGCGCGACGAGCCGCGGCGGCACGCGACCCTCGTCGTCGACGATCGTGCCGTCGACGTCCAGGAGCAGCGCTTCGTACGGGAGAGCCTCGTTCGCGGATCGGGAGAGCACGTGCAGCTTCCTACAACGAGCCGCCGCGCGTTTCCACCCTCCGCCGCTCGCCGGCGGGGATCAAGGCAGGCGGAAGAGCAGCTCCGCGGTCTCGCCGGCGACGACGGCGACCTGCCGGGTCTGCTCGTCGCTCGCGCCGGGCCGCGTCACCTCGACCGACCATGTGCCGGGGCGCAGACCGCCGAGCGTCGTCTCGCCCGACCCGGTGACGAACGAGCGCGCGTCGCGCACGTCGCCCTCGCTCTGCCACGTGGCGCGCACGCTGCAGAAGCCCGCCGGCGTGCCGTCCGCGCGCTCGACGACGACCCGCACCGAGCCCGCGCTCGCGACGGCGAAGTCGACGCCGCCGCGCACCTCGCCCGGGGCGAGCTCGAGGTCCTCGGTCGAGAGCGGCTGGATCGAGCCGCCGCTCACCCGCACGGTCAGCGGCTCGTCGGGCTTGACGCCGCGCAGGCTGTAGCGGCCATCCGCGTCGGTGCGCGCGTCCGCCGCCCGCTCGCCGCCGAAGAACGCCGCGTCGCCGCCGAAGTCGAGCACCGCGAGCCCGCGCTCGCCGCCCCGCTCGGGGAGCGCGACGACGCGCACGCCCTCGACCGGTTCCCCGTCCTGGTCGGTCACGCGGCCCTCGATCACGCTGACCGAGAGCTCGACGTCGAACGTCGTGCCGGCCGCAGCGACCGTCACGGAGCGCTCCGCGGGCATCGCCCGCAGCGGGTGCGTCACCGTGAGCACGTAGGGCCCCGGACGAAGATCCTCGACGCGGTAGCTGCCGTCCGAGCCGGTCCGCACGCCGTCGCCCCCGAAACCGGGGAAGTACGCGCCCCACTCCTGTCCATCGTCGTCGCCCCCGTCCGCGCGCAGCGCGATGCGCGCGCCGGCGAGCGGCCGTCCCGCCTCGCGCACGCGTCCCTCGAGCGCGCCGCGCGCCTCCGCGCGCAGCTCGAGCGTCTCGCGCGACTCGCCCCGGACCGCGACCTCGCCCCAACCCTCCTCGTCCGCGCCCGCGCCCGCCTCCTCCGCCACGACGAACGCCGAGTTGCCGAACGCGATGCCGTGCGGCCCGTCCTGCGCGATGCGAAAGCGGTGCACGCCGTCCGCGAGATGCTCGAACGTGACCCGCCCCGCGTCGTCGGCGACCGCGTCCGAGCGCGGCCGCCACGGCTGCGGCCGCTCGTCGTCCTCGACGCGGTGCTCGACGCGCGCACCGGCGAGCGGCGCGCCCGCGTCGTCGAGCACCGTCACGGCGACCGAGCCGCCGGGGCGCAGGCGCGCCTCGACCTCGTACGGCTCGTCCGGCGGTTGCAGCACGCCCTCGAGGACGAGCGGCGCGTGCTCGTCGTGCTCGACCGCGACGGTGCAGCTCTCGCCGGCGAAGCCCGTCAGCCGCGCGAGCCCGTCCGCGCCGGTCGTCGCCGTGCGGTTGCGCTCGTCGCGCGTCGAGCGGAAGCTGCCACCGGCGTAGCCCAGCTCCGCGAGGCCGCGCGCCTGGGGGTTCGCCGCCCCCGGCGCGCGCAGCGACACCTGCGCGTTCTCGAGCGGAGCGCCGCTCACGTCGTCGACGACGCGCACGGTGAGCACGGGGACGGGCTCGAGCCGCACCGTGCCCAGGTCGATCTCGGAGCCGCGCGGCGCGGGAACGCCGTCGCGCTCGTAGGTGCGGTAGCCGACCGCCTCGACCCGCAGCTCGAGGTCCTGCCCGTTCCGCCGCTGCTGCAGCCCCTCGTAGCGCACGCGGCCGCCCGGGTGGTGGCGCAGCGGCTCGCCGTCCTCGCCCTCGAGCGCCCTGCGCCAGCCGTAGCCCGCCAGGACGACGAAGTCCTCGAGCGGAGCGCCGCTCGACGCGTCGACGACGGAAAGAACGAGCGCCAGGCCCGAGGCGTACTCGAGCTCGACGCCGCTCGTGCCCGCCGCCACGGAGACCGACTCGGAGCGGTCGTTGTCGCCCCAGATCGTGCGCAGGCCGCCGGCGAGGGCGCGCAGGCGCACGCCGTACGTCTCGCCCTCGCGCAAGCCGGTGACGGCGAACGACCCGTCGGGCGCGACGTCGCCGAAGCGCGGCTCGCCGCGCTGCTCGGTACGGGCGAAGAAGAAGCCCTGGTCGGCCGCGCCGGGCGCGGCGGAGACGAAGAGCGAGTCGCTCTCGCCCGGCGGGATGCCGCGCACGCGGCCGCGCACCGCGAAGCCGCGCTCGAGCCGCCAGTCGAGGCCCGCGGTCTCCTCGGGCACCTCGGCGATCCCCTCGAACGTGCGATCGGGGTGCAGCAGGTGGTGCACGCGGAAGCTCCACGGGCCGCACGCGAGCTGATCGACGCGGAACGCGCCCGACGCGTCGGTCACGGCGGCGACGCGCCGCGAGCCGGGATCGAAGAACGCGAACGGCGAGTCTTCCTGGCGCTGGATCTCGGCCCCTGCGACCGGACGACCGTCCTCGTCGCGTACGAAACCGGTGAGAACGGCCCCGCTCTGGAGCTCGAGCTCGCCGAGATCGTGGCGCTCGCCGACGGGCAGGCGGACGCCGGAGCGGTCGAGCGGAGCGAAGCCCGCGGCGCGCACGGCGATCCGGATCTCGCCCGGCTCGGGCCCACGCAACTCGAACACGCCCTCGTCGTCGCTGAGCGCCTCGAAGCGCCGCCTCCAGTCGCTCTCGCCGAACGCCGCCGGCTGCAGGTCGAGCGCAAAGCCCTCGCGGTCGCTCGCGTACACCGCGGCCCCCGCGACGGGCGCGCCGCTCGTGTCGACGACGCGGCCGACGAGCAGCGGGCCCGTCGGCTCCTCGGCGGTCCCAGCCGCGCCGGCGCCGACGGCGGGTCCCCGGGCTGCCGTCGCGGGCGCCGTGTCCGGCGCGCGCGCGGCGGTGCGCTCGGCGCGCTCGCTCGCTGCGCCCGCGAGCGCGGCGTCGTCGCGGCCGGCGGCCTGCGCTCGGCCCGCGCCCGGCGCGAGCGCCACCGGCTCGGAGCCGCCGGGGCCGCGTCCGACGAATTGCCAGAGGGCGAGCGCGACGACGCCGAGCACGAGCACGAGAGCCAGGAGGTGCCTGAATCGCATCGGAGCTCCTCGATGAGGGGGTTCCCGCGCTGGTCTACGACGGCCGGCGACGGCTGTGGCGCTTGCTTTCGCGGAAATATTGTCATCTCGCGCCAGTACGGGGGGTCGTTCCGCACGCAGCCCGCGCCGCCCTTGCGTCTCGATCGGTCGATGGGAAGATGGCCCGGGCAGGACGAAAACGCGATCGCGTCCAACACGGCGGCCCGCCGCCTCGTTGGAGGGGCAGGCAGACCGCGCCCCGCCGTCCAGGGGCCGGCGCGCCGACCGGAGGAGGATGGAGAATGCTTCGAATCGTGACGGGGACGATCATCCAGGTCCTGGTGATCGTGGCGCTCCACGCGCTGGGCTTCGCGCAGGAGCCCAAAGTCGACAGCAAGACCTGGTTCGAGGACGACTCGAAGCTCGGCTTCAAGCTCAAGGTCCCCAAGGACTGGGAGTTCATCCCGCCACAGCCGGGCGAGGAGATGCTGGTCGGCCGCTACGAGCCCAAGTTCCGCGTCCCGGTCACGATCGGCAAGGGCGAGGAGATGTACCTCGGCTGCTGGCTCGTCGTCTTCGACCGCCGCCCCAAGCAGGAGGAGGAGGAGGAGGAGCCGGAGGTCGACGAGGACGGCGTGCGCCGGATCGTCATCCGCTTCTCGAACCCCTACAAGGACGTCGTCGAGTGGGTCACGAGCTCGAACGCGATCGACGGCGCGGCCTGGCACGTGACCGACGAGGACAAGCTCCAGATCAAGGGCGTCGTCTCCGCGAAGCAGATCGAGTTCACGGGGCTGTGGCGCGGGTTCTCCTGGGGCGGCGTCAAGAGCGATGAGGTGCCCGAGGTCAAGGCGTACGCGGCGGTGTACGAGCTCGAGAAGGACCTCGAGCTCGCGCTCGTCTTCAACGGGCCCGGCGAGCGGAAGAAGTGGATCCCGTTCCGGCGCGCCTTCGAGAAGATGGGCAAGAGCCTCGAGCGCGTCGAGATCGTGTCGACCGCGGACCTGCTCGGCGACGCGATGCCGGTCGGCAACTCGCCCCGCGCGAAGAAGAAGGCGAAGCTGCTCGACGAGATCCGGCGCACGCCGGGTTGGGAGCTCTACGAGACGCCGAACTACCTGATCATCTCGAACAACGACGACAAGGACTTCATCGAGAATCTGAAGACGCGCCTCGAGGCGATCCGCGAGATCTACGAGCGCGACTACCCGCCCGAGGCCGCGCGCCGCATCGCGAACAAGCCGAAGACGGGCCCGGACTCCGAGAAGAAGGACGAAGAGAACGAGAAGCGGCCGCCCGGCGAGGAGGAGCGCGAGGAGGAGATCGACGAGAACCGCTCGGTCTCCGTCGTCGCCGATCCGTTCGAGCTGTCGCGCACGAGCGTCGTGCGCGTGTGCAAGGACGCGAACCAGTATCACCTCTACGGTGGACCGGGGGGCTCGGCCGGCTACTGGGCCGCATACCAGGAGGAGCTCGTCGTCTACGACGACAAGGCAGTCGGCGGACGCGCGGACACGTGGGCGGTGGTCAACCACGAGGCGTTCCACCAGTACATCTATTACTTCTACGGGCAGCTCGCTCCGCACAGTTGGTACAACGAGGGCACCGGCGACTTCTACGCGGGCTACGAGTACAAGCACGGACGCTTCAATCTCGAGCCGTTCGCGTGGCGCGTCCAGACGGTCAAGACGATGCTCAAGGAGGAGCGCTACGTGCCGCTCCAGGAGCTCGTCCGCTACTCGCAGGGCGAGTACTACGGGGCGAGCCCGTACGGCACGGTGGGCGGCGAGCACTACGCGCAGGGCTGGTCGTTCATCTACTTCATGCGCGAGGGCCGCAGGAAGTCCCCGCGTTGGAACGAAGCCTGGGACCACATCCTCGACACGTATCTCGAGACGCTCGCCGAGACAGGTGACCTCGACCGCGCGGTGGACGTCGCGTTCGATCGCGTCGACTGGCAGGAGCTCGAGACCGCGTGGAAGGAGTTCACGCTGTGAGCCGCAGGACTGAGCCGAAGGACCCGACGATGCTCGATCAAGCACGCCCCCGTCCCCGCCCGCGCGCCTTCGCAGCCCTCGCGGCGACCCTCGCGGCCGTCGCCGTCGCCGCGCCCGCGGCGGCGGACAAGCTCCTCACGACCGACGGCCGCGTCATCGACGTGAAGAAGGCGCGCAAGTCGGGCGACGACTACGAGCTGACCTTCGAGCACGGAACGATCGTCTGCCCGCCGCAATACGTCGCCTCGGTCGAGATCGAGGGCGACATGTCGGACTACGTCCCGAAGAACGACGACGAGAAGCAGAAGCTCGAGCAGGGCTTCGTGCGCTACCAGGGGCGCTGGTGGTCGAAGCCGGCGTACGAGAACGAGCTGCGCAAGAAGACGGACGCCGCGCGCGAGCGGACCGCAGAGCTCGCGGCGCACGCGGACTGGCACAACTGCTACGTCGAGGAGACGCGTCACTTCGTCATCAGGACGAACACGTCGCCCGAGCTGCTCGAGTACTACGTCAATTTGATGGAGACCTGGTACAAGACGCTCGACCGGCGGGTCGGCATCAATCCACCGCCGCAACTGCGGCGGACGAAGATGACGGTCAACATCTGGAAGAACCGCAAGGAGTTCTCCGAGATGAACGCCGCGGGCGTGGGCGGCGGCGTGGCGGGCTACTTCTCCTTCCTGGAGGAGAGCCTGAACTTCTACCACGACTTCGAGGACCCGACGATCAGCGACTGGATCGCGCTCCACGAGGGCACGCACCTGCTCACGTACTTGATCGAGCCGCAGGCGTGGCCGCAGATCTGGATCAACGAGGGCATCGCCGACTACCTCGGCTCGGCGACGATCGTCGTCGACGAGGACGACCCGAGCGACGTCGAGGAGATCATCCCCGGAAAGATCCAGACCGACCGGATCCTCACCGTCCAGAACGCGATCAAGGACGGCAGCTACGTCAAGCTCGAGCGCCTGTTCAGCGTCACGAAGGCGGAGTTCAGCGCGTTCGAGTACGCGCACGCGTGGGCGTTCGTGTACTTCCTCAACAACAGCAAGAAGGAGTACCAGCGCGGCTTCGACAAGTTCTTCAAGGACATCTACACGCTCCCGAAGAAGAAGGTCGACTACACGATGGAGCCCTTCCAGAACAAGGAGGGAGTCGCGAAGATCGTATCGCCCGAGGAGGTCCGCCGCGTCCTGCTCGACCACCTCGGCGTCCACGACGTCGAGGCGCTCGAGAAGGAGTGGAAGGAGTTCATCGGCGGCATCGAGCTCGACACGCCCGAGGCGCTCTTCAAGCGCGGCTACCGTTTCGTCAGCTACTTCGAGGGCGACCGCGAGGAGGCGCTCGACGACCTGACCCGCGCGATCGACGGCGGCGTCACCGATCCCCGCGCCTACTGGGCGCGCGGCCGGCTCAAGTCGCTGGCCGGCGACGCCGAGGACGACTTCCGCAAGGCGTGCGAGATGTCGCCGCTCGAGGCGCGCTTCCGCTTCGACCTCGGCCGCGAGATCGCCGGCATCGGCGGGCTGTTCTTCGCCGGGATGGGCAACGTGCAGATCAAGGTCGAGGGCCGGACCGAGGAGTTCGACATCGACGTGCCGCTCGCCGACCTCGAGAAGGCGTATGTCCAGATCGGGCTCGCGACCGAGCTCGATCCCGACAACGACTACTTCCGCGACTACTACCAGGACCTGAAGGACGAGCTCGAGGAGCGCCGCGCCGAGGCCGCAGGCGGGGGCGGTCAGTGACGCCGCGCCGTCGCGCGCGCGCGCGCCTCGCGTGCGCGGGCGTCGCGCTCTCGCTCGTCGCAGGCGCGTGCAGCGGCACGCGCCTGCTGACCTATCCCACGGTCCGGGTCGAAGCGGCGGACGGCAGCGGCAGCGAGCTCGGCGTCTCGACCGAGTACGGCGTCGTCTTCCTCGGTCGCCGCGTGCGCTCGGGCGAGATCGACGTCACGGTCTGGTACGGCGACGGCCCGAGCATCGAGGCGTCGGTCGTCGAGCCGATCGGCGGCGATCTGTACACCGCGCCGATGGAGATCGTCGTCCCGAGCGTGGGGATCGAGTTCCGCGACCCGCCGCCGGACGCGCAGCTCGTCCTGATCGGCCGCCGCGGCCGGGCGCAGTGGGAGGAAGAGGTCGAGATCGTACGGCTGCCCGAGGTCGACGGAGCGCTGCTCGCTGTGCCCGACGCGCTCGCGGGCGACGCGACGGCGCAGACCGGTGCGGGCCTCTACGTGCGCGACGAGGACGAGGATCACGTGCTGCGGCTCTACGGCCTCGTCTCCGGCCGCGTGCGGCTCGGCTCGGGCCCCGAGGCGCGCGAATATCTCACCGTCGTCGGTCCGCAGGACCTGTGGCGGCTCGCGGCGCACCACCGCGAGCACACGCGCGGACGCCGCTGGACGTATCGCGAAGACGTCGTGCCGTAGAGCGCCGTCGCGCGGCTCCGTAGCCGCCAGCGTCGCGCGGCTTCGTGCCGCCAGCGTGCCGCCAGCGTGCCGCCAGCGTCGCGCGGCTCCGTGCCGCCAGCGTGCCGCCAGCGTTGCGGCTCAGTGCCGCCAGAAGCGCGGCACGAACAGCACGACGACCGCATAGAACTCGAGGCGGCCGACGATCATGAAGACGGTGAGCAGCGCCTTCACGTCGGCCGGGAACCCGGCGAAGTTCTTGGACGGCCCGACGTCCCCTAGCCCCGGTCCGATGTTGTTCAGCGTCGCGAGCACCGCCGTCGCGCCCGTCACCGGTTCGGTGCCCCGCGCCGCGAGGTACAACGTCCCCGCGCCGAAGACGAGCGCCCACATCCCGCAGTAGCCGAGGATCGACGCGACGATGCCCTCGTCGAGCGTCTGACCACCGAGCCGCACGTTGTAGATCGCGCGCGGCCGCGCGAACGCGCGGAAACCCCGCAGCGACGCCTTCGCGAGGATCATGAAGCGGATCACCTTGAGCCCGCCGCCCGTCGAGCCCGCGCACGCGCCGACGAACGCGAGGAACATCAGCAGCACGCGGCAGAACTCCGGCCACTCGTTGTAGTTCGCCGTGCCGTACCCGGTGCTCGTCTGCAGGCTCACGACGAGGAACGACGCGTCGCGCAAGCAGCTCGAGATCTGCGCGTACTTCGGCACCCCCCCGTCCTCGCCGATCGGCCCCTTGTTCGAGAACCACAGGCTCAGCGTCACGAGCGCGATCGACCCCACGATCATCGCCGTGTACACGAGCACTTCCGGCGAGCGCACGAGCAGGCGCAAGCCGTGCCGCGGCCCCGCGCGCAACATGCTGTCGTACAGGGCGAAGTTGATGCCGGCGGCGAACATGAACACGATCACGATCAGCTCGACCTTCCACGAGTCGAAGAATCTGATCGACGCCGCGTGCGTCGAGAACCCGCCGGTCGCGAGCGTTCCGAACGAGTGCACCGCCGCCTCGTAGAGCCGGTCGCCGAGCCCCAGCGGCGCGCCGTCCCCCGACAGGTCGCACGACAGCAAGAGCCCCATCTCGAGCACCGTCAGCCCGACGTACACGCGCAGGAGCGCGAGCGCGCTGTCGCGCACGCGGTGCAGCACCGCCTCGCGCGCGATGCCGGGCACCTCGGAGCGGTACAGGCTGCGCCCGCCCGTCGGGAAGAGCACGACGAACACGAGCACGATCCCGATCCCGCCGAGCCAGTGCGTGAACGAGCGCCAGAACAGGACGCCGCGCGACAGTTTTGCGAACGCGGTCTCCGGCAAGATCGTGGAGCCCGTCGTCGTGAACCCCGAGGCCGACTCGAAGATCGCATCGACCGGGTCCAGCGGGTTCTGGCAGAGCACGAACGGGATCGCCCCGCCGAGCGAGACGACCAGCCAGCTCAGCCCGACGACGGCGAGCCCCTCGCGCCGGAAGAAGTCCGGCCGCTTCTCGGTCGTCAGGTTCGCGCCGCGGAAGAACCACCACAGCGCGCCGCCGATGAGCGCGTTGATCGCCGCGGCGTCGACGAACGCGAACGCGTCCCGCCGCTCGCCGTAGCCGAACGACACGAACGCCGGCACGAGCAGGAACGCCGACAACAGCAGCAGGACGCAACCGAGCAGCCAGAGGACCGCGCGCAGGTTCACGAAGCCCTCCCGCTCACTCGATCCCGAACGCGCTCGGCCGGCGGAACAGGTGCTCCACCTTCTCGAGCTTGTCCGGCAGCGTGAACAAGATCACGTGATCGCCGCTCTCGACCGCCGTCTCGCCGGTCGGGACGATCACCTCCTCGCCGCGCACGAGCGCGCCGATCACGACCCCCTTCGGCAGCCCGAGGTTCTTGATCTTGCGCTCGCTCCGCGTCCCCTCGAAGTGTGCCGTCAGCTCGAGCACCTCCCCCTTTCCATCGGCGATGACGGCGATCGACGACACCGATCCCGAGCGCACGAAGCGCAGGATGCGATTCGCGCACAGGATGCGCGGCGACACGGCGAGGTCGACGCCGAGCAGGTCGTAGATCTGCCGGTACGAGCCCTTGTTGACCATCGCGACCGTGCGCTCGACTCCGAGCGAGCGCGCGAGCTGGCACGCGACCATGTTGTCCTCGTCGTCGTCGGTCGTCGCGATGAAGACGTTCGCCTCGCCGATGCGCTCCTCGAGGAGCAGGTCGAGGTCGGTCGCGTCCCCCACCAGCACCATGACGTTGTCCGAGAAGTGCGGCGCGATCGCCTTGGCGCGCGCCGGGTCGGACTCGAGCACGCGGATCGTCACGCCCGGCACCGCGTCGAGCTTGCGCGCGATCTGCTGGCCCACGCTCCCGCCGCCCATGATCACGACGCTGCGCCGCGGCGACGGGCGCGCGCCCGCGAGGCTCTCGAACTGATCGAGATCCGCCGCGCGCCCGAGCAGGTACACCTGATCGTCGACCTGCACCTGGTCCTCGCCCGACGGCACGAAGAAGCGCTCGCGGCGCGACACGGCGACGATGAGCAGCCCCGCGGGCAGCCGGATCCGCGCGATCGAGTCGGCGGTCAGCTCGCTCTCCTGGCGGATGCGCAGGCGCCGCAGTTGCACGCGGCCGTCGGCGAACGACTCGACCTCGAGCGCGTGTTGCTCGCGCACGGTCGCCACGATCTCGTCCGCCGCGAGCTCCTCGGTCGACAGGACGACGTCGAAGCCGAGGCATTGCTTGTAGAAATAGCGATACCGCGCGAGGCGGAGCGTGTCCTTGAGGCGCAGGATCACCCGCTTCGCGCCGAGTCGGCGCGCGATCAGGCTCGCCAGCATGTTGACGTGGTCGTTGTTCGTGACGGCGACGACGAGGTCGGCGCGCGACGCCCCGGCGGCGTTCATCGTCTCCGCGTGCGTCCCGTCGCCCTCGAGCACTTGAACGTCGATCGCGTCCTGGAGCCGCTGCGCCTTGATCGGGTCGGAATCGACGACCGCGACGCGATGGTTCTCGCGCGAGAGGATGTCCGCGAGGTGGTACCCGACTTCGCCGGCCCCCACGATCACGATGTCCATCCGAGCACCTTAGAGCCGGTCCGCGGCGAATCAATCGCCAGGCAGCGCGCCCGGAGGGCTCGCCGCGAGCGCGTACGCGCCCTTGCGGCGCGGCCCGCGGCATGGTCCCTTGCGCCCCGCCGCGGCCCTCCAGCGGGGTATCCGGGGCCTAGCCGTGATCCTGCTCGTCGAGAACCGAGATTCCTTCACTTTCAACCTCGTCCAGCTCTTGGCCGAGCTGGGACACGAGGTCGTGGTGCGCTCGTCGCGCGAGCTCGACGTCGCGGCGGTTCGCGCGCTCGCGCCCGAGCGCGTCGTGATCGGCCCCGGACCCGGGCGTCCGCGCGAGGCGGGCTGCAGCGAGTCGCTCGTGCGCGAGCTCGGCCCCGACGTCGCGGTGCTCGGCGTGTGCCTCGGCCACCAGGCGATCGGCACTGCGTTCGGCGCGCGCCTCGTGCGCTCGTCCGACCTCGCGCACGGCCAGACCCGCGCGGTCGAGCACGACGGCGAAGGCGTGTTCCGCGGCGTCCCCTCGCCCTTCTTCGCGACGCGCTACAACTCGCTCGCGCTCGAAGAGGCCAGCCTGCCCGCAGAGCTCGTCGTCAGCGCGCGCACCGAGCACGGCGAGGTCGCGGCGCTGCGCCACCGCTCGCTCCCGCTCGAGGGCGTGCAGTTCCACCCCGAGGCGATCCTGTCCGAGCACGGCCGGGCCCTGCTCGCGAATTTCGCGGGCGCGCCCCGTCGCCGAACGGGGAATCCCGCGCCGGGGTGATACGCAACGCGAGCTCGATGGCATAGGAGCCAGTTGGCATAGGGCGTCACGTCCGCGGCCCGCACGGCTCGGTCCACTCGGGCCACGCGCCGTCCTTCGCTCGGCGCGGCTCGCTGCGCGGCCGGCGGAGCACGCGGCGCACGACGAGCGTGTACAGGGGCTTGCCCAAGCGCATCCACGCCCACGCGAGCGGCGAGCGGCGCCCGCCGGCCTCGACGCGCCCGCCCGCCCCGCGCGTCTCGTAGCGACGCCGGTGCTTGGCGACGTGGCGCAGGTCCTCGCGGCTGCGCACGGCGAACGTGCGGCCGCGCCGCGCGTGCACGCTCGCGAGCTCGAAGTCGACGAGGTGCGGGTAGCCGTCGCGGCCGACGATCACGTTGTTCTCCTTGTGCAGGTCGTTGTGGCACACCCCGCGCGCGTGGAGCGCGCGCACGAGCTCCTCGAGCCGTTCGAAGAAGTCGCGCGGCAGCGCCTGCGCCGCGTAGAGCGGCAGCCCCTCGGCCCACGTGCGCAGGAGCACCGCGCGCCGCGCCGGCACGCGCCCGTCCACACCCGGCGCCGCGGCGAGCGCGTCGTCCTCGACGAGCCGCGCGACGCCCGGCACCCCCTCGAGCGCGCGCAGCGCCCGCCGCTCGCGCCCCAACAGCACGCGCGCGAGCACGCCCGACAGCGGCACGCGCCCACCGCACGCGACGCGACGCACGAGCGTTCCCCACGGCCCGTCGAGCCGCTCGACGCGCCCCATGCCGTCGCTCTTGAGCAGCCGGACGGGCACGGACGCGGCTTGCGGCTCGCTCATCGCGCGCCTATTCTCGCCGCGCCCGATCAGCGGTCAACGCGCGCGTCGAGTCGCAGCGCCCGGGCGCGGAGCGGATGAGCGACACCCTCGAGATGCCCGAAGCGCGCGCGACCGTCGCCGGCGCGCCCGGGCTCGTCCGCGCGCGCGGCCTGACGCGCCGCTTCGGCGAGCACGTCGCCGTGCACCCGTTCGACCTCGACGTCGGCCCCGGCGGCGTGACCGGGCTCCTCGGCCCCAACGGCAGCGGCAAGAGCACGTTCCTGCGCATGCTCGTCGGCCTCGTGCGCCCCGACGCCGGCGCCGCGAGCGTCGACGGCGCGCCGCTCGCGGGCGACGGCGTCGCGATCCGCCGCCGCGCGACGTATTCGCCGGGCGAGATCGGCCTGTATCGCGAGATGCGCGGCGGCGAGCAGCTCGGCTGGCTCCTGCGCGGCCGCGGGCGGGCGGCTCTGGCGCGCGGACGCGCGATCGCCGAGCGGCTCGACCTGCCGCTGAAGAGGCGCGTCCAGGGTTACAGCCACGGGATGAAGCGCCAGTTGATGTTCGCGGCCGCGATGGCGCCCGACGTGCGCGTGCGCATCCTCGACGAGCCGACCGAAGGGCTCGATCCCGCCAAGCGCGGCGCGCTGCTCGACGTGATCGCGGCGGACGCGGCGCAGGGCGTGACGATCCTGCTCTCGTCGCACCACCTCGGCGAGGTCGAGCACGCCTGCTCGCGCCTCGTCTTCCTCGACCGCGGCCGCGTGATCAGCGACGAGACGCCCGACGAGCTGCGCGCGCGGGCGCGGCGGCTCTTGCGCATGAGCTGGTCCGCCGGCGTGGAGCCGGACACGCTGCGTCGCGAGCTCGAGCGCGTGCTCGGCGCGCCGCCGCTCGGCGTCGCCCACGTCGACGGCACGACCGCGCGCGTCCTGCTCGACGCGCAGGACCCGCGGGCGTTCTTCGAGCGGCTCGCCGCACACGCCGCGCTGCCGGCGCCCGAATCGCTCGAGTACGGCCGGCTGTCGCTGAAGGACCTGTACCGCGAGCTCTACGGCGTGGAGGGGCTCTGACGTGACGCGCGCGCTGCACTCGGCGTTCTGGCGCGCCCTCGCGTTCGGCGTCGTGCTCGAGGCGATGCTCGTGCCGGCGGTCCTGTTCTGGCCCGACTTCCAGAAGACGCTCGAGCAGTCGTCCGCCGCGATCGAGATGCTCACGGCCTCGTTCAGCTTCGCGCGCAAGGCGGTCGAGCTGATCGCGAAGGAGGGCGTCGTGCCGTACGTGGCGATGCAGCACTTCTTCAAGGGCTGCAACACGCTCGGCGCCGCGGCGGCGATCCTGTTCGCGGTCGGCGCGGTCGCGGGCGAGGCGCAGCGCGGCACGCTCGAGATCGTGCTCGCGCGCCCGCTGACGCGCCGGCGCATCCTGCTCGAGCGCTGGACGAGCGGCGCGGTCGCCATCGCCGTCCCGGTCTTCGCGACGACCGCGACGCTCCCCTGGCTGCTGGCGCAAGTCGGCGAGACGCTGCGCCTCGCCCCGCTCATGCTCTGCGCGGTGCACCAGACGCTGCTGTTGCTCGCGTTCTACGCGGTGACGTTCTTCCTCTCGTCCGTCGGCCGCCATCCGGTGCGCATCGCGTTCGCGATGCTCTGCTTCTGCACGCTCCAGTTCGCGCTGTACTTCGTCAAGCAGGCGACGGACTGGTCGCTCTACCGCATCGCCGACGTCGAGGTCTTCCAGGCGATCGTCCGGCAGGGAGCGCTCGACTGGCGCCTCTGCGCGCCGCTGCTCGCCGTCGTCGTGCTCGCGCTCGTCGGCTCGCTCGTCGCGTTCGCGCGCCGCGTGCCGTGACGCGCGACCAGAGGTCTTGCACCGCTCTCAGATCCAGCGCAACAGCGCCGCCCGCAGCGCCCAGCCCGACGCCTCGGTGCGCTGGTAGCGCGCCGCCTGCGACGCGAGCTCGCCGACGCGCGCCAGGCTCTGGCGCGCCTCGTCCCTGCGCCCCAGCGCGCGCAGCACCTGGCCGCGGCGGAACGCGCTCTCGGGGCTCGGCCCGTGGTTGCGCTCGAACGTCTCGAGCGCGGCGAGCGCCTGCTCGTGCGCGCCGGTGCGGCGCAGCGCTCGCGCGAGCCGGAGCTGCGCGGCGCCGTACGCGTACTCCTCGTCCTGCGCGACGACGCGCCGCAGCGCCGCGATCGCCTCCTCGGTGCGGCCGAGCTCGAGCAGCGCGAGGCCGTGGCGATAGCTCCATTCCGCGTAGTCGGGCTCGCCCTGGGCGGCCGCCTCGAGGTGCGGCAGCGCTTGGCGCGCCCGGCCGTGGCCGAGCAGCAGGCTGCCGAGCTTGCCGCGGTTGTGGGGGCTGTCGACGGCGCCGAGGGCGCGGACGTGGCCGCGCATGCGGCGCGCGTCGAGGGCGATGCTGCCCACCCGCGCGACCCCGACGCTGACCAGGATCACCGAGATCCACAGGAGCAGGAACCCCGAGCGCCCGATCACGGGCACGAAGCGCAGGAGCTGGTACACGACGAACACCAGCACCGCGAACCCGATCACGCGCAACATGGCTCCCATTCTTCATTTGCGCGCTCGGGGAGCAAATGGAGGAATGGCCGGGCCCGTCCCTCGCCGACCCGTCCATGGCGGCCGCCTCCTCGCTCTCCCCCACTCTCGCCGTCGCGCTCGAGCTCGTACGCGCCGTCGGCTCGCTCGCAGCGCTGCCCGTTTCCGCGGCCGCGTACCTCGCGCGCCGCCGGCGCCTCGAGGCCGCGGTGCGCGCCGATCTCGGCCGCCCCGCGACGCCCGCGCCGACGCCCGAGCTGCGCGCGCTGCCCGGCCGCCGGCTGCGCGTCTTCGTCTCGTGCGCGGAGCCCTCCGGCGAGGACCACGCGTGCCGCTTCGTCGATGCGCTGCGCGAGCGCGTCCTCCGCGCGGGCGGGAGCGAGCCTGCGATCGCGGGCCTGGGCGGCCCGCGCCTCGCCCGCGCCGGCGTCGAGATCGTCGGCGACCCGGTGAGCCGCGCCGCGATGGGCTTCGGCGCGGCACGCGCGCTGCCGTTCTACCTCGGCCTCTTGCGCGACGCCGCGCGCGCGATGCGCGACGCGCGCACCGATCTCTTCGTGCCGATCGACTCGCCGGCGCTGCACGTGCCGCTCGGCCACGTCGCGCGCCGCTACGGAGTGCCGGTCGTGCACTTCGTCACGCCGCAGTACTGGGGCTGGGCGCCGTGGCGCGTGCGCGGCTATCGCTCGGCGGTCGACCGCGCGCTGACGATCCTGCCGTTCGAGCCCGCGTGGTTCGAGCGGCACGGCGTCGCCGCGGCGCACGTGGGCCATCCGCTGCTCGACGCGCTCGCGGGCGTGCCGCGGCGCGCGCCGATCGCTGCGAGCGGCGCGTCGCCTCCGTGCCTCGTCGTGCTGCCGGGCAGTCGCGCGAGCGTGATCCGCCGCAACCTGCCGTGGATGCTCGACGTCTGCGGGCGCTTGCGCGAAGGGCGCGAGCTCGAGGTCGTGCTCGCGCACGAGCGCGCCGAGGTCGCGGACCTGTTCGCCGAGGGCGTCGCCGCCGCGGGCGCGCACGAGTGGGCGCGCGTGCGACCCGGCGCGCTGCACGACGTGCTCGCGCGCGCGCGCGCCGCGTTCAGCGTGTCGGGAACCGTGCTGCTCGACCTCTTGCACCATCGCGTGCCGAGCGTCGTGCTCTATCGCCTCGCGAGCGCGCGCGAGACGTTCCTCGCGAGGAACTTCCTCACGACGCCGTGGTTCTCCTCGGTGAACCTGCTCGCGGATCGCGAGGTCCTGCCCGAGTTCTGCTTCCACGGCGACGGGCCGCGCGCCGAGGTCGCGGCCGCGCTCGAGCGCTGCCTCGACGACGACGGCTGGCGCGCGGGGTGCCTCGACGGGCTCGAGCTGGCGGCCGAGCGGCTGGGGCCGCCCGGAGCGGTCGAGCGGGCGGCGGACCAGGCGCTCGCCGTCGCGCTCGCCCGCCAGGATGCCGGCACGGGGGTCGCCGTCGTTGCCTGAGCCGCGCGAGAAAGGCTCGAATGAGCCGGTCGGAGCGGCGTACGGGCCGACCCCCATGGAGTGCGAAGCCACCCGTCTCATGGTCGCGGCCAAGTCCGGCGATGGCGGAGCCTTCGACGAGCTCGTGCGCGTGCTGCGCGGGCGCGCCTACCGGGTCGCCCACAGCCTCGTCGGCTCGCACGACGACGCGATGGACCTGTGCCAGGAGGCGTTCCTCAAGACCTACCGCGCGCGCGCCACGTTCCGCGACGGCGAAGCCTTCCTGCCCTGGTTCCACCGCATCCTGCGCAACACGTGCTTCAGCTTCCTGCGCAAGAACAGGCGCCTCGCGCGCCGCTCGCTCTCCGCGCCGGACGAGGACGAAGGCGATTGGCAGATCGAAGGCTGGGAACCGGTCCCCTCGAAGGGTGCCGAGAACAACGAGCTCGCCGCGGCGTTCCGCGACGGCTTCGCCCAGCTCTCCTCGCGCGACCGCGAGATCCTCGCGCTGCGTCACTTCCAGGAGCTCGCCTACCGCGAGATCGCGGAGACGCTCGGCGTGCCCGAAGGCACGGTGATGTCGCGCCTGTTCCACGCACGCCGTCGGCTGCGCGAGCGCCTGCAATCCCATTTGGTCGGGGCCCTGGCGGACTTCGCCGGGGAGCCGGCATGAGCCTCGAGAGAGAACGAATGACCTCCCAGGAGCGCCAGCCCACGCGCGACGAGCTGTTGGCGATGGCGTACGTCGATGGCGAGCTCGATGCGGCGAGCCGCGCGGCGTTCGAGACCCGCATGCGCGAGCAGCGCGACCTCGCCCGCGAGGTCGCCGAGCTCCAGCGGCTCGGCGTCGTCGCCCGTCGCATGGCACCGCCCGAGCCGCAGGACGCGGAGTGGGATCGCCTGCGCCGCGACCCGCTGCAGCGCACCGGCCGCGGGCTCGGCTTCGCGCTCGTCGCGGCCGGCCTGCTCGGCCTCGTCGTGTTCGTCGGGTACGTCGTCGCGCGCGACGACCACCTCCCGCTCGGCCTCAAGCTCGTGATCGGCGCCGTGAGCGCGGGGCTGCTGCTCCTCGGGCTCACCGTGCTGCGCGCGCGCTTGCGGACGCTGCCGTACGACCCGTACACGGAAATCCGACGATGATCGTCACGACGACGGACAGCATCCCGGGCCGCTCGGTCGCCGAGGTGATCGGCCTCGTGCGGGGCAGCTCGGTGCGCGCGTCGCACGAGGCGAACGACCTGATCGCGCGGATGAAGAACCTCGTCGGCGGCGAGATCGAGGAGTACACGAAGCTGATGGCCGAGGTGCGCGAGCAGGCGCTCGATCGCATGCTCGCCGAGGCACACGCGCGCGGCGCCGACGCGGTCGTCGGCTTCCGCTTCGCGTCGGCCGAGATCGCGGAGGGCGCGGCGGAGATGCTCGCCTACGGAACAGCCGTGCGGCTCGCGCCCTCGAGTTCGTAGCCGGCTAGGGGCTCTCGTAGCGCACGCGGATCGCGTCGAGCGGCTTGCGCGCGAGGTCGGGGACGGTGCAGCCTTCGGCGGGCAGGCCGACCGGGATCAGCACGTACGCGCGCTCGTTCTCGGGGCGCCCGAGGATGCGCTCGAGGAAGCCCATCGGGCTCGGCGTGTGCGTGAGCGTCCCGAGGCCGGCGTGGTGGAGCGCGGCGAGCAGGAAGCCGACGGCGATGCCGACCGACTCCTGCGTGTAGTAGTGCGTGCGCCGGCTGCCGCCCTCGTCCAGGCCGTACGCCTGGCGGAAGACGGCGATCAGCGCGGGCGCGACCTCGAGGAAGGGCTTGTGCTCGTCGGTGCCGAGCGGGCGCAGGACCTCGAGCCACTCCTCGGTCATGCGTCCGCCGTAGTTGCGGCGCTCCTCCTCCTCGGCGGCCGCGCGGATCGCGCTCTTGATCTTCGGATCGATGACGACCGCGAACGTCCACGGCTGCTGGTGCGCGCCCGAGGGAGCGCAGCCGGCGGCGGCGATGCACTCGTCCACGAGACCCGCGGGCAGCGCATCGGGCGCGAACGCGCGCACGCTGCGGCGGCGCGCGAGCTCGGCGTGGAACGCGCGCGCGCGGGCGAGCATGTCGCGCGGCGCGCGTCGCTCGAAGTCGAGCGGGACGAAGGCGGGCTCGCTCATGCTCCCTCCGAACATCGGTTCGGCGACGCGATCGCGCGCAGGCAGGCGCTCGTGTGGCGGGGGAAGTCGCGCGCGGGCGCGCGCTCGAGGTCACGGCGCAGGCGCACGAGGTCACGCTCGACGTCGACGTCGTAGCCGGGCTCGAGCAGCTCGACCGCGAGCCCGAGCCGCGCGGCGAGCGCGATCGTCTCGTCGCGCATGCTCGCGGTCGACATCGGGACGTCGCGCAACAGCGCCCCGTGCGCCCGGCGCATGCCGACGAGGTAGTAGCCGCCGCCCGCGTCGGGCCCGAGCACGAGATCGGCGCCGCGCTCGAGCGCCTCGTGCGCGCGCACGACGCGGTCGGTCCCGACGAGCGGCGCATCGCTCCCGATCGCGACCGCGGTGCGCGCGCCGGCGGCGCCGCTCTCGCCGTCGAGCTCGCTCTCGAAGAACGCCGCCAGCCGCTGGCCGAGCCCATCGCCGACCTGCGGCCGCAGCTCGAGCGCGGCGCCGAACCGCGCGCGGAACCACGGCTCGGCGTCCGCTGGCGCGAACCAGAGCACGGTGCGAAAGCCGTCGTGGCGCGCACAGCGCTCGACGACGTCGGCGAGCATCGCCTCGGCGAGCCGCGCCGCCTCGTCGGGCGCGAGCGGCGGGCAGAGACGCGTCTTCACCTCGCCGGGCGCGGGTCGCTTGCTGAAGATCGCGGTCGTGCGCTGCATCGGGGCGGACAGAGTAGCGGCGCGCACGCGGCTGGCGGCGTGGCGGCGGGCGGGCCGGAGCGAGTCGGTGCCGGTCCGCGGCCGGGGGGGGCCCACCGCCTCCCCCACCCGCCCGACATGGGGCAGGACCGAGGCGCGGCCCTCGGAGTTGCGCTCCTCCGCGTAAAGCTCCCGTTCGAGCGCACCCCGCCCCGCTCCAGCGTCCCATGAGACTCCGATGGGTGGCCGGCGCGCAGGTGGGCGTCTGAACCGTCCCCCCGTCCGTGCGTTGGCGCCCGCAGCGCCCGCTCTCCTACCATTCGCGTCGGTCGCAGCCGCCCGCCCCCGGCTCCCGACGAATCGCTCCGCTTCCGGGAACCATGCCCTCCGATCGAGCCATGCTGAGAACGAACCGCTTCCTCGCCCTCGTCGCCTGCCTCGCGCTGTTCGGCGCCGCGCCCGCCGCGCAGCGCTCGTCCTCGATCGAGGACGCGATCGACCTCTCGCTCCGCTGGCTGCGCGGCCAGCAGGACGGAGCGAGCGGCGCGTACGGCGACGTCGCCGGGAGCGCGTGGGCGTTGCGCGCGTTCGCCGAGTCGCCGCGCGCGTACGTGCCCGGCGACGGGCCGTTCGTCGCGCGCGCCGTGGCGTTCCTCGTCGCCAGCCAGCGCGAGGACGGCGCGATCACGAGCGCGGGCGCAAGCGCGGAGCAGGCGCTGCTCGACACGGCGCTCGCGGCGCGGGCGCTCGGCGCGCTGCCGAAGGGGACGGCCGCCGAGCCGCTGCAAGAGGCGCTCGCGTTCGTCGCGCGCGCGCCGGGCGAGCCCGAGGCCTCGAAAGTCACGATCGACGCGCCGGCCGATGCCGCCGCCGCGCGCAAGCGGGCCAGCGAGCTCTTGCGCGCGCGCGACGCGAAGGGCTCGTGGGGCGGCTCGGTCGTCGCGACCGCGCGCGCGTGCCTCGAGCTGACGGCGTGCGCGAAGGCGATCGCGCAAGACGAGCAACCGAGCGACGACGCGGGCGCGGCGACGCCGCTGCCGACGTTCTCGCCCGCCGACCGGGAGCGCGTCGAGACGGCGTACCGGCGCGGCGTCGACTTCATGCTCGAGTCCGCGGAAAACGGGCGTTGGGGCGCGCCGGGCGCGCCGGACGCGGGCCTGACCGCGATGGCCGCGGCCGCGCTCGCCGCCGCGCCGAGCCTGTCCGAGAAGGCGCGAGCGACGCTCGAGAGCGCGCTCGACTGGCTCGTGTCGCTCCAGCACGAGGACGGCTCGATCCACGACGGCAAGGTCGCGAACTACACGACGTCCGTCGCCGTGATGGCGCTCGTGCGCGCCGGCCGCGAGAAGGACGCGCCGGTGATCGGGCGCGCGCAGGCGTACCTGAAGGAGCTCCAGGCCGACGAGGGCGAGGGCTACAGCGAGGGCGATCGCTACTACGGCGGCATCGGCTACGGCGGCGACGAGCGGCCGGACCTGTCGAACCTGCAGATGGCGCTCGAGGCGCTCGCCGCGTCGGGGCTCGGCTCGGACGACCCGGCGTTCGCCAAGGCAGTGAAGTTCCTCGAGCGTTGCCAGAACCGCTCCGAGTCGAACGACCTGCGCGTCGTCGAAGGCGACGTCGAGATCGTCCCGGGCAACGACGGCGGCGCCGGCTACATGCCGGGCGACTCGAAGGCGGGTTTCGTCACGCTCGCCGACGGCCGCAAGGTGCCGCGCTCGTACGGCTCGATGACGTACGCGTTCTTGAAGAGCATGCTCTTCGCGGGCCTCGCCAAGGACGACCCGCGCGTCGCCGCCGCGTGGACGTGGCTGCGCGAGAACTACACGCTCGACGTCAACCCGGGCTTCGAGCACTCGTCCGACCCGCGCGCGCCCTACCAGGGGCTCTTCTACTACTTCCAGACGATGGCCCGCACGCTCGAGCTCTACGGCGAGGAGCGCATCGTCGACGGCGCCGGCGTCGAGCACGCCTGGCGGCCCGAGATCGCCGGGCGGATGCTCGCGATGCAGCGCCCCGACGGCTCGTGGGTGAACCACAACAGCCCGCGCTGGTGGGAGGGCAACCCGGTCCTGGCGACGGCGTACGCGCTCCAGACGCTCGACGCGACGCTGTAGAGCGGCAGTTTCGGGCTTGCGCTCCGCCCCATCATGTGACCTGATGGTCACGTGGCGCTTCCGTCCCCGACTCCGGCCTCCGAGGCGTTCGCCCCCGTGTGGCGCGCCCTGGCCGACCCGACGCGCCGGCGCATCCTCGACGTCCTGCGCCACGCCCCCTTGCCCGCCGGCAAGCTGGCCGCGCTCTTCGCGATGACGCGCTTCGGCGTGCGCAAGCACCTGCGCGTCCTCGAGGAGGCGGGGCTCGTGCTGGTCCAAGAGCGCGGCCGGGAGCGCTGGCACCACCTCAACCCCGTTCCGGTGCGCGCGATCTACGACCGCTGGATCCGCGCGTTCGAGGAGCCGGACAGCGACCGCCTGCTGCGCATCAAGGACCTCGCCGAGGCCCGCCCCCAGGAGACCGACCCGATGTCGACCGAGACCGCTTCGCTCGCCGCCCGCACCCTGCTCGTCGAAGTCCCGATCGAGGCGTCGCCCGAGCGCGTCTGGCAGGCCCTCGTCGGCGAGACGTCCGCCTGGTGGCACCGCGACTTCTACACCGGACCCGAGCCGCGCGGCTTCCACATCGAGGAGCAGCTCGGCGGACGCATGTACGAGGACTGGGGCGACGGCGCCGGCCTGATCTGGGCGATCGTGAACGGGCTGCGCGCGCCGCACTTCCTCCAGGCGGTCGGCGACTCGAGCAAGTCCTTCGGCGGCCCGCACCGCAGCGTGATGACGTGGACGCTCGAGAAGGGCGCCGAGAACCCCGGCACGACGCTCCTGCGCCTCGAGCACTCGGTCTTCGGCCACGTGTCGAAGGAGACCGAGCAGTCGCTCGAGTCCGGCTGGCTCCTGCTCGTGCGCGACTGCCTCAAGCCGTACGCCGAGACCGGCGAGCGCCCCGCGGCAGCGGGCCCGGCGCCGGCGCAGGCGGCGCGCTGAGCGCCGGCGTCGTCACAGCATCCAGCCGCCCGCGACCGGCAGATCCGCGCCCGTCACGTACGCCGAGCCATCCGAGCACAGCCACAGCACCGCGCGCGCGATCTCGTCGATTGCGCCGGCGCGACCCGCGGGGATGCGCGCGTGCAGCGCGGGATCGAGCGTCGATGGGTGCGCGTCCTCGTGCGGCACGAGCCCCGGCGACACGAGATTCGCCGTGACGCCGTGCGGCGCCTCCTCGAGCGCGAGCGAGCGGACGAGCACGGCGAGCGCGCTCTTCGCCGCCGCGTAGCCCGCGCTCGCGCGCTTGGCGCGCAGCCCGGCGAGCCCGGCGGTCCCGAAGAAGACGAAGCGGCCGCGGCTCGCGCGCAGCGCGGCGCGCGCGGCGTGCGCGAGCGCGAGCGCCGTCGCGACGTTGCTCTCGAGCAGCGCGCGCAGGTCGTCGACGCCGAGCTCGGCGAGCGGACCCTCGCGGTAGTCCCCCACCGTGTGCACGACGTAGTCGAGCCGTCCGTCGGCGGCGAGCACGCGCTCGACGAGCCCCCTCGCCGCGCGCGGATCGACGAGGTCGACGTCGTGCACGCGCGCGGGCTCGACGCCCGCTGCGCCGAGCGCTGCGGCCCGCGAGCGAGCGCTGCGCGACGCGACGTGCACGGTATCCCCGCGCGCGGCCAGCGCGCGCGCGACGCCGAGCCCCAGCCCGCGCGAGCCGCCCGCGACGAGCGCGACGCGGCCGGACCCATCCGTCGGAACGTCCATCCGCGCCATCGTAGCGGCGCGGGCGATCGATTCAGTCGACCAGCCCCGCGCGCGACGGCGGCCACAGCCGCAGGTCGACGCGGCCGCGCACGTTCTCGACCGGAACCTGCCCGAACTCGCGGCTGTCCGACGAACGGCGGCGGTTGTCGCCGAGCACGAAGAAGTGGCCCGGACGCACGTGCGTGCTGCAGTACGACTCCGGGTCGGTCTCCTCGACGTAGGGCTCCGCGAGCTGCTGCCCGTTCACCCACACGCGCCCGCCCGCGATCATGATCTCGTCGCCGGGCAGCCCGACGATGCGCTTGATGTAGTCGAGCCGCGGGTCGAGCGGGTACTGGAGCACGACGACGTCGCCGCGATCGATCGGGCCGAACAGGTACGTCCAGGCGCCGACGAGGATGCGGTCGCCGTCGTGGATGCCGGGCGACATCGAGTTCCCGCGCACGACCGAGACGTTGAACAGGAGCGCGTAGAGCACGAACGCGCCGATCCCCACGCGCCCCAAGCGCAGGCCCGCGCGCAGGGCGCGGGCACCGGCACGTGGCCGCTCGTCGAGCGACGCGGGCACGAGCGGGCGCGGCCACGGCCGCGCCTCGGCAAGCGGGGACTCGCGGGTCGCTTCCACGGGGCTGCTATCGGGTCCGCTCCGTCCCGGCCTTGAGTCGCACCCGTCCCGCCAGGCGAGTACCCTCGTGCGCCCGTGCCCGCGCGCAGCCGCACCGCCCGTCTCGTCGTCGTCGCCAACCGGTTGCCCGTCCGGCGGGTCAAGGACGGCGAAGGGCGCTCGGGATGGCAGACGAGCCCGGGCGGACTGGTCTCCGCGCTCGCGCCGATCCTGCGGCGCAACGGCGGCTCGTGGATCGGCTGGGCGGGCTACGCCGGCGAGGCGCCCGAGCCGTTCGAGCACGACGGCATCCGCCAGCAGCCCGTCGCGCTCTCCTCGAGCGACGTCGACCTCTTCTACAAGGGCTTCTCGAACACGACGCTCTGGCCGCTCTACCACGACGCGGTGCGCCGGCCGGAGTTCCACCGCCACTGGTGGTGGCCGTACCGCGACGTGAACCGCCGCTTCGCGGAGCGCGTCGCGGAGCACCTCGGGCCGCGCGACACGGCATGGGTGCACGACTACCAGCTCCAGCTCGTTCCGGGGATGCTGCGGGAGCTGCGCCCCCGCGCGCGCATCGGCTACTTCAGCCACGTCCCCTTCCCGCCGGTCGAGCTGTTCGCGCAGCTCCCCTGGCGCCGCCAGATCCTCGAAGGCCTGCTGGGCGCCGACCTCGTCGGCTTCCAGACGCGCGACGGCGCGCTCAACTTCTGCCGCGCGGCGCGACGCTTCACCGACGCGACGGCCGCCAAGAGCCCGGGCCAGGTCCTGCGCTACCGCGGGCGCGAGGTGCGCGCGGCGAGCTTCCCGATCTCGATCGACGTGCAGCGTTTCGAGGCGCTCGCGAACGACCCGGCGGTCCAGGCGCGCGCGTTCCGCGTGCGCGAGCAGCTCGGCAGCGTGCGCCGCGTGCTGCTCGGCGTCGACCGGCTCGACTACACGAAGGGCATCGACGTGCGCCTGCGCGCGTTCGAGACGCTGCTCGCGAACGACCCGTCCGCCGTCGACGACCTCGTGCTCGTGCAGGTCGCGGTACCGAGCCGCGAGCTCGTCCCCGACTATGCCGAGATGCGCAACCGCATCGAGCAGCAGGTCGGCAACCTGAACGGGACGTTCGGCCTGCCCGGGCGCGTCCCGCTCGTCTACCTCTACCGCAGCCTGCCGGTCGAGGAGCTCGTCGCGTACTACCTCGCCGCCGACGTCATGTGCGTCACCCCGCTGCGCGACGGCATGAACCTCGTCGCCAAGGAGTACGTCGCGACGCGCACGCAGAACACCGGCGCGCTCGTCCTCTCGGAGTTCACCGGCTCGGCGATCGAGCTGAAACAAGCGCTGCTCGTCAACCCGCACGACGTCGACGGCGTCGCCGCCGCGCTCGAGCGCGCCGCCTCGATGACGCCGCGCGAGGCGCGCCGCCGCATGGCCTCGATGCGGCGCGTCGTCGAGCGCGCCGACGTCCACTCCTGGGCCGACGGATTCCTCGGAGCGCTCGCCTCGTGAGCACGCTGGACGAGCGCATCGGCGAGCTCGCGCGCGCGCCGATGCTCCTGGTCGGGAGCGATTACGACGGCACCCTCGCCGAGATCGTCGCCGACCCCGCCGCGGCGTTCCCCCACCGCGCGGCGATGGTCGCGGTGCGCCTGCTCGCCGAGCTCCCGCAGACGCACGTCGCGATCCTCTCGGGCCGCGCGCTCGAGGAGCTCGCGCGGCTCTCCGGCGCGCCGCACGCGGTGCACCTCGTCGGCAGCCACGGCAGCGAGTTCGACGCCGGCTTCGCGCGCAGCCTCGCTCCCGACGTCGCGGCGCTGCGCGACCGCATCGTCGCGAGCGTCGAGGAGATCGCGAGCGCCGCGCCCGGCTTCCTCGTCGAGCGCAAGCCCGCCGGCGTCGCGTTCCACTACCGCGGCGCGGCGCCCGACGCGGCCGAGCGCGCGATCGAGCGCGTCCTCGCAGGCCCCGCGAGCGCCGCAGGCGTCCACGTGCGCCGCGGCCACCAGGTCGTCGAGCTCGCGGTCGTGCCGACGCACAAGGGCGACGCGCTCGATCACGTGCGCCAGCAGGTCGGCGCGAGCGCGACGTTGTTCCTCGGCGACGACGTCACCGACGAGGACGCGTTCCGCGTGCTGCGCGGCCCCGACGTCGGCGTCAAGGTCGGCCACGGCGAGACGTGCGCGCAGTACCGGGTCGCCGGCCCGATCGAGGTCGCGCGGCTGCTCGCCGACCTCGCCGAGCGGCGCGCCGCATGGCTCGCCGGCGGCGAGGCCGTGCCGATCCCCGCGCACGCGTACCTGTCCGACCTGCGCGCCGCCGCGCTCGTCACGCCCGCCGGCCGCATCACGTGGTTCTGCGCGCCGCGCATCGACTCGCCGCCGCTGTTCGCCGAGCTGCTCGGCGGCCCGACCGCCGGCTTCTTCGCGATCGGCCCGCCCGGCGACGACGACGGCGAGCAGCGCTACGCCGACGACTCGCTCGTGCTCGAGACGCGCTGGGGCGAGCTCCTGCTCGAGGATTACCTCGACGTGTCGCAGGGTCGGCCGGAGCAGCGCCCCGGGCGCAGCGACCTCGTGCGCGTGCTGCGCGGCCGCGGGCGCGCGCGCATCCGGCTCGCGCCGCGCATCGGCTTCGGCCGCTTCGTCACGAAGCTCGTGCCGATCGAGGGCGGCCTGCGCATCGACGGCGGCGCCGACCCGATCGTGCTGCGCGCGCCGCGCGTCGCGTGGCGCATCGAGCTCGAGGGACAGCACGACGTCGCGAGCGCCGACGTCGACGTCGACGGCGAGCCGCTCGTCTTCGAGCTGCGCTACGGCACGGCGCACCTGGGCGACACGCAGCCGGGCGAGCGCGAGCGCGCGCTGCGCACGCGGCGCTACTGGTCGAGCTGGGCGGCGGGGCTCGTGCTGCCCGAGGTCGCGCGCGACGCGGTGCTGCGCAGCGCGCTGACGCTGAAGGCGCTGTGCTTCGGGCCGACCGGCGGGATCTGCGCCGCGGCAACGACGAGCCTGCCGGAGACGCTCGGCGGCGTGCGCAACTGGGACTACCGCTACGTCTGGCTGCGCGACGCCGCGCTCTCCGCGGACGCGCTCGTGCGCCTGGGCAGCCTCTCCGAGGCGATGCGCCTGCTCGACTGGATCCTCGCGGTGCTCGACCACCTGCCGGGGCCGGAGCGGCTGCGGCCGCTGTACCAGGTCAACGGGCAGGAGATCGACTCCGAGGCGGAGATCTCCGAGCTCGCGGGGTACGCGGGCAGCCGTCCGGTGCGCGTCGGCAACGCCGCGGGCGCGCAGGTGCAGCTCGACGTGTTCGGGCCGATCGTCGCGCTCGTCGACCGCCTGCACGACGCGGGCGCGCCGCTGTCCGCCGAGCACGGGCGCCTCGTCGCCGCGATGGCGGAGGCGGTCGAGCTGCGCTGGCACGAGCCCGACCACGGCATCTGGGAAGTGCGCGGGCCGCAGCGCCACTACGTGCACTCGAAGGCGATGTGCTGGCTCGCGCTCGATCGCGCCGCGAAGCTCGCCGAGGACCTCGTCGGCGCGCCGCGGCCGCGCTGGGCGGCGCTCGCGAAGCGGATCGCGCACGACGTCCTGCAGCGCGGGTACGACGAGCGCTGCGGCGCGTTCACGATCGCGTACGGCGAGCCGTCCCTCGACGCCTCGGTCCTGCTGGTCGGACTGTGCGGGCTCGTCCCGCCGTCCGACCCGCGCTTCGTGTCGACGGTCGAGGCGGTCGAGCGCGAGCTCCGCGACGGGCCGACGGTCTACCGCTACCGCTTCGACGACGGCCTGCCGGGCGCCGAGGGCGGCTTCCACCTGTGCGCGGCGTGGCTGGTCGAGGCGCTGCTCGCGATCGGCCGCAAGGACGACGCGCGGGCGCTTTTCGAGGCGTGGAGTGGTCTGACCGGACCGACGGGGCTACTCTCCGAACAATTCGATCCGCGTGCGAAGAAGGGCCTGGGGAACCACCCGCAGGCGTACTCGCACCTGGGTCTGATCCAGAACGCGCTCGCCCTCGCGGAGTCGAGGTCGAGCGAGTGACGACGCGCGTCGGCGACGGGCGAGACCGGGACGGGTATCCGAATGGGACGTGCGACCGGCTGGGCCGCGGCGAGGAGCCAGGGGCCGGGGGACCGCGGTGCGATCCTGCGCGTGTCGGCGGTGCTGTGCGGCGCGATCTTCGTGTCCGACCTCGTCGCCGGGAAGGAAGTCGCCGCCGGCTTCCTCTACGTCGTCCCGGTGCTGATCAGCCTGTGGCTCGCCGATCGGCGCTTCACCGCCTGGCTCGCGGTCGCGTGCGGCGTGCTCGTGCTGCTCGCGCTCGCGTTCGCGAAGCTGCGCGGCCCCGGCGGCTGGCTGCCGTGCGTCGCCAACCACTCGCTCGCCCTGTTCGCGCTCGGCGTGACCGCGTCGCTCGGCATGCGGCGCATCCGCGTCGAGGACCGCATGCTCGCGACCGAGGGCACCGCCACAACGCTCCTGCACAGCCTCACCGAAGGCGTCGTCACGACCGACGCACACGGCCGCGTCACGTTCATCAATCCGGTCGCCGAGGCGCTGCTCGGCTGGCGCCGCGAGGACGCGACGGGGCTGCCGCTCGGCGAGATCCTGCGCACGAGCGACGGCGCCGCGCCGGCGGAGCCGGGAGCCGAGCGCGTCGTCACCGTCGCCGCGCGCGACGGACGGCTCGTCCCGGTGCGCGAGCGGCGCTCGCCGATCGCGGACCTGCGCGGCGAGGTGCACGGCGAGGTGCTCGTGCTGCGCGACGAGACCGACCGCCAGCGCTACGAGGACGCGCTGCGCCGCTCGGCGACGCGCGACCCGGTCACGCGGCTCGCGAACCGCATCACGCTCGTCGATCGCCTCGAGCTCGAGGTCGCGCGCTCGCGCCGCAGCGGCGACCCGCTCGCGCTCCTCGCGATCGAGCTGCACGGCCTGCGCGCGGTGAACGACGGCCATGGCCACGCCGCGGGCGACGCGCTGCTGCGCGGACTGGCGCAGCGGCTGAGCGCGCTCCTGCGCGGCGCGGACACGGTCGCGCGCACCGGCGGCGACGAATTCGCGCTGCTGCTCCCGGGCGCCGGCACGCCGGACGCTGCGCGGCAGGTCGCGCGCAAGGTGCTCGAGGCCCTCGCGGCGCCGGTGCGCATCCCCGGCGCGCCGGACGCGAAGGTCGGCGCATCGATCGGCGGCGCGCTCCTGCCCTCCGACGCCGAGACCGCCGACGACCTCCTGCGCACCGCGCACCGCGCGCTCGGCGCGGCCAGCGAGCGCGGCCGCGGCGCATTCGTCCTGTTCCGCGAGATCGCCACCGCACATGCGTGAGAGCGCAGGAGCCGCCGTCGCGCGTGCGCGCGCGCGCAACGTCACAACGCGCGCGGGCGCGCGCAACGTCACAGCGCGCGCGGGCGCGCGCATCGTTCCAGCGCTCGCGCTCGCGCTCGCCGCCGGGTGCAGGAGCGCTCCCGCGCCCGCGCCGCGCCCGGCGCTCGAGCAGATCTTCCTCGGGCCCGGCATCGCGGGCGAGGCGCCCGAGCCGGTCGCGCTGTCGCCGAACGGCCATTGGCTGCTCGTGCGCTGGCGGCCGGTCGAGACCGACGAGCACGGCGCGCCGCGGCTCGAGCCCGGCTCGGCCCTGCGGCTGCTCTTTGTGATGATGGGGCCGGTCGCCGGCCTCACGTGGTATCCCGAGGGCGCCGGACGCCCGCTCGCCGATTGGCTGCCGCAGGGCGCGGTGCCGCCGGCGAGCTCGGCGGCGAACGACGAGGGCTCGGACGACGACGACGGCCGCGGCGAGGAGGGCAGCGACGAGCGCGACGACCGCGCGCGCCTGCGCGCGGCATGGAGCACGTCGGGCTCCACCCTCGCAGTCGCCGCCGGCTCGGCGGTGTACCTCGTCGACCCGGACGAGGCGGCGGCGGAGCTCTTGCTCGCGCCGCCGGACGAGCCGCGCGAGCCGCGCGCGCCGCGCGGGGACGAGGCAGACGACGACGCAGACGACGACGCCGAGGACGACGGCGCGCCGCGCCTCGGCACGATCCGCTCGCTCGAGTTCGAGGACGACGATCTCGCGCTGATCGTCTCGGACGGCGAGGAGCGCTACCGGCTCTCGCTCGCGGCGCGCCGGCCGGTGGCGCTGGAGGACGCGCTGTGCCTGTCGGCGATGGTCGCGCCGCGCGACTCCGAGGTGCAGTGGAGCGACGACTACGACGTCGTCTTCAGCCCGCGAGAGCCGGTCGTGCAAGCCGGCGGCGACGGGGACGACGAGAGCGTGCAGGACGACATCGAGCAACGCGAGAGCGACGACATCGAGCAACGCGAGGGCGACGACGACGAGCGGCGCGGACCGCAGGTGCTCATCCGCTCGAGCGGCCGCACCGTCGAGCTCGACGGCATGGCGGCGATCGACGAGCTCGACGACGCGCGGCTCTCGCCCGACGGGCGCTGGGTGTTCGCGCTCGAGCACGACCTCTCCGAGGCGCCCGCGCCGACGATCGTGCCCGACTACCTCACCGAGCGCGTGTCGACGCGCGAGTCGCGCCGCGCGCTCGCCGACGACGGCCCCTGGCCGACGCGCGCGTGGGTGTGGGACACCTCGAGCGGCGCGCGCAGCGAGCTGTTGTTCGGCGGCACCGCCGGCCTGCCGGAGCTCGGTGCGCGCGCAGAGGCCGGCCCGGGGCCGCCGCCGGGGTGGTACTCGGGGCTGAGCTGGGCGCCGCAGCCGGAGGCAGACGATCCCGCGCGGCTCGCGATCGCGCGCGTGACGCCGGACTTCCGCACGCGCGAGCTGTGGGTTTGGGAGCCGAGCGGCGCGCGCCTGGCGGTGCGCGAGCACGACCCGCGCTGGTTCGGCGGCCCTGCGACGCGGCCGCACTGGAGCGCGGACGGCGAGACTCTGCTGTTCGCGTCGGAGCTGCTCGCGAGCTCGACGACGCCCGGCCGCGCGCAGCTCTTCGCGCTCGACGTGGTGCCCGGCGCGCTGCGCCAATTGACCGCCGTCGAGGGCGAGGTCACCGACTTCCGCCCGCTGCCCGAGGGCGGCATCGCGCTGCAGGCGATCCGCGACGATCCCGCGCGGCGCTCGATCGGCGTCGTCGACGCCGGCGGGGGCCCGGTGCGCTGGATCGGCGCCCCGCCGGGCACCAACGAGCTCCCGCTCGTCGCAGCATCGGGCACGCGCGTCGCGTTCGTGCACGCGACGATCGGCACGCCGGGCGAGATCTGGGGCGCGAACCCGCGCAACCCCAACCCGCTCACGGACACGGAGCCCTACGAGCTCGTCGCCCTCGACCTGCCCCTGCCGCAGCGCTTCGAGACCACCGCGCCCGACGGCGAGCGCGTGCGCGCGCACGTGTGGGCGCCGTCGCTCGACGACCCGGACGTGGCGCGGCCGGCCGTCGTGTTCGTCCACGGCGCCGGCTACCTGCAGAACGTCGTCGACTCGCTCACGCGCTACCCGCGCGAGTTCCTGTTCAACGCGCGGCTCGCGACGCTCGGCTACGTCGTCGTCGACGTCGACTACCGCGGGAGCGCGGGTTACGGGAACGCGTTCCGCACGGCGGTGCAGCACCACCTGGGCGGCAAGGACCTCGACGACATCCACGCGGTCGTCGACGCGCTCGTCGCGCGCGGCGTCGTCGACCCCGAGCGCGTCGGCATCTACGGCGGCTCGTACGGCGGGTTCCTCACGCTGATGGCGTTGTTCACCGCGCCGGAGCGCTGGGCCGCGGGCGCCGCGCTGCGCTCGGTCACCGACTGGCGCACGTACCACCCGCGCTACACGCAGCCGCGCCTGGGCAGGCCTTCGACGCACGCGTCCGCGTACGAGCTCTCGTCGCCGATCGACCACGTCGAGAACCTCGAGGATCCGCTGCTCGTCCTGCACGGCCTCGTCGACTCGAACGTGTTCGCGCAGGACTCGATCCGGTTGATCGAGGAGCTGATCGACCGCTCGCTCGACTTCGAGGCGATGCTCTACCCGAGCCAGGGCCACGGCTTCGAGGACGGTCGGCACTGGCTCGACGAGTACCGGCGCATCGAGCGCTTCTTGTGCGAGCACCTGGGGCCGGCGCCGCCGCCGCCGAGCGAGCGATGAGCGCGTCGGGTGCGTTCGCGGTCGATGCCGAGCGGCGCGCGGAGCTCGACGCGCTGTTCGCGGACCTCGTCGACGAGAGCGCGTCGGTCGCGCCGGTCGACGCCGCCGAGCGCGCGGCGCGGCGGGCGCGCGCGGCGGAGCTGCTCGGCGCGGCGCAGGTCGACGCGCTGCTCGTCGAGCCCGGCGCGACGATGGCGTGGCTCGCGGGCGTCGAGTGGAAGGCATCGGAGCGCTTGTTCGCGCTCGCGCTCCTCGCGTCGGGCGAGCTCGCCTGGGTGTGCCCCGCGTTCGAGGCGGCGCGCGCCGGCGAGCGCGCGGCCCGCGCCGGCGCGGAGGGCGCGCTCGTCGCGTGGCAGGAGCACGAGCACGCGTGGCGTCCGCTCGCCGACGCGCTGCGCGCGCGCGACGTCCGCAGGATCGCGCTCGACCCGTCGGCGCGGAGCTTCGTGCACCACCACGTCGCGGCGGCGCTCGGCGCGGACGCGGTCGTGTTCGGCGGCCCGCTCGTCGCGGCGCTGCGCGGCCGCAAGGACGAGCACGAGCTCGCGCTCCTGCGCCGCGCGAACGAGCTGACGCAGCGGGCGATCGTCGCGGTCGCGCGCGTGCTCGCGCCCGGCACGAGCGACGTCGAGCTCGGCGAGATGCTGCGGCGCGCGCAGGAGCGGCTCGGCCTGCGCGACGTGTGGGTGCTGCCGCTCGTCGGCCCCGAATCCGCGGAGCCGCACGGCGCGCCGCGCGGCACGCGGCTCGCACGCGGCGACGTCGTGCTCGTCGACACCGGCGGCGCGCTGCACGGCTACCAGAGCGACAACACGCGCACGTGGTCGTTCGGCGGACAGCCGAGCGCGGAGCTCGAACGCGTGTGGAACGCGGTGCGCGACGCGCAGAAGCGCGCGTTCGACGCGCTCCAGGTCGGCGCGCCGTGCGCCGGCGTCGATCGCGCGGCGCGCGCGGCGCTCGACGCGGCCGGCTACGGCGCGGGCTACGCGCTCTTCACGCACCGCGTCGGCCACGGCATCGGCCTCGAGGGCCACGAGCCGCCCTACCTCGACGGCGGCAACGAGGAGCCGCTCGCGCCGGGTATGACGTTCAGCGACGAGCCGGGCGTCTACCAACGCGGCCGCTTCGGCGTGCGCATCGAGGACATCGTCGCGGTCGCCCAGGACGGCCCGCTGCACTTCGGCGCGTGGCAGCGCTCGCCGGCGTCGCCGGAACCGTGACGGGTCGACGGCGCGCCCGCTCGCCCCTCAGCGCAGCGTCGACGGGTCGATGACTGCTGTGCGCACGCGCTTCGCGTCGGGGTCGGCCCACGCGAGCAGCACAGAGGCGCCGGCGCGCGCCATCTGCAGCACGCCGGCGGAGCGCGCGTCCGCGACCTCGGCGACCGCGGTCGGCTCCCCCACCGAGCCGTCCGCGCCGACGACCGCGACCAACCACTGCGCGCGGCCGCCGTCCGCGCGCTCGAGCCAACTGACGAGCGCCTCGCCCTCGCCGAGCGGCGCGGCGTCGACTCGTCCGGCGGCGCGACCGCCGTCGACGCGCACGCTCGGGCCGAAGCGCGCGTCGCCGCCGCGCGCGAACGCGACGAGCACGCGCGGCTCGCCGCCGGAGCCTTCGGTGTAGCGCGCGAGCGCGACGCCGTCGTCCGTCGCGGCGAGCGCGGGACCGTTCACGGGGCAGCCGGCGATCGTCCACCCGTCCGGCTCGAGCGCGACCGGCTCCCAGCCGGCGCCGCGCGAGCGCAGCACCGCGACGTCGCGCACCTCGTCCTGGGTGCGGTCGCGGTACGCGACGACGTGCGCTCCGTCCGCCGTCCGCACGAGCGCGGTCGGACAGCAACTGCACACGCGCTCGTCGAGCTGCTCTTCGGGCCCGAGCTCGCCGTCGTCCGCGACGGCGCGCGTGAACAGCGCCATCTCGTCGCCGCGCGCGTCCGGCGCGTCTCGCTCGCGCCCGTCGAGCCACACGACACGCCAGCCGCCGCCGGCGAGCGGCGCCCACGAGACGAAGCCGTACTCGCTCGACGAGCCGCCCTCGCGCAGCGGCCGCGGCGCGCTCCAGGTCGCTCCCCCGTCGCTCGACACCGCGAAGTGCGCTCCGTACGCGTGCGCGTCCGGGTGGTCGACGAGCCAGTGCGCCGCGACGCCGCCCGCGCCGCCGGTCGCGACCGCGGGGAAGTCCGCCCAGTTCAAGAACCAGCCGGAGCCGCGCGCGACGGTGCGCGCGCTCTCCCAGCCGGTCGGGCCCAGGTGCGCCACGCGCAGCTCCGCGGCGCCGTCCGCCGGCTCCTCGATCCACGCCAGGAGCGCGCCGTCCGGCGTCCCGGCCACCGACGGGAGGCGGCTGCGCTCGGCGGCGGGCCCGGCGGGCGCGGCGTCCGCGGCGTCCGCGGCGTCCGCGGCCACGGCATCGGGTGCGGCGTCGGGCGCGCACGCGCCGAACAGGGCGAGCGCCAGCACGGGCGCGATTCGACGCGGAGCGGACATCACGCGAGGATACCGCCTCGACGATACCGCCGGCGCGCGGGAATAGACCGCCGCCCCCAGCCGTATGCAACGCATGCAAGCGAGCCTCCTCCGCGCGGGCCGGCCGCTGCTCGCGCTCGCCCTCGCGGCCCTCGCAGCCAGCGCGGCCAGCGCGGCGGCGCAGGGCGGCGGACCGCTCGGCGCCGGCGGCTCGGGGCCAGCTGGTGGGCGCGATCCCGTGCTCGACGCCGCGTCCGCGTTCGTGGCCGCGATGGCTGCGGTGATCGACGAGACGCAGGGCGCGACGGTCGAGCCGCTCACAGCGACGTTCAGCGACGAGATCGCCGCGGTGCTCCCGCCCAAGCAGGTCGCGAGCGTGCTCGGGACGATGCGCGACGGCGGCGCCGTGCGCGCACGGCTGCTCGAGCGACGGGCGGGCGGCGCGGGCGAGCTCGAGCGCTTCGCGTACGAGCTGCGCCAGGACGCGAGCGCGTGGACCGTCCTGCTCAGCCTCGACGGCGAAGGACGCGTCCACGGCTGGTTCAACCGGCCCGGCGCGCTGCCGCGCTCGCGCGCCGCGCTCGTCGAGGCGCTGGCGGACCTGCCGGGCGACTGGGGGCTCGCGCTCGCGCTGCTCGGCCCGGACGGCCAGCCGCTCGAGGAGATCGCGCTCTCGCGCGGCCGCTCCGCGTTCCCGCTCGGCTCGGTGTTCAAGCTCTACGTGCTCGCGGAGCTCGCGCGGCAGGCGAGCGAGGGCGCCATCGACCTGGACGGGACGCTCGTCGTGCGCGACGAGCTCAAGAGCCTGCCGAGCGGCAGCCTGCACACGCGTCCCGCGGGGCACGAGCTGACCGTGCGCGAGGCGGCGCAGCTCATGATCGCGATCAGCGACAACACCGCGACCGACCACCTGCTCGCGCTCGTCGGCCGCGAGGAGGTCGAGCAGCGGCTCGCGCTCTACCGCAACTCGGTGCCCGAGCGGAACGCGCCGTTCCTGTCGACGCGCGAGATGTTCCTCGTCAAGGGCTGCGGGAGCGCGCGGCGGCGCGCGGTGCTCGGGACCGAGTCGGTCGCGGAGACGGTCGACGCGTGGCTGGCGGCGGACCGGGCGACGCGCGCCGGTTGGCTGCGCGCGCTCGACGAGTCGCTCGCCGAGCTGTCCGAGGAGGAGTGGCGCGGGACGCTGATCGCCGGGTACGGCTGGGCCTCGCTCTCGCCGGCGCTGGCCGAGATCGAGTGGTTCGCGCGGCCGAGCGACGTCGTCGCGCTGATCGCCGACGCGCACCGCGGCGAGCTCGTCGACGCGCAGACGTCGCGCACGTTCCTCGAGCTGTACGCCCAGGGCAGCGAGCACTACCCGTCGGACGGCGTGCGCGAGCAGGGCTTCAAGGGCGGCAGCGAGACCGGGATCTACGTCCTGTCCGCGCGCGTCGTGGCGGACGACGGGCGCGCCGTGCTCGCGGTGCTCGCGCGCTCCCGGCTGTCGGTGGCGGACTACCGCTCGGGAGCCGTGACGAGCGCGCTCTTCAACTCCTGGATCCGCTGCCTGCTCGAGGGCGATCCGGAGCCGGCGGACTGAGCGCTCGCTACTCGCAGGCTAGGAGCGCTTCTTCTTCTTGCCGCGGATCTTCGCGTTCGCGACGGAGCGGCCGGAGCCCATGCCGATGCGGCGCACGCGCTGACGGCCGCGGGTGGGTCCACCGGACTTGATCTGTGCATGGGCCATGACGGGTCTCCTGTTGCGTTGCTGGATGGCGCTCGGGCGGCTCGCGCTGCTTCGAACGCCGTGCGGCGGGCGAAGCGGCCGAAGATCATGGCCCCCGAGGACCGCTTGCGCAAGGGCGCGGCGCCGCGCTCGTCCGAACCCGCCCGGCGGCCCCGTCCCGGCGTCGCCTAACGGACCGGCATCCAGAGGTTGCCGTCGAGCGCCGCCACGTTGGGCCCGACCGCCAGCGCCGCCATCATGTCGGCGGCCGTGAACGCCGCGGACCAGTCCGGACCGCCGCCGGCCCCCTGGTAGGGCGTGGCGACGCGGTTGTTCATCTGGAGCAGGTCGCCTTCGTGGTTGACGAAGAAGACGCGCTGGCCGGTCCGGCCTGCCTCGACGGGCCAGGCGTAGGCGGTCCACGCCAGCTCGCTGTTGTCCGGATCCGGCACGTCGGCGAAATCGGCGCCCCCGTCCGTCCACTCGGCGATGCCGGCGTTCGCGGCATCCGGGAGCCACATCTGGAAGCAATAGCCGGAGCGGACGACGACGCTGAGGCTCACGGAGCCGAACTGGGCGGAGAGCATCGACGGGTCGAGCTCGTCGACGCCCGGGACGCCCGCGGCGGGCAGACCCGCGGCGCTCACGCGCAGCGGGTCGACGCCCGCGATCTCCCCGAAGTAGCCGTACTCGCCGCTGCCGTCGGCATCGGTGTCGACCGCGTTCGCGGAGCGGAACTGCGCCTGCGCCGACGAGATCAGCCGCATCGTCGAGATCGCCGCGGACTCGTTGGCCGCGAGCCGCGCGCCCGAGAGGCGCGGGACGGCGAGCGCAGCGACGATCGCGATGATCGCCACGACGATCATGAGCTCGATGAGCGTGAAACCCGCGCGCCTGACGTCCCGCATCGCTCGGACCCTCCTCGTCCGCCCGCCCGGGCGGACCCGCGCTCGCGCGCGACCCCGTGTTGTCCCCTTCGACACCGCTCGATCTATCGACGGGCGCCGAGGGTCCGACTGAAGGGCGCTGCCGGAATGCCGGCGTCGCGGGGGCGCGGGGCCTACTGGGCGTCTTTCTCGCGCTCGGGCCTCTGGGGCGTCCCCGCGCCGCCATCGCCCATGTAGCCCAGCGCGTCGAGCGCGTCGCGGTTGCTCGGCCCGGCGGCCGGCACCGCCAGGTCTGCCGCGTCGCCGCCCCAGCGGGCGCGGAGCTCGGTGAGCTCGGCCGCGAGCCGGTCGCGGATCTGGGGGTACGCGTCGCCGACGTCGACCTCGCCCACCGGGTCCGTCGCGAGGTCGTGCAGCAAGAGCGAGCGGTCTTCGCCCAGGCCGTGCTGAACGAGCTTCCACGTGCCGTCGTAGAGCGCAAGCCGGATGTCCGAGAGCTCGACGTGGTCGCGGTCCTCGACGAGGATCGCGCGCTCCGACGGCAGGTCGAGCCGCGAGAGGTCGAGCCCCTTCATCTGCTCGGGGATCTCCAGTCCCGCGACGCCGAGCAGCGTCGGCGCGACGTCGACGCCCGCCGACGGGGTCGCGACCACGCCGCTGCGCGGGTCGGCGCCCGGCAGGCGCAGCACGAACGGGACCTGGACCTGCGGCTCGTAGATGTCGTCGTGCTCCCACGCGCCGGCCTCGCCGAACGCCTCGCCGTGGTCGGACGTGACGATCACCGCCGTGGTGTCGAGGTCGAGCTCCTCGAGGAACGCGTGCACGCGACGATCGAGCCGCCACATCTCCGCGTCATAGAGGTCGGCGACGTGCCGGCCGTCGACGGGCCCGGGCTCGTAGCCGTCGGGGAAATCGTCGCTGCGGAAGCTGTGACCGTCCATCGGGCCGTCGTACGGGCGGACGAGGCGCGCGCTCGCCTCCGCGTCGGGCAAGTACGGCCAGTGGACGTCGTACAGGTTGACGAAGCAGAACCACGGGCGCGGGTCGTCGCGCGCGATCCACTCCGCCGCGGCGTCGAGCACGCCGGGCGCCGGACGCTGGAAGTCCTGGAACCAGTGCGGCTGGCCGTCGTTCGCGAAGGCGTCCGAGAGCGAGGCGAGCACCGACTGCGCGTCGTGGACGAGCTGCCACGCGCGCGTGTCGCACACCGGCGGGTCGACGCGGTCGTCGTAGACCTCGAAGCCGAAGCGGATGCCGGTGTTGCCCGCGAGCACGTTCGTGCCGACGAACGCGCCGGTGCGGTAGCCGGCGGTGCGCAGGAGCGCAGCGACGTGCTGCGCCCTCGTCGAGCGGTACACGGTGTCGACGAGCCGCGCGCCGTGCTCGGACGGGTAGACGCCCGTCAGCATCGAGAGGTGCGACGTGAACGTGAAGCACGAGACCGAGCGCGCGTCCTCGAAGACGAGCGCGTCCTCGGCGAACTCTGCGAGCCGCGGCGAAGTCTCGCGGTCGTAGCCGTACGGCTGCGTGTGGTCCGCGCGCGTCGTGTCCCACACGAGCAGGAGCAGGTTCGGCCGCTCCGCCGCCGCCGCGCGCTCGTGCGGCGCGGCGTCGACCGCTCGCGGCGGCAGACCGAAGCCCGTGACGGCGGCGGCGACGAGCAGCACGGCGGCGGCCGCGGCGAGCGTGCGCGGGCGCATGCTGCGCGCGAGGCGCGTCACGCCGTACGACGCGACGAGCGTCAGGCCGATCGCTCCCGCGACTTGGAGCCACGGCGCGAGCGCGACGAGGCCGGACACGTCCGCGCCGATCGACGTGTGCGCGTCGAGGATCTGATGGCCGACGACCGGCAGCACGAGCCACGCGAGGAGCCAGAGCGACGGCGCGATCGCCGGCGGACGGCCGCTCGCGCGCGCGCGCCGTCCGAGCAGCAAGCGGTGCGACAGCCACGCTGGCAGCAGGACGATCGCGGCGAACACGGCCCACAGCGCGCACGCCTGCAGGTACAGGTCGGCGTCGACCGGACGGTGCGGGTGGTCGAGCCGCGCGAGCAGCGTGTCGATCGCCGCGACGACGAGCACCTGCAGCGGCAGCCAGCGGAGCCAGACCATGGCGCGCGCTACTCCGCGCGGACGACGACGTCGATCGACGCGCCGGCGATGTCCTTGGCGAGCGCGGCTTCGAGCTCGGCGAGCAGCCGCTCGATGCGATCGACGATCTGCGCGTTCGGGTCGACCGCGGCCTCGGGTCCGTACGCGGGGACGTACGCCGCGTTCCCGCCGCGCAGCGCCGCCCGCGCCAACAGCCGTGCCCGGGGGAGCCGCACTTCGACGCGCATCCCATCGGCGACGATGTCGTCGGGCTGCAGCTCGGCCGCCGGGAAGCCCCACACCTCGGGCGGCGCCTCGCCTTGGCGCACCGTGTAGGCGACGAACCAGGGCTGCTGCGCCGACATGCGCGCCTGCTGCACCGCGTGGTGGATCTGCGGCGCGCCGAAGAAGACCCACTGCTGCACGCGACCCTCGGGGCGGGTCGGCGCGTCGGCGAGCTCCCGCTCGACCTGGGCCTTCACCTGCGGCTGCTTGTAGCGGTAGAACCCCGCGCCGACCCCGAGGCCGACCGCGACGAGCGCCGCCATGGCCGCCAGTCCCACCGCCATGGCCGCGATCCCCGCGGGGTGCAGCCCTCCCTGCGGCGGCCGATCGCTCGGAGGTTCCACGCGGACATCTTAGGATCCGACCATGGGCCGGCGCATCTTCATCGGGGACATCCAGGGCTGCTTGGCGGAGCTCGAGGACCTGCTCGAGGCCGTCGGGCTCGAGCCCGGCGTGGACGAGATCCACCCGGTCGGCGACTTCGTCAACCGCGGCCCGGAGAACCTGCGCGTGCTGCGGTTGATGCGCGAGCTCGGCGCCGGGGGCGTGCTCGGCAACCACGACGTGCACCTGCTCCGCACGGCGCGCGGCCTGCGGGAGCTGACGAGCTCCGACACGATCGAGGACGTGCTCGACGCGCCCGACCGCGACGAGCTGCTCGCCTGGCTCGCCGAGCGCCCGTTCGCGCTGGGCTGGGACGACGTGCTCGCGATCCACGCGGGCGTCCACCCGCGCTGGGACGATCCCGTCGAGCTGCTGCGCGACAAGGAGCCGTGGACGCGCGATCCCGACGTCGACTTCGCGACGCGCGTCCGCTGGTGCACGGCGGACGGCCGGACGCCCGAGCGCGACGAGCCGCCGCCCGGACCGCCGTTCCGCCCCTGGTACGAATTCGCGGGCGAGCGGCCCTGGACGATCGTGTTCGGGCACTGGTCGCGGCGCGGATTGGTGCGCGAGCGCGGCGTGCGCGGCCTCGACACCGGGTGCGTCTGGGGCGGGAGCTTGACCGCGTGGGTCCCCGAGGAGGAGCGGATCGAGCAGATCCCCGCGCGCCGCGCGTACCAGAGCCCGGGCTGACGCCGTATCCTCTCGCGCTTCATGGCTCGGGCGCAGCGAAGCGGCGTGGTGGTCACGCGCACCGGCTTGTCCGCGCGCTTGCGAGCCTGGCGCAAGCGCACGCCGCTCAATCCGTACTGGCTCGACTGGGTCTGGCTGCGCCGGGCGGCCGAGGCGCTCGCGCCGCACGCCACGGGCGTCCTGCTCGACGTCGGGGTGTCCGAGCGGCCGTACGAGGCGCTCTTCGAGCCGTACGTCGAGCGCTACGTCGGGCTGGACCATCCCGGCGTGCTCGAGGAGAAGCAGCCCGAGCTCTGGTCGCTCGCCGCGTTCCTGCGCGACTGCGTCGACGTCTTCGGCGACGGCAACCGCCTGCCGTTCCGAGCCGCGAGCTTCGACACGGTGCTCTGCATGGAGGTGCTCGAGCACCTGATCGAGCCCGACCGCTGCGTCGCCGAGATGGCGCGCGTGCTCCGCCCCGGAGGCCGGCTGCTGCTCACCGTGCCGTTCTCGCAGCAGCTCCACTTCCTGCCCGCGGACTACTCGCGCTTCACGCCCGCCGGCATCCGCGCGATCTGCGCGCGCCACGGCCTCGAGGTCGAGCGGCTCGAGCCGCGCGGCAACTACTCGGTCGCGCTCGGCGCGATGAGCGCGCAGTACCTCCTGCGCAGCTTCGGCGCGAAGGAGCTGCTCGCCGACGGCAGCGTGATCCCGAGCCGCTGGCGCTCGGCGCTGATCACGCCGCTCGTGTTCGCCCTGCAGGGCGGCTTCCACCTCGCGTCGAAGATGACGCGCGACGAGGGGATGGCGCTCGGCTACTGGGCGGTGGCGCGCAAGCGCGCAGCTACCTGACGCGCACGTGAAAAACGCAGCGCTTTTCCGGCTCGGCCTCCCAGGAGCGCTTGTTCGTGAGCGAGACGTCGAGTGAGCCGCGCGCGACCGCGCGGAACAGGAAGCGTTGCAGTGCGGGCGCGCCGATGCCCGGGCCTCGGGGCTGGAGCTCCCGTTGCTCGATCAGGCGCACGCCCGGCAGATCGCCGGGATCGAGCTGCCACTGGTAGCCGAGCGCCGTGGGCAGCTCGATCGCGAACTCCTCGCCCTCTTTCGCGTCGATGCGGGTCTGGGCCTCGCCGTAGATCTTCACCACGGCGGTACGCGTCAATACGAGAACGTGATCTTCAACCCCGGGTAGCGCTCGACGAGCGCCAGGAGGTTACGGAACGACGGCTCGTCCTCCTCGCCCAGGGCCCCGAGCTCGATCTCGGCGGTCTCGAGGGAGAGATCCTCGTCCGCGGCGACCGGCTCCTCGCGCTCGATCATCGCGAGAGCGAGCTCGCCCTCGCCCAGGAGCAGGTCCATCTCCCGCGCCGAAGCGCCCGGCGAGAAGGCGCTCCACGGCGCCCGCTTCGGCGTGGACCGGGCCGTGGCGCCGGGGCCACACCCGCAATCGCCCTCTCGATCGTCCCGGCGTGCCATCGCCGCCAGCTCGCGGAGGGCGTCATCGTGTTCGCTCGACATGTCGATACCTCGGGATCTACGTCGTGTCTGTGCTGCGCGCGTCGGTTCAGCCCAGGGCCCTGCAGAACGGGGTGCGGTACTGCGGGCAGCGCCGGAGGATGGCGAGGACGGTGTGGGTCACGCCGAGCTCGGCCGAGGAACAGCGCGACGAGCGGCCGCGCCGGCAGACATGGTAGCGGAGGCAGGCGCGCAGAGCGCGGTGGTAGCGCGCGACCTGGAGCACCCGCACGAGGTAGGGAACGTAGTCGCGGCAGAGGTCGGGGAGCGGCTCGGGCTCCTCTTCCTCCGGACACTGCACGACGACGTCGTAGAACGGGAACTCCTGGTCGATCGACTCGCCGTAGCCGATGCGGAACCAGCCCTGCTCTCCCCAGTTCGGGCCCCAACTGTTCTTGGCGATCCAGCACTGCTGGCTGTCGTCGTAGCCGACGACCGAGACCGCGTGGTAGCCGGACAGCCCACCAGTGGCGTGGCGATAGACGCCGGACGTGTACGCGTAGAAGTCCGAGTACACGGCCATGCCGGCGACGACCGGACCGCCCTGCGCGATCGCGTCCTTGCGCTCCGACGCGCTGAGCAGCCGCCGCCAGGAATCGATCTTCACGTACGGCGCGAGATTGGGCGGACATGCCTGGTCGCTTGGCGTGTAGGGGAACGCTGAGTCGACCGCGACGCCCGTGTTCTTGCAGTAGTCCAGGGCCGGAGTGAACTGCCAGCCGGAGCCGCAGCAGTTCCCGCAGCCGCAGAAGAAGAGGTGCGCCTCCGACAGGTCCGGCTGCAGGGCGGCGTCCTCGCACGCGATCTTCACCCGTGCCTCGATCGTGGCGCACGAGGCGAAGGAAACGCACGCGCCGCAGGTCTTCTGATCCTTGATCGACGTCGTCCAGTCGCCGTTGTTGTTGCGCCAGTCGACGGCGGCCGGCGCCGCCACGCGAGCCTGCAGCGACTCGAAGGCGACGGCCGCCTTGATGAGGCCGGCGAGCACCTTCAGCTCCTTCGGATCGACGCGCAGACCCAGCACGGCCTTCTGCTCGTCCGCGGATGCGTCACTGAGCGCGGTCTTGCCGGAACGCCAGTGGAAGCCCTTGGAAGTGATCTGAGCATTCAGATCCTTCCCGGGCCGATCGTCCTTCTCGGCCATCTCTCCCCCTCCCTGTTCTGTGCGAGCTTGCGAGCGCGCCACGATCAGCCGACAAACGGCCAGGGGCTCAAGAGCAGCCCGCGGTCGCAGCGCAGCGCAAGAGTAATCGCGCTACCGCGAACGTGCAACCCCTCTTCCCGGCCGTTCCCGGCCGCGGTGGCGGGCGCTCCTTCAGGCCTCCGGCGCCTCGAAGACGCGGCGCCAGAGGTTCGTCGCGAGCAGGCCGTCGGGGTCGAGCTCGGCGCGCAACGCGAGGAAGGCGTCGAGCTTGTCGGGCGGGAAGAAGCGGACCATGTCGCCGTGGCCGATGACGAGGTCCTTCGCGAAGTAGAACTTGCCGCCGGCGGCGAGGACCATCTCGGTCAGCTCGGCGCAGTGCTTCCACAGGCTCGCGCGCTTCGCCGGCGTCACCTGGAAGTCCATCGCGAACGACCAGCCGTCGACCGCGTGCGTCAGCCAGAACGGGTCGGGGCGGTGGCGCTTGAAGACGCCGAGGTACGGGACGTGGCCGGCGGCGTGGCAGCGGCGCAGCATCGCGCAGTAGACGTCGTGCGCGGTCTCCTTCGGCAGGAACGACTGGTACTGGATCAGGCCGCCGCGGCCGTAGCACCACTTCCAGTTCGGTACGAAGTCGAGCAGGAAGTTGAACGCGGCGTGCGAGACGCGTGCGGGCGGCCGCATCGCCTCCATGCGGCCCGACCAGTACTTCGTGCGGTTGATCAGCGCGACGCCGAAGTCGTTCGCGAACGGGCGCATCAGGCGCCAGACCTCGGACTTGGGCAGGACCCCGAGGATGTTCTTGGGGAGCTCCTGGTGCGCGACGGTGAGCGTCCTCTCCGGCTCCGGATCTTCGCCCGGCTCCAGGTAACGGCCGACGTGCACGAGCCCGCGGCCGAGCTCGCCGCCCTTGCCGAAGCAGTCGATCCAGCCGACGAGGTAGTCCGCGCTCGCGCGGCGCTCCTCGATGAACTCCATCATCTCGCGCAGGTCGCGGTTGGCGAACGCGCACTGCTCGACGTCGCCGGAATAGACCCTCTTCGTGCGCAGGACGATGCGGCTGAACGCGCCGAGCATGCCGAAGCCGCCGATCGACGCGTGGAACAGGTCGGCGTTGCGCTCGCGGCTGCACGTGCGCACCTCGCCGCTCGGCAGGACGAGGTCGAATTCGTCGATCGCGTCGCCGATCGTGCCGACCTTGTAGTTGTTCTTGCCGTGGATGTTCATCGCCGCGGCGCCGGCGATCGTCGGGAACATCGTCCCGGACACGACCATCGGCCACCAGCCGTCCGGCAGGATGCACTTCCAGAGCTGCTCGATGGTGACCCCCGGCTCGAGTTCGGCGACGCCGGACGCGGGGTCCCACGCGAGGAAGCGGTTCATCGCGGTGAGGTCGAGCACGTGGCCGCGCTCGTTCACGCTCGCGTCGCCGTAGCTGCAGCCCGCGCCGCGCGCTCCGATCGTCGCGCCGTCGCGCCGCGCCGCCTCGAACGCCGCGCGGATGCCCTCGACGTCGGTCGGCCGGAAGACGCGGCTGTACGCGCCGACCGCGCCGCCCCAGCCGGGCACCCACTCGTAGTCGGTGCGCGGCCCCGCGGGAGGCGTTGCGCTGCGCCGCTTGCGCGTTGGGCTCTCCGTCGCGCTCGGCATCACACGTTCAGCCTGCGGAACAGGAACGAGGGGATCAGGCGCAGCGCGAGCCCGACGAACGTCCAGCGCAGCGGCACGTAACGCACGTTCACCCGGTTGCGCGCCGACGCGAGGATCTGGCGCGCGGCCTCGTCGGGCGAGATGAGCCAGAAGAGCTTCTCCATCCCCTGCGTCATCGCGGTGTCGACGTAGCCGGGGCGGATCGTGCACACGTGCACGCGCGACTCGGCGAGCCGGTTGCGCAACGCCTCGAGATAGGTGTTCATCGCGGCCTTGCTCGTGCAGTACACGGGGTTGCCCTTGCGGCCGCGGTCGCCGGCGATCGAAGAGATGCCGACGAGCAGGCCCGCGCGCTGCGAGCGAAAGAGGTTCGCGGCCGGGTTGCACCACGCGATGCAGCCCGCGACGTTCACGTCGAGGATCGCGAGGTCCTTCGCGGTGTCGTACTCCTCGGGCTCGACGCCGGGCATGATCCCGGCGGCGTAGACCAGGAGGTCGAGCCCGCCGAGCTCGCGCACCAGCCGCTCGAACAGCTCCGGCACCGCGTCGACGTCGGTCACGTCGTGCGGCCGGGCGAGCACGTTCCCGCCGCTCGCGGCGCAGTCGTCCGCGCACGCCGCTTCGAGCGCCTCGAGCTGGTCCGCGCGGCGCGCGAGCGCGGCCACGCGGTACCCCTCGCGCGCCAGCCGGCGCACGAGCGCGGCGCCGATCCCCGAGCTCGCGCCCACGACGATGGCGCGCCGCTCGCCGAAGGGCACCCCCGCGAGCCGCGGCGGGCAACGCGCGGCGGCGGCCGCGGC
>CAZGTQ010000303.1:0-2642 GCA_964528575.1 uncultured Planctomycetaceae bacterium | reverse complement strand
TTGCCCGATAGAGCTGCACGCCTTCGCGGAATCGATGCTTGACCGCGGACAAGCCGAGTCCGAGCCGCTCGGCGACCGCCGGCATCGTGAGATCCTCGAACAGACGCAGGCGCACGACGTCCCGCTGGCCCTCCGGCAGAGACTCGAGCGCCGCGTGCATCACCGCGGAGCGCTCCGTGTAGCGAGCGAGGCGGCTGGGTGTGGTCGTCACCAACGCAGCGTCGACCGGCCCGCCCTCCTCGCCACCGGCGCCGAGCGACGGCCGCGATCGGGCGCCGCCCCGCTTCTCCGCCGTCTCGCGATCGACGGCGTCGCGGATCCGGTTCTCCGCGAGTTGCAGGAGCCAGCGGCGAAAGGCCCTCGCCCCGCGCCAGTGGAACCGCGCCCGGTCGCGCCACGCGTGGAGTAGCGTCTCCTGCCAGATGTCCTCCGCACTCGTCCGCTCCGAGAGGAGGGGGCTCATCCGCGCGCGGATGACGACGAGGCAACTCGGCGGATCGATCGCTTCGATCAGCACACGCCATTCCTCGGGGTCGTTGCTCGCGAGCGGGTTGCTCCCGTTCTCGATCAGATCCTCGCTCCTCTCCTCCGGCACCGGCCGATCCTGCCACCGACCGCAGATCCCCGCAACCAAGGCCCGCAGGCGCGCCCCTTGATCTGGCGCGCGCGGCGGCCGATCCTGGGAGCGATGCACGCCCCGCTCTCGTCGACGCTCCTCGCGGCCGCGCTGACGGCGCTCGCTCCTGCGCCGGCCCAGGATCCGGTCGCGCCGCCCCCGCCGCCGGCTGCGGTCGACGAGGACGAGTTCCGCGCGCAGCAAGAGCGCCGCTACTTCGAGCTGTGCGACCACGACCACGACGGCGTGCTCGTCTTCCGCGAGCTCGCGTACAGCCTCGGGCTCGACCGCGAGGGCTTCCGCGCGTACGACACCGACGGGGACGGACGGGTCGACCGCGACGAGTTCGGCCGGCGTTTTCGCGAGGTGATCGACCTCGTCGGCGGCTTCGAGCCGCCGCGCGCCCGGACCGAGAACGCGCTCCCGTCCGAGCGCACCGTCGCCGAGATCCTCGCCGCCTACGACGCGGACCGCGACCGCGCGCTCGACCGCACCGAGGTCTCGCGGTTGCTCGACGACGTCGGCGTCGTCCTGCCGCCCGCGACGCTGTTCGCGCTCGACGCGGACGGCTCCGGCCGGCTCGAGCTCGGCGAGCTGGCCCCCGCGGTCGCGCGGCTCGAGCCGAACGCGCTCCTCGGCCTGTTCGCGTCCGGCGGGAGCGAGCCGCTCACGCTCGACGCGCTGTTCGGCCAGCAGGTCGAGCGCGATTCCGACGTCTCGCTCCCCCCGCGCATCGTCGGCCCGGTGACGCACTTCAGCCGGCTCGACCACGACCACGACGGATCGGTGTCCGAGCGCGACCTGCTCGACCTGCAGCGCCCGCTGCGCGTCGCCGTCCGCGCGCGCAGCGTCATCGCCGCGCTCGACACGAACCGCGACGGCGTCCTGAGCGAGGACGAGTTCGTCGGCGCGCTCGAATAGCGGACGCCGCGACTGCGCGTTCGTGCGCCGCTACTCGAACAGCGCCACCAGCTCCTCGTGCCGCGGCCCCTGCTCGGGGTCCGACACCGCGTACGTCCCGCCGCCGCGCAACGAGACGCCGGCGAACGAGCCGTCGAGGCCGACGACGTAGAACTTCACCCCGAACGCGGGCCGGCCTTGCGCATCGACGAGCTCCGGCTGCCACGCCGACAGCCGCGTCGTCTGCCGCGCGATGCGGCGCAGCACCTCGAGGCCCGCGTCGAGCGCGCTCGCGCCCTGGCGCATCAGCTCGACGATCGCGAAGCTGCCGTTCGCGAGGATCGCCGCCTCGCCGCGACCGGTCGCGCCGGCGCTCCCCGCCTCCTGGTCGCAGTACAGGCCCGCCCCGACGATCGGCGAGTCGCCGACGCGGCCGGGGACCTTGAACGCGAGGCCCGACGTCGTCGTCGTGCACGCGACGTCGCCGCCGGCGGAGAGCGCCGAGCAGTGGATCGTCCCGTAGGCGCGCGGCGTGGGCCCCGCGAGATCGACGTCGATGCCGAGCGCCTCGAGCTCGCGCCGCAGATCGAGCAACCCCTGCTTCTCGTCCTCGCGCTCGCCCGCGGCCGCGGGCCGCAGGTAGTCGTCCGCGGGGGAGAGCGTCTCCTTCCAACGCACCCACGCCGCCCGCGCGCGCTCGGTGAGCAGCTCCGCGTGCGGCTGCCCGTGCATCCGCGCGAACTCGTACGCGCCGCGGCCGACGAGCAGACAGTGGTCGGTGCGCTCCATGACGAGCCGCGCCACCGCGGAGGGATGCACGATGTTCTCGAGCGCCGCGACCGCGCCCGAGTTGTGCGTCGGCCCGTGCATGCACGCGGCATCGAGCTGCACGACGCCCCGCTCGTTCGGCAGCCCGCCGAGGCCGACCGACATGTCGCTCTCGTCCGCCTCCGTCACTTGCACGACCGCGAGCGCGACGTCGAGCGGGTCCGCGCCGTCGACGAGCTGCTGGTATGCGACGCGCATGCCGGCGAGCGCGTTCGCGCTCCCGACGAGCACCGGCCCGGCCGCGCCGCGCCCGCGGACGCTGCGCCGCGCGCCGTGCGCCGCCGGCGCCGCGCCCGCC
>CAZGTQ010000302.1:0-10933 GCA_964528575.1 uncultured Planctomycetaceae bacterium | reverse complement strand
CGCCGCGCGCCGGTGCGCCGCCCGGCGCGAGCACGCGACCGGCGACGCGCGTCGCGGGAACGGCGACGAGATCGAGCTCCAGCGCGCCGGCGACGGTCCCGCGGTAGCGCGGCGAGATGCTCGGCTCGCGGTCGTCGCTCGGCTCGGGCGCGAGCACGTGGGCGGAGCCCTCGAGCGCGAGGACGAAGGCCGAGCCGTGGGGGAGCGCGCTCTCGAGGTGGAACGTGCCGTCGCGGTCCGTCGCGGCGGCCGCGCGACCGCGGCCGCGGGGAGAGCCGAAGACGAGCGTCTCGCCGGCGAGCGGACGGCCGGCGCGGTCGCGCAGCGTGCCCGCGACGCGCACCGGCGCGGGCCGCACGGCGCGCAGGGTGGTCTCCTTCTCCAGCAGTCCTGCGCTCCAGAACGCGCGCGAACGCGGCTCGAAGTCGAGCTCGGGGTGGGCCACGCGGACCTCGTAGTCGCACGGCAGGAGCCCCGACACGCTGAACGAGCCGTCGGCGCCGAGCGTCCCGCTCGTCGCCGCGCGCGGGAGCGAGCGGTACGCTCCGTCGACGTAGGGCAGCAGGCTCACGGACACGTCGGCGCGCTCGCTCGGCTCCACGCCCTCGACGCGCACGGTGAGGTCGACGCCGCGGTACTCGACGACGAGGTCGACCTCCGCCTCGTCGCGCAGCCAGACCGCCGCGTGTCCGTAGCCGAGCCCCGGCTGCAGCGCGCGCACGACGACGTCGCCCAGCGGCACGTTCGTCAGCTCGTAGCGGCCGTCCGCGTCCGTCACCGTCTCGGGCGCGCTGTAGAGCTGCACGGCGCGCACCGCCGCGTCGAACGACGCCATGACGTGGGAGCCTGCCAGCGGCTCGCCCGTCTCGCCGACGACGCGCCCGCGGATCGTGCCGCCGCCGTAGAGGCGCACGCGCGCCTCGTCGTGCGGCGGGTCGCCCGAGAGGCGCACGAACGCTCCGGCGCCGCAGTGCGCCGCGGCGGTCGCGAACACCGCGAGGTGCTCGTGGGACGTCGGGATGCCGTCGATGCGGAACGCCCCGTCGGCGCCGGTGCGTGCGCTGGCGAGCGTGCGCTCGTCGCGATCGACGAGACGCACGTCGGCGCCCGGCAGCGGCTCGCCGAGCGCGTCCTCGACGAGTCCCGAGACGACGCCGCGTGCTTCGGACGGCGCAGGCTCGTGCGGCGCGCACGCGAGCGCGAGCGCGACGAGCGGGAGAGCGGTCTTCACGAGCAATCCTCCTGCGGGAGCCGCGGGGCGGCCTCGCAACATCGCACGGCCGCGGGGGACGCGCTACGTCAGGGCAGCTTGCGCGCCCACGCGCGCCACGGCCCGCTGTCCTCGCCGAGCCAGCTGTCGGCGAGCTGGGCGAGCTCGTAGAGCACCTGTTCGCGGCGCCCGGAGCCGACGCGGTCGAGCGAGTTCGCGAGCAGGCGCCCGCACTCGCCCTTGTGCTCGAGGTTCTCGCGGCCGATCAGCGACAGCGAGCTCGCGGCGGCGGCGGTCACGAGCGCGACGTCGTCGAACAGGAGGTTGCCGAGCATCGGCACCGCCTCGGTGTCGCCCAGGAGCGCGAGGATCCGCGCGCACTGCACGCGCACGCCGTCGTGGGCGTCGAGCAGGCCCTGGCGGCACGTCTCGACGACGCAGTCGCCGCGCGCGCCGACCTGGACGAGACGCTGCAGCGCGAACGCCGCGTTGTTGCGCACCCACGGATCGGAGCTCACGCGCAGGAGCGAGCAGATCGGGTCGAGCGGCGTCTCGGGGATGCCGAGCAGACCCAGGCCGTTCAGCGCGTTGCCCTTGACCAGGTCGCTCGGATCGTCGAGCGCGCCGAGCAGCGGCCCGAGCACCTCGACGTCCTCGGAGAAGCCCAACGCCGTCGCGGCGATCGAACGGTTGCGCGGCGGCCCCTCCATCAGCTCGAGCACCAGCTCGTCCCGCCGCGAGCGCGTCCAGTAGCGCAGCTCCTCCGCGAACAGCTCGCGCTGCGACTGCCGGCGCGGATCTTCGGGCTCGAGCGCGACCCGGTTCCAGGCCTGCATGCGGCGGTCGAGCTCGGCGAGGAAGAAGCCGATCGGCTGGACGAGCGGGTCGCGGTTGGTCTCGACGAAGACCCGCTCCTGCTCGTCCTGGGACGAGCTGCTCCGTGCCGCGCTCGACGTCGAGCGGTCGATCGCGGGCGCCGGCCCGTGCGGGTCGACCTTCGGCGGCGAGGAGCAGGCGGCGAACGCCGCGGCGAGCGGGAGCAGCAGCGCGCGCGCGCGGCGCGGAGCGGAGCGGGATCGGGTCATGGGTTCGGTGGGGCGCCTTGCACGCAGCGGGAGCAGAAGCGTTGCACGTCGACGCCCCAGGCGCGCTCGTCTTCCCGCGGATCGACGCCGCGGGGCCGGCGCTCTCCTGTCCGGGTCGCGGGTAGGCTACAATCCCGCGGTCGGTGCTCCCACCGTCCCGGCCCGCGGTCCCCCCTCGCCCACGCCATGTCTCTGCACATCCTCGACGCGATGGCGCGGGAATCCTTCGAGGAGGTTCTCGCGATCCACGACCGGGACTCGGGCCTGCGCGCGTTCCTGGGCGTGCACGACACCCGCCGGGGACCCGCGTTCGGCGGCATCCGCCGCTGGCGCTATGCGAACGAGCGGCAGGCGCTGATCGACTGCCTGCGGCTCGCGCAGGCGATGACGCACAAGTGCGCGCTCGTCGGCGTGCCCGGCGGCGGAGCGAAGCTCGTCGTGCTCGACCGGGGCGACCTCGACCGCGCGGCCGCCTACCGCCACCTCGGCCGCGTCGTCGAGCGCCGCGCGGGACGCTTCTACACCGGTCCCGACGTCGGCACGGGCGAGCGCGAGCTCGGCTGGGTCGCCGAGGAGACGAGCTTCGTCACGCGCCCCGGCAAGGACGGCCCGGGCGAGCTGGCGGAGGCGACCGCCGAGGGCGTGTTCGCGGGCATCGGTGCCGCGCTGCGCGCGCTCGACGGCGAGGAGGACTGGCCGCGGCGCACGATCGTCATCCAGGGCCTCGGCGGCGTCGGCTTCGGCGTCGCGCGCCGCTGCGCCGAGCGGGGAGCGCGCGTGCTCGGCACCGAGATCGACCCTGTGCGGGCGCGGCGGGCCGCGCGGACGCTGGGCGTCGAGCTGATCACGCCCGGCACGGAGTTCGACGTCGCGTGCGACGTGTTCTCGCCGTGCGCGCTCGGCGGGATCCTGCACGACCTCACCGTCCAGCGCCTCGGCGCCCGCTCGATCGCCGGCGGCGCGAACAACCAGCTCGCGCGCTCGGTCCACGCCGAGCGGCTGCACGAGCGCGGCGTGCTGTTCGTGCCCGACCTCGCGATCAACGGCGGCGCGCTGATCCGCGGCGTCACGTTCCACCTCGAGGGCCGCCGCGAGCCCCTGGACGCGATCGGCAGCCGCATCGCCGCGATCACGGAGCGCATCCTCGAGCGCGCGCGCGCCGAGAACCGCTCGCCGGCACGCGTCGCGCTGCTCGAGGCGACGCGCGCGCTGGGCGCGAGCGACGGCGAGCCGGAGCCCGCCGTCGTCCACGGTCATTTCGAATAGCTCGAACGCGCTCGAGGGCGCCTTTCCTTGCATCGTTCGAGGCGCCGCCGTATGCCGACACCATGACCTCGCCCGTGATCCTCGTCCCGTTGCTCGCCGTTCCGTTCTTCGCTCCCGCGATCCAGGAGCCGGTCGCGGCGAGCAAGCAGGCGCAGACCGCGCCGACCGAGCCGCTCCTGCTCGACCAGGGCCCGGACCTCCCGAAGCTGCGGATCCCGCGCTCGGAGCGGCTCGTCTTCCGCGCGCGGGTCAGCGCGATCGGGATCCAGGCCGAGGTCGGCACGGTGACGATCACGTCCGGCGTGGAGCCGTACAAGCCGAGCCTGATCCTGCCGGTGCCCGGCCAGTCGCGCGACCAGAAGGCCGAGACGGGTTGGATCAAGGCGCACGCCGAGGGCGGCAACGCGTTCTACACGCTCGACGCGCTGATCGAGACGCGCTTCCTGCCGCAGGACTGGCCGCGGCTGGTCTACACGTACGACCACAAGGGCAGCGAGCGCCGCATGCGCGAGATCCTCGTGGGCGAGCGCGACGGCCAGCCGATGGCGAGCTACCGCGGCTCGACGACCAACGGCGCGCCCAAAGGGCAGATCATCTGGCACAAGGCATCCCTGCGCCAGATCCCCAGCGAGTACGCGCTCGACACCGTCGGTGCGATCTACCTCGGCCGCACGATGGTCGTCGAGGGCATCGAGGAGCTCGAGTTCCAGATGCTCAACAAGCTCAAGCTCTGGAACGTGAAGATCAGCCAGGGCGAGCGGCGCCTCATCGAGACGCACGCCGGCAAGTTCGAAGCCGTCCAGATCGAGCTCGAGAGCACGTATCACGAGGACAACCCGCCCAAGGACGATGACGAGCGCTTCGAGGGCCTCTTCGGCATCCACGGCACGATGAACGTCTGGGTCGAGGCGAAGACCGGCGTGCCGCTGTGGGTGGAGGGCGTCGTGCCGCTCGGGCCGATCGACATCGTCTGCGACATTCGCCTCTCGCACTACGGCGGAACGCCGGAGGGCTTCGTGCCGGCGCCGGACGCGGAGCCGGCGGGGGCGCGCACGGACAAGGCGCCCGGCGGCCGCTGAATTCGGTCGAGCGCGCTCGCGCGCACTGCGCGGGTCCTGCAATCTCGGACGTGCGGCCCGCGATCACGTCCGAGGCTCTGTGGAAGAAGGGCGACCCCCGAATGAGCGGGTAGACTGCGTCGCGGAAGTGCTGATGCGCGCGCGACTCCCCGTTCTGCTCTTGCTCGCCGGTGCCGCGTTGGCGCAGGAGCCGCGGCAGCCCGGAGCGGCGGACCCGTTCCAGGTCCACCCCGACGATCCGCTGCACCGCTTCGTCGAGCTCGAGATTCCGCTCGACGGAGCGACGATCGAGTGGACCAGCGACTTCGAGGGGACGCTGCACGTGTGGGCTCGCTCGCAGGTCGGCGATCCCGTGCTGGCCGTGAGCGTGGGAGGCGCGGACGCGGTCGCCGACGACGACTCGGGCGGCGGTACGACGGCGTGCATTGCTGTCGGCGTCCAAGATGGGCAAATCGTCGTCATCGCCGCGCGGTCGGTCGGTCGCCGCGAAGGGACGACGGAGGTCCACTGGGTCGCGTCGCCCGAGAACGACGAGACGCGCGCGGCGATCGAGCGCGCGAAGGAGTTGTTGGGCGAAGTCGAGGTGGCGCAACGGGACCAGGAGCACGAGCGCGCCCGCGCGCTCGTCGCGGAAGTCCTCGACGTCTTGCGGGGCGCGGACGGAGGAGCCGCGAGCATCGGCATCGCGCAGATGGCATCGCAGACGGGCGCGGCCGCACATCGGCTGGGCGCGTTCGAGACGTGCTTGGAAGCGTGGAGCGCTTTGCTCGTCACCTACGAACGCGCGCTGCCCGAGGATCACCCTTACCCGCTCGTCTTTCGGCGGAACGTCGCCCTGACGATGAAGGAGCTGGGCGACCTCGTCGGGGCCCGCACGCTCGAGGAAGGCGTCGTCGCTGCGTACGAGCGCATCCTGCCCGAGGACCACTCCGAGCTGCTCGCCGCGCGGGACAGGCTCGCGACCACGATGAGGCAACAGGGGGAGCTAGCGGGTGCCCGCGCGCTCCAGGAGAGCGTGCTCGCCGCTCGCGAGCGCACCCTGCCGCAGGACCATCCCGACCTGCTCGGGATCCGACTGAACCTGGCCCTCACGCTGAAAGCGGCGGGCGATCTGAAGGGCGCCGGCGCGCTCGAGGAGCAGGTGGTCGCCGCTCGCGAACGAACCCTGTCCGAGGACCATCCCGAACTGCTCGGCGCCTTGCAGAACCTCGCGAGCACGCTGGCGGCCTCGGGCGATCTCGCCGGCGCGCGCGCGCTGGAGGAGCGCGTGCTCGAGGTCTGCCAGCGGGCTCTGCCCGAGGAACACCCCCACTTGCAGGGCATCCGGCAGAACCTCGCGGCCACGATGTTCGCGCAGCGCGACTACTCCGGGGCCCTCGAGCTCCTCGAGCAGGTGCTCGCAGCGCACGAGCGCACGTTGCCCGCAGACCACCCGGAGCTCCTCGATGCTCTGCAGGGCGTGTCCACCACGATGAGAGCGCTGGGCGACCTCCCGGGCGCCCGCGCGCTCTTCGAGCGCCTGCTCGCGGCGCGCGAACGCACCTTGCCGGAGGACCACCCCCGCCTGCTCGACGCTCAGCGCCAGTTGGCCGCCGTGATGCGCGAACAGGGCGATTACGCGGGCGCCCGCGCGCTCTTCGAGCGCGTCGTCGCGGCGTGCGAGCGGTCGCTGCCGCCGGACCATCCCGAGCTGCTGGGCACTCGAGAAGGCCTCGCGCTCACGATGCGGTTGCAGGGAGACCTCGCCGGCGCCCGCGCGCTGCAAGAGCGCGTGCTCGAGATCCGCGTTCGCACGATGCCCGAGCACCACCCCGGCGTGCTCACGGCCCGGCTCGATCTGGCCATCACGTTGAAATCGCAGGGGGACCTCGCCGGCGCCCGCGTTCTGCAAGAGCGAGTGCTGGAACTGTGTGAGCGGGTCCTCCCCGAGGATCATCCCGAGCTGATCCGCGTCCAGCACAACCTGGCCACCACGTTGCTCGAGCTGGGCGACGTCGCGCGCGCTCGCGCGCTCCTGGAGCGCGTGCTCGCGGTCCGCGAGCGGACCCTGCCCGAGGACCACCCCGACCTGGCCAGCGTCCGCGGCAACGTGGCCGGCGCGCTGTTCACGGCCGGTGACTTCGCCGGCGCTCGAGCGCTCCAGGAGCGCGTGCTCGCCGCCTTCGAACGGGTCTACCCCGACGACCATCCCAAGCTGCTCGCCGTTCGTGAGAACCTGGCCGCCCTGATGGTGCAACAGCGCGACTTCGCCGGTGCCCGCGCGATCCAAGAACGGGTGCTCGAGGTCCGCGGGCGCGCTCTCCCCGAGGACCACCCCGACTTGCTCCTCATCCAGATCAGCTTGGCCTCCACGCTCGCGAGCCAAGGCGACCATGCCGGCGCGCGCGCGCTCGAGGAGCGCGTGCTCGAGGCCTGTGAGCGGACGCTGCCGGAGGAGCACCCTCATCACGTCCGCGTCCTGGGGAACCTGGCCAACAGGCTGAGGGTGCAGGGCGACCATGCTCGCGCGCGCGCTCTGTTGGAGCGCGCGGTCGAGATCGGTCGGCGTGGACTGCGCTCGAGCGAGCGCGAGCTGCTCATGACCCGCCAGAACCTGGCGGCGACGATGTACGAGCAGGGCGACGTCGCCGGCGCCCGGGCACAAGCGCTCGAGCTGATGGCTGCGTCGCTCTCCGCTCTGGAGTTGGCAGCCTCGACGTACTCGCAGCGTGAGGCGCGCGCGTTCGCAGGCGCTCTCGCGAGGCCTCATTCGGCGGCGCGTTTCCTGAGCGGATCGGGGCAAGGAGCGCGACAGCGTTTCGAGCTCGCGGAGACCCTGCGGAGCGTGATCGGCGCCGACACGATGGGTGCGGACGACTTCCCGGAGCTCGACACGCTGCGCAAGAGCATCGCGAGCGTTCGGCAGGAGCTCGGCGATCTCCTCGCTGCGGTCCCCGCGGACCGGGATCCCGACGAGCTCGCGAGAGCGATCGAGTCGCTGACGCGAGAGCGCGACGATCTCGACCGCGAGCTGCGCGCCGAGTCGAGGAAGCGCGGGGTCCTCCCCGGCGCGATCCGTGCGAGCGACGTGGCGGCGGCGCTTCCCCGCGGTGCGGTCGCCGTCGGATTCCTGCGCGTGGAAGGCTGGCGGCGGGAAGAGGAGCGGCACGTCCTTCGGTCGCGGGGCGACGTGCTCGCGGCGCATCTGGTGCGGCCGAGCGGCGAGATCGTCGAGGTCGAGCTCGGCCTCGCCGCGGATCTGGAGCGAGCGGTCGAGACGTGGCGCGCGCAGCTCGGCAAGCCGCTCGACCGAGGCATCGGGCGCGTCAGCGAGTCCAGCAGCGAGCGAGAGGCGGGGGAGGCGCTTCGCGCGCGGCTGCTCGACCCGCTGCTCGGCGAGCTGAGCGACGAGACGACGACCCTCCTCGTGTGCGCGGCCGATCTCGTGCACGCGGTCCCGCTCGACGCGCTGCCGCTCGGCGACGGACGGGTCGGCGACCGCTACCGCCTGGTGAACCTGCCGTCGTTCCGACGGCTCGTGGCGCCGCGGCGTTCGCTCGTCCAAGCGGACGAGCCGGAGCTGCTGGTCGTGGGCGGCGTGGACTTCGACGCCGTCGGTGCTGCGCCTTCTGCAGCGGTGGAGGCGGCCGCCGCTGCGATCGGCAGGGGCGGAAGCGGCCCGACGTTCGTTCCGTTGCCGAGCTCCGGCCTCGAGGCCGAGTTCGTGCAGCTTCGGTTCGGGCGGCTCGAGCGGGGCGCCGCTTCGCTGCTGACGGGCGGCCGTGCGACCAAGGCGGCGTTCCACGAGCTGGCACCGGGGAAGCGCTTCGTTCACGTCGCGACCCACGGGTGGTTCTCCGAGATCGAGCTCGACGAGCCCGAGGAAGGCGAGCTGCTCGGCATGCGCTGGGGACTCGACGAGCGCGTCCGCGCATTCACGCCGCTCAGCTACTGCGGGCTGGCTTTCGCCGGGGCGAACCTCGGACGCGATTCCCTCGGTCGGGTGCCGGGGATCATGACGGCGGAGGAGCTGGCGGGCGTCGATCTGTCGGCGTGCGAGCTTGCGGTGCTCTCGGCGTGCGAGACGAACGTGGGGCTGCGCAGCGCAGGCATGGGCATCGAGTCGCTCCAGTCCGCGCTCCACGCCGCCGGCGCACGCACGGCCATCACCTCCCTCTGGAAGGTGGACGACGCCGCGACGCGCAAGCTCATGGAGCTCTTCTATGCGTACTTGTGGGTCGAGAAGCTCCCCAAGGCCGAGGCGCTCTGGAAGGCGAAGTGCGACCTGCGCGCGGCGCGGCATCCGGTCCAGCACTGGGCGGCGTGGGTCCTCAGCGGCGACCCCGAGTAACCCTCCCTATTCGAACGAGCCCGTCGGGGCCAACGCGCCCGTGCGCAACGGCGGCTGCACCACCGTCGCTCGCGCTGCGCCCGCTTCGCCCAGACGGAACTCCGTGCCCACGGCCTGGTGCCGGCGCTTGACGTACGCGAGCACGACTCCCGTGTCGAGCGCGAACGAGTACGCCCACGACGTCACGACGCCCAGGTCGCGCCACTCGCCGTCGTCCTCGCGCACGAGGCGCGTGCCCGGCGGGACCGGGTCGTCGTGCTCGACGCGCAGCGGCACGAGGCACTTGTTGAGCCCGCCGTACGTGTCGATCTTCGCGACGACCTCCTGGCCGATGTAGCAGCCCTTGGAGAGGCTGAACGCCGGCTCGAGACGCGCCTCCTGCGGGTAGACCGTGTCGCCGACGTCGACGCCCGGCGCCGCGCTGCACGCCTCGACGCGCAGGCTGTCCTGCGCGACCAGGCCCGCGGGCGTCGCTCCGGCGACGACGAGCGCGTCCCACAGCTTCGCCACGCTCTGGGGCAACGGCGCGACGCGCCAGCCGACCGAGCCGGCGACCAGGACGCTCGCCACCTGCGCCGGCGCGTCGTCGAACGTGACGCGCGCCCAACCGCCCTCGCCGGCGGGCAGCGCGCTCGCGCCGAGCACCGTGCGCAGCACCGCGGACGCCTTCGGGCCGCACAGCGCGAGCGGCGCGTGCTCGGCCGTCGCGTCCGCGAGCTCCACGTCCTCGGTGAAGTGGTAGAGCTCGAGCGCCGCGAGCAGCGCCGCCGCCGTGCCCGGGATCGTCGACAGCTCGATGCGCTCCGCGTCCACCGCGACGTCGACGTCGAACAGGACCTTGCCCTTGCTCGACAGGAGCAGGTTGCGGTTGGTCCGCCCCGGCGCGAGCCCGCGCACGTCGTTCGCCAGCAGCCGGTGCAGGAACTCCGCGCGCTCGCCGCCGCTCGCGACGACCAGGCCGCGGTCGCTCTGGTCGAAGAGCGCGCAGCCCTCGACGCCGGCGGCGTACTCCGCGGGGACGTCGCCGAACGTCAGCGGCGCCGGCCGCTGGGGGTCGGGACCGCCGAGGCGGGCCCCGGCGCGCTCGTGGCGCTCCAGCAGGATCGATCGGTCCATGCCGGGAGTGTAGTGTCGGCGGCGGCGCGATTTCCCGTTTCACGCCCCGCGCCCTGGACCGTCCGCCGGGGTGAGACCGCCGCGCACGTGTGGGAGCTTCCGCGAACAGCGACGCCGAGATCGTCGCCCGGGTGCTGGCCGGCGAGCGCGACCTCTTCCATGCGCTCGTCCGACGCCACGAAGGACCCGTCTGGGCCGTTTTGCGCGCCCGAGTCGCCGACCGCGACGAGGCGCGCGAGCTGTTCCAGGAGACCTGGGTGCGCGCGTTCGAGCGGCTGGGCGCGCTGCGCGAGCCCGACCGGACGCGCTCCTGGCTGCTCTCGATCGCGCTCAACCTGTGCCGCGAGCGCGGGCGCCGGCCGGCCGCGCGGGAGCTCGCGGACGCCGCGGACGAGCCGAGCGGCGCGGCACCCGTCGGCGCCGAGCTGGAGCGCGCGGAGCTCGAAGGGCGACTCGCCGACGCGGTCGCGCGCCTGCCGCCGCGCCAGCGCGAGGTGGTCGCTCTGCGGCTGTCGGGCGAGCTCTCGCACGCCGCGATCGCGGAGCTGCTCGCGATCACGCCGGAGAGCGCGCGGGCGAACCTGTACCAAGGGCTGCGGCGGGTGCGGTCCGAGCTGAAGGACTGGGCGGAGGACGAGCGATGAACGGGAACGAAGGGACGGCGGCGTGCGCGCGGGTCGTCGAGCGGCTGGACGCGCTGCTCGACGGTGCGCTGGCGTCGCTCGCGGCGGCGCGCGACGAGGGGCATCTCGAAGCGTGCGCGGCGTGCGCGCGCGAGCGCGAGCGGGCGGGGCGCGTGCGCGCCGCGCTGGGGGCGGTGCTCGCGCCGGAGGCGGAGCTCGTGCGG
>CAZGTQ010000301.1:0-1556 GCA_964528575.1 uncultured Planctomycetaceae bacterium | reverse complement strand
CGTCGTCCCTTCACCGTTGCCGCGCGACGTCGTCGAGATCAGCGCGATCGCCGACGCCGCGCGCCCCGGCCACGTCGTCGTCGCGGGCGGCGGCGGCGGCGTCCCGGTGTTCCGCGACGCGCGCGGCATCCTGACGGGCATCGAGGCGGTGGTCGACAAGGACCGCACGGCGTCGTTGATCGCGCGCTCGCTCGACGCGTCGCGCTTCGTGATCCTGACGGGCGTCCCGCACGTGAGCATCGGCTTCGGCACGGACGACGAGCAGCCGCTCCACGAGCTCTCCGTCTCGCACGCCCGCGAGCTCTGCGCCGCGGGCGAGTTCCCCCCCGGCTCGATGGGCCCGAAAGTCGCGGCCGCGGCCGACTACGTCGAGGCGACGGGCCGCGAGGCGCTGATCACCGACACCGCGTCGCTGCGCGCCGCGCTCCGCGGCGAAGCGGGCACCTGGGTCGTGCCCGATCGAGCCGCATGACGAACGCCGTGCCCGACGACGCGGACGCGGCGATCGACTTCGTCGTCGACGAGGCGAACCTGCGCGCGACGCACGAGCAGTGGGTCGCGTCGATCGGCCGCGGCTGGCGCATCGATCGCTTGATGACGCGCGTCTTCTTCGCGCTGGGCGCGGCGAGCGCGCTCGCCGCGCTCGCGCTCGGCGCTTCGTTCCTCGCCCTCGCGGCGTTCTTCGTCGGCGTCGCGTCCTTCGAGACGTGGCGGCGCGAGCGGCGGCGCGCTGCGTGGCTCCGCTTCGCCCGCGGCCTGCCCGCGTACGGTCGAGCGCTGCGTTTCGTCGCGCGCGACGGCCTGCTCGAGCAGGTGCTCCCCGCCCCCGACGAGCCGCGGCTGCGCGTGACGACCGATCTCTACCGGACGCCGCGCGGCTACATCTTGCGCTGCGAGCTCCCCAAAGCCGTCCACGTGCCGGCCGGCGTCGCGTCGCCGCTCCACGCGTCGCTCTACTTCCCGGTTGACGCGATCCGGCCGCCGATGTCGCGCGAGCGCTTCGAGCGGCTCTTCACGCACGATCCCGATTGACGCGCGCCATCCAATCGAGCGCGAACGAGAGCACCTCGTCGCGCTCGGGCTCGTGGTGCAGCTCGTGGTAGAGCCCGGGCCAGACCTTCAGCTCGACGTTCGGCCCGGCGCGCTCCGCGAGCTCCTTGGACGCCTCGCACGACGTGATGGCGTCGGCGTCTCCGTGCATGAGCAGCACGGGCGCGCCCAGCTCGCCGGCACGCTCGATCAGCGCGTCACCCGCCTCGAGGATCTCGCTCGCGAGGCGGATCCCGATGCGGTCGTGGACGAGCGGGTCGTCGCGGTACGCCCTGACAACCGCGTCGTCGCGCGAGAGCATGCGCGGGTCGAGCCCGTTGCCGAGCGCGATGTTCCCCAGCAGGCCACGCGCGGCACGCGCGAGTGTGCGGCTCGCCCGGCTCGGCGGCTTCGTCAGGCGCAGGCCGGGCGACGAGCACACGGCGCCGGCGACGCCGATCCGGCCGCGCAGCACCAGCGCGAGCACGAGGCTGCCGCCGAGGCTGTGCCCCCACAGGAACCGCGCA
>CAZGTQ010000300.1:0-10153 GCA_964528575.1 uncultured Planctomycetaceae bacterium | reverse complement strand
GCTGCTCGCGCGGCTCGAGGAGCGCGTCCTGGGCGACGCGCGCAACGCCGACGCGGGCGACGTGGTCGCGGCCGCGGCGCTCGCGCCCGCCGCCGCGCGCGACGCGGACGTCGCCGCGCGCCTCGCGGCCCTCGGGAACGGTCCGCGCGCGCATCCCGACCTCGAGGTGCGCGTCGAGTGCGCCGCGAGCGCCCTGCGCGCCGGCCGCGACGACGTCGTCCCGCTGCTCCTCGCCGTCCTGCGCATCGGCACCCACGACGGGCTCGCGGACGAGTGCGACTTCGTGCCCGCCCAGACGACCGCCTGGGCCCGCAGCCGCGCGGCCGAGGCGCTCAGCCGCCGGGCGGGCGTCGCGTGCGCGTTCTCGACCGACGCGCCGATCGCGGCGCGTGAGCGCGAGGCGCGGCGGCTCGCCGAGGCGCTCGGAGCGACGCTGCCGATCCGGCTGGGCGGCTGAGACCCCCGCGCGGGGGCCCGAGTGAAATGTCCGGGCCCTTACGCGCAAGAGTGGTGTGCAGGGCAGGCGCCGTCGCGCCGGCGGGAAGAAAATCGCGCAAACGGCGTCGGAGACGGGACGACGAGGCGGAGCGGGGGGACGCTCCCGAAGGGGACGGGATGGTCATGATGATGGTCGAGGGCAAAACGGGGCGCGCGCGGCGCGCGCCGACAGGCAGGCTGCGGATCGACGTGACGGGGCCCGGCGGCGAGCCGGTCACCGACTTCCGCGTCACGCTCCTCGAGGCGCGCACCGGCAAGGTGGTGCCGCGCTTCCTCCTGGCGACGCCCGACGCGACGGGCACGCTCGACTCAGTGCCGATCGGGAGCTACCGGCTGCGCGTCGATCCGCTCGGACGGGCGCCGGAGGCGATGCTGCTCCCCGCGCTCGGCGCGGACTGTGCGATCGATGCGGAGCGCGAGACGCGCGTCGTGCTGCGCTGTGGGCTCGGCGGGCGCCTGCGGCTCGAGCTGCGCACGCCGGGCCGCCACGGGCCGGCGCGGCTCGCGCGCGTGCGTTGCCGCGCGGCCGACGCGCTCGAGGCGGAGCTCCTGCGCTTCTTCTTCCCGGCCGACGCGCACGTCGCGGCCTGGGCGATCGGCGTCGACGTTCCGCTCGACCGCCCCTCGCTCAGCCACACGCTGCTCGCGCCGGGACCGCACGAGCTCGACGCCCAGATCGACGGCTTCCGCCGCGTGCGCCGGCTCGTCCACGTCGCGGCGGGCGCGATCGCGGACGTCGGCGTCGCGCTCGAGCGCTGCTGAGCGCGATCGCTGCGCCGCCGTCCTGCGATAGACTGCGCCGCGTGCTCCACACTTGCCGCAGGCCGCGCCGGTGAGCGGCGCGCTCTCCGGTCTGCGCGTGCTCGACCTGTCGCGCGTGCTCGCCGGGCCGCTCTGCACGATGATGCTCTCCGACCTCGGCGCGGACGTCGTCAAGGTCGAGCGTCCCGGCGCAGGCGACGAGACGCGCACGTGGGGCCCGCCGTTCGCGGCGGCGCCGGACGGGACGCGCGAGAGCGCGTACTTCCTGTGCACGAACCGCGGCAAGCGCAGCATCGCGATCGACCTAGCGCGCCCCGCGGGCTTGCGCCTCGCGACGCGGCTCGCCGAGCGCGCCGACGTGCTCGTCGAGAACTTTCGCCCCGGCGGGCTCGCGCGGCTCGGCTTCGACGTCGACGCGCTGCGCGCGACGAACCGCGGCCTCGTGCACGCCGCGCTCACCGGCTTCGGCGACGAGGGCCCCGACGCGGACCGGCCGGGCTACGACGCGCTGATCCAGGCGACCGCCGGCCTGATGAGCGTGACGGGCGCGCCCGGCGGCGAGCCGATCAAGGTCGGCGTCGCCGTCGCGGACGTGCTCGCCGCGCACTGGCTCCTGTCGGGCATCCTCGCCGCGCTCTTCCATCGCGAGCGCACCGGCGAGGGCCAGCGCGTCTCGGTCGCGCTCCAGGACGCGCTCGTCGCGTCGCTCGTCAACCAGGCGCAGAGCGCGCTGCTCACCGGCGTCGCGCCGCGCCCGATGGGCAGCGCGCACCCGAACATCGTCCCCTACCAGGCCTTTCGCGCGCGCGACGGCTGGCTCGTGCTCGCCGCCGGCAACGACGCGCAGTACCGCGCCGCGTGCGACGCGCTCGGGCTCGGCGAGCTCGGCTCCGATCCGCGCTTCGCCGACAACCCCGGGCGCGTCGCGCACCGCGAGGAGCTCGTCGGGCTGCTCGCCGCGCGCTTCGCGACCGACGACGTCGCGGCGTGGTGCGAGCGGCTGCGCGCGCGCGACGTCCCGGCCGGCCCGGTGCGCGACCTGGGCGCCGTGCTCGCCGACCCGCAGATCCGCGGCCGCGGGATGGTCCGCACGCTCGAGCACGCCTCGCTCGGCCCGTTCGAGACCGTCGCGAGCCCGCTGCGCCTCGAGCGCACTCCGCCCGAGCTGCGGCGCGCGCCGCCGCGGCTGGGCGAGCACGGCGCGGAGATCGTCGCCGACTGGCTCGCGCTCGCGCCCGACGCGGCCCGTGCGTTGCGCGACGAGCACGCGTTCGAGTGAAGCGCGGACTCGCTCAGCGCATCGTCAGGACGAGCTTGCCGACGGTCGCGCCCGACTCGAGGTCGGCGTGCGCGCGCGCGACCTCGTCCAGCGGATAGGTCGTCACCGGCGGCGGCGCGATGCGGCCGGCGCGCGCGTCGGCGAGCAAGCCGCCCATCGCCTCGCGCAAGAGGTCAACGCGGTGGAACAGGAACGAGAGGTTGAACGCGAGCACGCTGCGATTCTCGCGCGTCATGCGCAGCGGGTCGAAGCGCGGCGAGCGCAGCCACGCGAGCGCGAGGCGGCCCCAGCGCGGCTTGCCCCCGCGGCGCGGAAGCATGCCGTGGAAGCCGTAGACGACGAGCTTGCCCTCGGGCGCGAGGTGCGCGTAGCTCGCGCGCAGCGTCGCGCCGCCGTTCGCGTCGAAGATCGCGTCGTACCCGCCCGGCGCGACGCGCTCGGCCGCGCTCCACAGCGGCTCGCTCGAGCGGTCGATCGCGGCGACGAGCGCGTCCCCCGCCGCGGCGCGCGCCGCGTCGAGCTTGTGCGCTCCGCCGACGACCGCGACGACGCGCAGCCCCGCGTTCGCCGCGAGCCGCAGGAGCGCGCCGCCGACCCCGCCCGCCGCCGAGTGCACGAGCACGAGCGCGCCCGGCTCGGGCCGCGCGAGGCGCGCGAGCGCGTACCACGCGGTCAGGTACACGGTCGGGAGAGCGGCGCACTCTGCGACCGTCCAGCCGTCCGGCGGCCGGAAGCACTGCGTCGCCGGCACCGCGAGGCGCGTCGCGTACGCGCCGAAGCGCGTGACGCCGAGGACGCGCTCGCCCCGCTCGAAGCCGTCGCCGCCCGCGACGCGGCCCGCGAAGTCGAAGCCCGGCGTCAGCGGCCAGCCGACGTACTGCTGCGCCGACGCGTACAGCCCCATGCGCGCGACGCAGTCGGCGTAGTTCACCGCCGCGGCGTCGACGTCGACGAGCAGCTCGCCGGGGCCGGGCGTCGGATCGGCGTGCTCTTCGACGACGAGCCGGTCGTGGCCGCCGGGGCGGTGCACCACGACCTTGCGCACGGCTTCGCCGCCCCTAGGACCTAGGGCTCCATCCGGTAGATCGTGCGCGGGAACGGGATGCATTCGCGCACGTGCTCGACGCCGGCGATCCAGCCGACGGTGCGCTCCAGCCCGATGCCGAAGCCGCCGTGCGGGACGCTGCCGTAGCGGCGCAGGTCGAGGTACCAGTCGAACGCCTCCTGCGGCAGCTCGTGCTCGCGGATGCGCTCGAGCAAGAGCTCGAGGTCGTCCTCGCGCTGGCTCCCGCCGATCAGCTCGCCGACGCCCTCGGAGCCGAGCACGTCGACGCACAGCGCCTTGTCCGGCTGCGCGGGGTCGCGCTTCATGTAGAACGCCTTCACCGCCGCGGGATAGTGCGTGACCATCACCGGCCGGTCGTAGCGCTTCGAGAGGATCGTCTCGTCGGGCGCGCCGAAGTCCGCGCCGTACTCGAACGTCGACTCGGGGTCGTCCGCGAGGATCGCCGCCGCCTCGTCGTACGTGATGCGCGGGAACGGCGGGACGATCGCCTCGAGCTTGGAGAGGTCGCGCTCGAGCGCCTCGAGCTCGGGCCGGCGCTTGTCGAGCACGTGGCCGACGACGTACACGAGCATGTCCTCGGCGAGCTGGCACACGTCGTCGAGGGTCGCGTACGCCATCTCGGGCTCGAGCATCCAGAACTCGGTCAGGTGGCGGCGCGTCTTCGACTTCTCGGCGCGGAACGTCGGGCCGAAGCAGTAGACCTTGCCGAACGCCATCGCGGTCGCCTCGGCGTAGAGCTGGCCGGATTGCGTCAGGTACGCGGTGCGGTCGAAATACTGCGTCTCGAACAGCGTCGAGGTCCCCTCGCACGCGTTGGGCGTGAAGATCGGCGAGTCGACGCAGACGAAGCCGCGCTCGTCGAAGAACGTGCGCAGGCCGGTGATCACTGCGTCGCGGATGCGCATCACCGCCCAGGGCCGACGCGAGCGCAGCCACAGGTGGCGCCGCTGCATCAGGAAGTCGGTGCCGTGCTCCTTGGGCGTGATCGGGTAGTCGTGCACCGGCTGGAGCACGCGGCCGTCCGACACGGACATCTCGTAGCCGCCGGGCGCGCGCTCGTCCGCCTTGATCTCGCCCGTCAGCTCGAGGCTGCTCTCCTGCCCCGCGCCGCCGACCGCGTCGAAGAGCTCCTCGGGCACGCTCGTCTTGAACAGGACGCACTGGCAGACGCCGGTGCCGTCGCGGAGCTGCGCGAAGTGGAGCTTGCCCTTGGAGCTCTTGTTGTAGAGCCAGCCGCGCAGCGTCACCGTCTGGCCGACGTGCTCGGAGAGTCGTTCTACGGTCGTGTTCACGGAAAGATCGAGTAGGTCGGGTGGACGTCGACGTCGGCGACCGAGCCGTCGCGCACGCGCACGCTGCCCTTGTGCAGCACGCCCTGGCGGTGGACTTCGACGAGCACTTCTCCGTCGCCGGGGCCGATGCCGTCGAGCACGTCGCTGTCGGTCACGATCTGGACGCGCTCGTAGCCGAGCGCGAGCAGGCGATTGGTCACGCGCTCCCCCAGACACGCCGGCGCGGGCGGCACGAGCGTGACCTCGCGCGTCCGCACGGCCTCCTCGGCGAACGCGGCCAGCCGCGCGTCGAGCTCGCCCAGCCGGTCGCGGATCTCGCCGAGCAGCCGCTCGGTGCGGCTGAGGTCGATCTCCGCGCGCTCGATCGTCGGCGGCGCGGGCGCGCGGCTCGCGGCGGCCTCGATCGCCTCCCGCGAGGCCGCGGACGCGGCGGCGGACGCGGCTCCGAGCGACGCGTCGAGCCGCTCGCCGACGGTGGCGAGATCCTGCCGCGTGCGCCGGCTCTCGCTCTCGAGCTCGCGCGCGCGTTGCGCGAGCGAGCGCAGGGCGAGGACAGACGCCGCGAGCAGCGCGATGGCCGCGCCGGCGAGCACGATGAGCACGAGGGCGGGCCAGATCGGGTCCTGGAGCGGCATGGCGGCCGAGAATAGCATGTTGCCCCCGATGTTCGACGGTCCCCCATCCCGGTCGGCGTAGCCCGTGCCCAGCTCCCCCCCCATCGCGCGTCGCGTGCTCGGCGGCGTCGTGTTCGGCGTGCTCGTGTACGTGGGCATCTCGCTGTGGGTCGGGCTCGACGATTTCCAGGACGCGCTCGCGGACCTGCCGCTCGTGCTCCTGCCGATCGCGTGCGGGCTCTCCTTCACGAACTACCTGATCCGTTTCATCAAGTGGGAGCGCTACCGCAAGCTGCTCGGCATCGAGCTCGCGCGGGGGACCTCGTTCCTCGTCTACATGGCGGGCTTCTCGATGGGGATCACGCCCGGGAAGATGGGCGAGCTGATCAAGAGCTGGCTGATCAAGCAGATCAACGGCGTGCGCATCCACCAGAGCGCGCCGATCGTCGTCGCCGAGCGCGTCACCGATCTGCTCGGCTATCTCATCCTCGTCGCCGTCGGCGGCCTCGCGAGCCATCCGCAGTACCAGGGCGTCTTCTGGCTGGTCCTCGGCCTGTGCGGCCTGGGCATTGCGCTCGCCGGCTCGCACCGTTTCTCGACGTTCGTGCACGCGGTCGTCTCGCGCACGCCGGTCGTCTCGCGTCTCGCGCCGAAGGTGAAGGGCTCCTTCGAGAGCACGCGCATCCTGCTCTCGCCGCGCGAGATCGTGCTGCCGACGCTGCTGTCGGCCGTCTCGTGGGGCTGCGAGTGCGTCGGCTTCTGGCTGATCGCGGACGCGCTCGTCGACGCCGACGTCTCGTTCCTGTTCGCGGTCTTCGCCTACTCGTTCAGCGCCGTCGCGGGCGCGGTCCTGATCCTGTTCCCGGGCGGCATCGGCCCGACGGAAGGCCTGCTCGGCTCGCTGCTCCGACGGCAATACCAGCAGGGCATGGACCCGGCGACGCTCGGCCTCGCGCACCTGTCGGGCGCCGCGCTCGACGAAGCGCTCCGCAGCGCCACACGCCCCGCCGCCGGCGCAGCGGTGCTCTTGACGCGCCTCTGCACGCTCTGGTTCGGCGTCGCGGTCGGCATGGTCGCGCTCGCGATCTTCCGCAAGCGCTTCGGCGCCCTGCGCGAAGAATCGCTCGAGGAAGAGGAGGCGCTCGTCCCGGCCGAGTAGCGAGAGTTACTTGCGGCGAGCGCACGAGCCTGACCAGGCCTCCGGCACGGCGGATGGTCGATGGAACGGCAGGAGAGCGCCATCTCGCCGTCGTGCCGTCCAAGAACTGGTCCGGCTCAGCGCCCGTCGCCACGCCGATCCTCGATGCACCGCCATTGCGCGCGCGTGGGGCCGCCCCTCGCCCACGACCGCGGCTCGCCGGCGGCTACGAGCTCGACGTGAGATTGCAGACGCGGCGGCCGCCGTCGTGCTGGGTGGAAGCGCCCGTGTGCTCACGGTTGCACGGTCAGCGCGAGCGCGTTGCTCGCCGAGAGCAGCGGGCCGCAGCCCGAGGGGTCGAGCCAGAGGAACTGGGCGAAGACCTGCGCACCCGTGGCTCCCGGCGGGATCGCGTGCGTCGAGGTCGCGTGGCCCAGGGTGTTCGAGCTCGCGACGTACGCCGCGAACGGCGCGGCCGGCGTCAGATGGACGCTCGCGCCGAGCACATCGGTCCCGCCGGCGTCCTGGCCGACGCCCACGAGCAGGATCCCGGGCGCCGAGGCGGGCCCGTTCGTCGACGTCAAGCCGAAGCTCGGCTCGCCCGCCCGTGGCATCTTCGTCACGCCGATCGCGATCGGGCCGGCGCAAGCGGGCGTCGACGTGCCGTACTTCGCGACTCCCGCCGGGAGCATGTCCAGGCACGCGACGAATCCGTCGTGGAACGGGCTGTCCGTCTCCTGCCATGCGCCCGGCGTCGTGGGAAAGTCGGTCGAATCGGTCGATGCGGCCACGTAAGCGTCGCCGAACGGGCCGACGGCGAGGCCCAGTCGCTCGCCGGCCTGAACGTCGTCCGCGTCGTCGTCCGAGCCCCCCAGGAACGTCGAGTAGAGCAACGTCGAGCCGTCCGCGCTCAGGCGCGAGATGAAGCCGTCCGTCCCCGGCCCACCGATCGGACCCGCTTTCGTCGTCTGGTACGCCCCCGGCGTCGTCGGAAACGCGGCCGATGTCGTCGCTCCGAAGACCGTCGACACGCCCGCGCTGTCGACGTGTAGCGCGCGCAGATAGTCGCTCCCGCCCAGTCCCAGCAGCGTGGAGAACAACAGCGTGCTCCCCGTCGGGTCGAGGCGGCTCACGAAGCCGTCGGTCGAGCCAGCGCCGTTGGTGTCGTACGCACCGGCGGTGACCGGGAAGCCCGGCCGCATCGTGTAGCCCGCAACCGTCGTGGCGCCCGACTCGTCGACGTGCAGATCGATGATCTCCTCGGCCCCGGTGCCCGCCTGGCCACCGAAATACGTCGAGAAGACGAGGCGACTCGCCACCGTGTCCAGTCGAGCCACGAAACGCGAGCTTCCGGCGGTGTCGAATGCGCCAGGAGTCAGCGGGAAGTCTGCAGAGCTCGTCGCGCCCGCGAACGTCACGACTCCGAGGGAATCGGCGTGCACTGCGAAGGCGGTCTCAAAGGAGCTCCCGCCGAAGAACGTCGAGTAGAGCAATGAAGAGCCGTCCGCGCTCAGGCGCGAGATGAAAGCATCCCAATCGCCTGCCCCCGCGAACGTCGGTTTGAACGCTCCCGGAGTCGTGGGGAAACCCGGTGAGGTGACCCCGCCGGTCACCGTGACGATTCCGGCGTCGTCGACGTGCATGGCGGTCAGACCTTCCGCCGTCGCGTCACCCGCGCCGAGCAACGTCGAGAAGACGAGCGCGCTGCCGGTCGGATCCAACCGCGCGATGAACATCTTTCCACCAAAGGCCTGCGTCATGTCGTACGCCCCGCCCGTGACCGGAAAGTCGTCGGAGCCCGAGTTGCCCGCCACAGTGATCGTCCCGTCGCCCGCGACGTGCAGCCCCTTCGGGCGGTCACTGCTCGCCCCGCCGAGGAACGTCGAGAAGACGGCAGTCGACCCGTCAGCATGGAGCTGCGTGATGAAGACGTCGGGCGCGTAGAAGGGCGGGAGGCCGCCGCTGTGCACCGTCCCGAACGCGCCGGGCGTCGTCGGAAAGCCGACGGAGTTGGTGTGCCCGGCGACCGTCACGTTTCCCCCGGGTCCGACCGCGACCTCGGTCGCACGGTCGTTGAGCGATGCGCCCACGTACGTGGACCAGACGAGCCCCGGATCGATGACGAGCGGCAACCTCACGTCCCACGTTGGAGCCTCGAACCCGAACAGTCCGTCGTCGAGGAGCCGGTAGCGACATTCGACCGAACGTCGCTCGCCGGATGGCTGCACTTGCCACGTGATCGGCACGGGCTGACGAATGGGCCCCAACGCCGTCTCGAGGACCAGAGACCCGTCCGAGTCGATCGAGAGCTCCTCGACACCTTCGCAGCGGAAGCGAACCAGGTCCAGTCGCGTCCCGGGATCGAGCAGCAGGTCGTACTTCAAGTGCGCGTGCTCGCTGCGAAGGCGCAGATCGACACCGTCGTACAGATCGCGGTAGACGACCCGGTCGTAGCTCGGGACGCCGATGCACCACCGCTCCGGGTCGTTGCCGAGCAAGTAGTTGAAGGCTCCGGGTCGACGGTGCTCGCCTCGGGGCGGCGAATCGGCGCGCGCCCCGTCGAACTCGATCCGCACGACGACCCCGCGGCGTCGGTCGTGCGCGTCGTGCATCTGCAGCACGATCGCCGCGGGCTCGATTCGCGCGAACGTCGGCCCCCACCGTCCAACGAAACGCGCCGTCGTGCTCCACTGGCCGCGGTTCTCGACGAAGCCCGCCGACGAAGCCGGGCCGGGGACAGGGCCGTTCGGATAGGCGGTAGGCTCGTCCTGTGTAGATCGTGCGAGCGCGAACGCGGCGTCGGAGGGAGGCGCCAGCGAGATGGCGGCGGCGAGCGCGAGACCGAGAACCGCTTCGAAGAGAGTCATCCACATGGCTACGGCCTCTCCAGTCGGATCCACTCCCCCGCGCTGGGTCGCTGGTTCGTGTCAGTGACGGTCAACAAGTAGTAACCCTCTGGAGCGAAGTACTCGTTCGTCGGCGGCACGACAGAGATCGACCACGTGCCGGACACCGGATCGAACATGGGCGGCTCCTCGAAGGCAAGCTCCACGTAACGCTGGTCCGGATCGAATGCGTGCGTGCTCGATCCGTGGCGGATGAGTGCGACTCGGTCCACCCCGGCGGCGGCATCCAGCGCGACTTCGAAGCCGATCGATGGCTGATCGTAGAAGTACGGCTGCGTCACCGGGTCGTTGAGCGTGCTCGCGACGATCTCCGGCCGCGTTCCCTGGAAGAAGTACGGCGGCGAGAACACCTCGACCGTGTGCAGGTCGGGCAGGGGAAGCTCGCGACCTCCGGCGGAGAAGACTCGCCCGTCCGGCAGCAAGCCCGCGACCGAGTGATACCAGCGCTCCGCCGTGGCGGCGCCCATCAGATTCCACCCGGCGCCGGGGTTCCCGAACACCTCGACGGTCTCGTAGCGCTCGGCTTGGGTCGTTCCGAAGCACGAGTCGTCGAGCGGCCCGCTCTGCGTCTGGACTCCACCCACGACGAGGATCGAGC
>CAZGTQ010000299.1:0-1545 GCA_964528575.1 uncultured Planctomycetaceae bacterium | reverse complement strand
ACGACGAGGGCCGCGCGGCCGAGCCGCGCGGCCCTTGCTCGAATCTCGGACGAATCGTTCCCCTCGCTCGGGCCGCTCCTCGCATGGACGGGTGAACCTCGAAGAAGGAACATTCCGATGAAGCACGCACTCGTTCTCGCCGCCCTCCTCGCGACCACCGGCACGCTCGGCGCGCAGGCCTTGCCCGACGCGACGATCCCCGCGCCCCCGAGCGCGTGGTCGCAGTTCGGGCGCGACGTCGACGTCGACGGCGATCGGATGATCGTCGGGTCCGTCGACACGGTGCACGTGTTCGAGCGCCAGCCCGACGGCTCGTGGGTCGAGGTCGCGTACATCACCGCCCCGAGCGCGACTGTGCACTTCGGTTTTGCAGTCGCGCTCGATGGGGACCGAGCGCTGATCAGTGCGTTGTTCGACGGTCTGTCGCCGGACGACGACGACGGCGTCTGCTACGTCTACGAGCGCCAGGTGGACGGGAGCTGGATCCAGGTCGCCGCGTTCGACGACGAGGTCGAAGGCGGCAAGCGGTTCGGGTGGGACGTCGCGCTGGACGCCGACCGCGCGGTCGTGTCGGACGACTGGGTGCTCGAGTTCGTCGATCCGGTCATTCGCTTCGGCGCGACGTACGTCTACGAGCGCCAGGCCGACGGGGCGTGGACCCAGGTCGCGAAGCTCTTCCCGACGAGCGGGCCGATCGCGACGAGCGTCTCGTTCGCGTTCGGTTACCGAGTGGCGCTCGATGGCGACCGGTTAATCGCGAGCTGCCCGAGCGACAGCGACCCCGCCCTCGCCGCGACGTCGCAGGAGGGCGCGGCGTTCGTCTTCGAGCGCCAGTTCGACGGCTCCTGGGTCGAGGTCGCCAAGCTCGAGGCGGAGGTCGAGGCGAACAACTCGTTCTTCGGCGCGAGCGTGGCGATCGCCGGCGACCGAGCGGTCGTTGGCGCCGAGGTGCCGAACGGCCACTCCGGCTTCGCGCACGTGTTCGAGCGCCAGCCGAGCGGAGCGTGGGCCCGGGTCGCGAAGCTCGAGGCGCCGGTCCCGGGGCCGGACGCCGCTTTCGGTACGGCGCTGGCGATCGAGGACGGCCGGGCGCTCGTCCGCACGTGGGGTAGCGTGCACGTCTTCGATCGCGCGCAGGACGGAGCGTGGACGCACACCATCGAGCTCTCGGCGCCGTCCATCGGCGGCGTCGCGCTCGACGGGCCGCGCGCGCTCGTCGGCGGCCCCGCCGACCAGGCCTTCGTCTTCGAGACGGGAGCGCTCTACCATGGCGCAACCACGGTCTCGGCGGCGATCGGCGGCACGCAGAACCTCTACTTGCGCGCCGGAGCCGAGCGCGCGGGGCAGCTCTACCTCCTGCTCGGCAGCCTCTCCGGGACGAGCCCGGGCGTCGCGCTCGACGAAGTCGTGCTGCCGCTCGTGCCCGACGCGTACACGCTCCTGTTGCTCGACGGCGCAGGCGCCGGGCTCGTCAGCCCGTTCGTCGGCCTGCTCGACGCACAGGGCGCGGCCGACGCCGCGTTCGCGCTGCCCGCGGGCTCGAAC
>CAZGTQ010000298.1:0-12198 GCA_964528575.1 uncultured Planctomycetaceae bacterium | reverse complement strand
CCGGACTCGATCCGCAGGTTGCGCACGTCGAGCACGCCTGCGACGCAGAGCTGCTGCGTCGTGTTCACGCTCTGGAGCGCGAGCGGCCCACCCTGGACGAGCGTCGACGTCGTGTCGAACACGAGCGTCGTCCCCGACGGGACGAGCACGTCGAAGTCGCCGTTCGGCCCGCCGTCGCCTTCGAACTCGAACGTGGCGCGCAGGACGCCGCTCCCCCAGTCCGCGACCGGCTCGGGGAAGTCGCTGCTCGCGTCGAACAGCGCGTCCCCGTCGAACGGCTCGAGCACCTCGTCGGCGAGATCGTCGGGCGGCACCAGGTTCGCGTCGAAGAACGCGAGCGTGCGAAACACGCCGAACCCGTCCTGCGCGAGCAGCGTCGGCTGGCCCGCGATGTCCGCGAACAGCACGTCGATCACGACGCGAATCCGCCGAAGCTGCGGCAGGATCGACTCCGGCTCGAGGCGCACGCGCGCGCCGGTCTCGGTGCAGTTCGCCTCGAGCGTCGCGCTCGACGGGAGCGGCTGCCAGACGCCGGGGCCGCTCTCCTCTTCGAGCGACAGCCGCGTGAGGTTCGCCGGCGACGCATCGATCGGCTGGTCGAGAACGAGCACGACCGCGACGCGCGTGTCGACGTCGCTGTACAGGTCGAGCGGGACGTCGAGCGGCTGCGTGAACGTGCCGCTGACCGAATCGAATTCGAAGTAGACGCGGCTACCCGCGTCGCCGCCGATCTCGAGGTGCGTCGCGTCGAGCTCGCTCGAGCCGAAGGGGCGCACGACCGGGGCCGGCGGTCCCGCGACGGCGTCGAAGAAGATCGTGTTCGGCGCTCCCGGCGGCGGCGTCATGAACGGCACGTTGACCGGCGCCTGCAAGGGCACGCCGGCGAGCGACTGGAGCGCGGGACCCGGCGCGGCGGGCAAGGACAGTTGGTAGAAGGTGCCGAGCTCGAGGCCAGCGTCGGAGAAGTCCGCCTCGAGCGGGCACGCAGGCTGGAAGCGGACCGACTGCGGATCGAGCAGGAAATACGAGCCGAGCGCGCTCTGCCCGTTCGAGACGTCGGTGATCCGGAACGTCGACAGGTTGACCGATGCGAAGTCGACGGGCTGGTCGAACGTGACGTCGATCGGCCGGTTGATCTGCCAGATCGAGCCCGGCGTCACGCTCACGCTCGTCACGGCGAACGACGCGCTGACGGTGAGATCGAGCGACGTCGCCGTGCCGCCGGCCGCGTTCTGCGCGACGATCGTGTAGATCGCCTGCGGCGCCGGCGCCGAGGGCGTGCCGCTGATCACGCCGGTCCCGGGATCGAGGAAGAGGCCCGCCGGCAGCATCGGGAACGCGACGAACGAAAGGGCGGCGCCCGTGACCGTCGGCACGTTCGGCGCGATCGGCTGCCCCGCCGGATAGACCGCCGGGTTCGTCGCGTACGACAGGTTCGACGGCGGCGCGAGCGGCGGCGTCGCGAGCACGACCGACGCGCGGTTCGTGAAGCTGAACGGCGGCGTCGTGCCGGTCGCGACGAGCCCCTGGAAGAAGAGCTCGATGCCCTGCCACGACGGATTGTTCGCGACCGGGATCGAGAAGCTCTGCGCGCCCAACGCGGGCAGCGTGCCCGTGCCCTCGGGCAGGACGAGCGCGCCGAGCGGCGCGAGCTCGAGCCCGTGCCAGATCGTCGGTCCGAACGGGATCGGCGGCGCCTGCGCGAGCGGCGCGAGCGCCCACAGGAACGCGCCGGGACCGACGCTCGCCAAGGTCGCCTCGACCGTCTGGCCGAGCCCGCCGCCCGACGCGCTGAACGTCGGCAGGAACGCGAGCTCGGCGCTCGTGCTGCCGAACGCGTTGGTGACGACGAGCGCGCCGAAGCCGGGCTCGCGCGTCCCCGGCTCGATGACGATCTGCGTCGGGCTCTGGCTCACGATCGGCTCGGCCGCGCCGTCGATCGTCACCGTCGTGCCCGGCGCACCGAGCCCCGTGCCCGCGATCGTCACCGCGCTCGCGGCGAACGCCGGCGTCGCGTCGAGGCTCGTCACCACGGGCGGCTCGACCGCCGTGATGCCGAGGCTCGAGAGCTGGACCTGCGTCTCTTGGCTGCCGCGCACGCCGCAGCCGAGCACGAGGCCGCGCAGCTCGACGAGCAGCCGGTCCCCCGCGAGCGCCGAGAACGCGAGCGCGTCCCCGCCGATGCACGGCGGCGGCGACGACCCGCACCAGCTCCCGCCGGACGCGCCGCCGAACGCATGGATCGTCGACAGCGTCGCGCCGCTCACCTTCGTCACGCGCAGCTCGACGCAGCACGTGTTCTGCGCGAACCACGACAGGTCGAGCGTGTACGCGCCCGTCTGCACGAGCTGCGCCTCGGCGGTCGCGAGCGTCGACGTGCAGCTCGGCGTGCACACGTCGAGCGACAGCACGTCGCCCGCTACGCTCGCACAGCCCTGGAACGTCCAGCCGAGCGTGTCGAGCTGCGCAGAGGCGCAAGGGACGAGTGCGAGCAGCGCAACCGCGGCCAGCGCGCGCCCTCGAAGGCGGATCGATCGCATGGAACGGACCCTCAGGGGGTCAGGAAGGGGAGCCCCAGAGAGGAGAGTGTCGGAGACTGACCCGAGAGCGGGTCGTTGACGAACGTGATCCGCACCTGGAGCCAGCGCGAGCCGCTGACCGCCGCGGCGTTCGCCTTCCACGTCGCGTCGTTGGCCGTGAACACGACGCCGGCGTTCTTCAGGGCCGGATCGTTCGGCGTGCCCGACGAGCTCGCGACGTCGCCGTACGGGTCGAGGTCGCTCGCGTCGGCTTGAGGCGCGCCGTCGGGCGTCGTCGTGACCGCGTCCGCGCCGCGGAACGCGAGCACGACGTCCGTGCCGGGCGGCTGAGCGGAGAGCGGCGGGACGAGCACCGGCGTCAGGTAGGTCGGGTTCGCGTTCTGCGAGTCGAACCAGATCGTGTGCGCGCGGCTGACGCGGACGAGCGCGTCGATCTGGCCGATGTACGCGATGTTGTCCGCGGGCTGCGTCGGTTGGCCGGGCGGGAACGACGTCGGGCTGAAGCCGCCGCTCGGCGCGATCTCGAGATCGGGGTCCTTGAAAACCTGCTGGCCCGCCGCGTTCGTCCCGCCGGCCGAGAACAGACGGAACGTCGGCAGCGAGGACGAGTTGATCGCGAGCGACACGTCGAACGAGTTGAGGCCCAAAGCGCCCGCGGCGGGGAAGCAGCGGAAGTCCATCAGGAGCGGCAGCGCGCGACTGTCGAGGAACTGCGGGCCTTGGTCGACGCCCGCCAGCGGCACGAGGCCCAGGTTCGCCTCGATGCGCGTCGGCGCGCCGATCCCGTTCGCGCCGCCCAGCGTCCCGAACGCCGTGTCGCGCCACGTGTAGTACGAGTAGCTCGACGGATTCGGTCCGGCGTTGAGCGGGAACGGCATCATCGGGACGCCGTTCGCGTTGAGGAACAGGTCGACCGGATTGACCGTGTAGCCGAGCGCGCGCGGGTGCACGACCGTCTGCGGTCCCGCGGGGTCGGCGAGCACGTTCGCCGCGAACGTCGTCTGGTCGAGGCCGGACTGCGGGGAGACCGGCAGCAGCGTCGCGGTGCTCACCGCCTCGTCCGGCAGGCGGTCGCCGTGCGAGAGCGCGATCTCGAACTCGGCGTACGAGTCGAACAGCGCCTGGCCGCTGGCCGGCGACCAGTTGAGCCGCTCGACGTCGAGGTTCTGCGTCGCCTCGTCGTTGAGCGTGAGCCCGACGTCGAAGGAGCGCCACAGCGCCATCGTCTTCGCGCCGAACGGGCTCAGCGGCTCCTGCACGCCGGGCGGGAACTGGATCATCGTCCCGATCGTCGTGCCCGTGCGGTCCGCGGGGAGCGAGAAGCGCGACACGGGCCGCGGCCGGATCACGCCGGCGTTCGCGTCGAGCGTGTACTGCCCGCGCAGCTCGGGGAAGCCGTTGCCGTCCTCGTCGGCCGAGTCGAAGCGCAGCACGATGCCGCCGTTCCCCTCGGTCGGCGCCAACACCGAGATCGCGAACTGCGACGGACCGAGCGGGGACACGAGCGGGTTGCCCGCGAGGTCGGTCGCCGTGCCCTCGACCTGGGCCCAGTACAGCTCCGAGTTGCCCTGCACGTGCGCGAACGGCAACGCAGGCGTGAACCGGAGCTCCGTGCGGGTCGCGTCGACGAGGACCTGTCCGACGACGAAGTCGGCGAGCCCCTGCGGCGGGTTGTTGCGCGTGACGAAGAACGCGTCGAGCCCCTCCACCGTGCTCGCACGCATCGGCTCGCTGAACCGCGCGACGACCTGCGTCGACGGCAGCACGCCGGCGGCCGGCGGCGACAGCGGAGCGGGCGCGAACGACAGGTAGCACGGCGCCGGATCGGTCGCCGCGACGAACGGCGTGTGGTAGATCGCCGGTCCCGCCACGAGCGCGCCGCTCCCGGGCAACAGCCGCGCCTGCACGTTGCTCATCGCGCCGCCCGCGGGCGGCGAGCCCGCCTGTGTGACCTGCGCCAACGCACCCGACGTCTCGACGACGTCGCCCGGCTGCGGCGTCTTCGCGCACGCACCGACCGCGAGCGCGATCGTGAGCACGAAGTCGACGCTCGTCCCGCCCGGCGCCGGGACCACCGACGTGAGCGTGCCCGGGAACGTGCCGAGGATCTGCGGCGCGGTCTGGTCGAACAGGAAGCCCTCGTTCGGATCGCCGGTCACCGCGGTGTCGCCGCCCGAGCGCATCGCGCGCACGACGTCGACCGTCGCCGAGGCCCCGTCGATCGGCCCGTTGTTCACCGTCGCGAGCGGATTGCCCGCCACGTTGCGCAGCACGTCGAACTGGCCGAACGCGGGCGCCGGCTGCGACGGCAGGCGCAGCGCCACGTTCGGCACCGCGGTCGAGAACGCCGGCGGCAGACCGACGGTGTTCACCGCGGGCACGCCCGGCCCCTGCAGCGCCTCGAGCGGGGAGATCGTCGCGTCGACGAGCACGCGCGTCGTGTGGAACTGGCCGTCGGCGATCGCGATGCCGCCGTGGTTCGGATCGGGCAGCACGCGCGCCTCGTACGGCGCCGCCGGCGGCGTGCCGACGCGCACGCGCACGTTCGCCGCGGTGACCGTCGCTTCGTCGAGCAGGTCGTCGAAGCGCAGCACGAGCGTCGCGTTGCGCGGCAGGAGCGGGAAGGGCGGCAGCTCGCTCGGCCCGAAGCCCTTCGTCGCGATCGAGGGGAGCGCGTCGTCGAGCGCGTCGAACGCGGCCGCGTACGCCGCCGAGCCCGCCGCGTGCAGGATCGTGAGCCGCTCGTCGAGCGTCACCGGATCCTGCTCGAGCGCGTAGTCGATGCCGTCGCTCACGATGCCGTCCTCGACGACGAGGTCGCTGCGCTGCAAGGTGCGCACGCCCGTCCCGGGATCGCGGTCGTACACGTCGACGAGCCGGCCCCACAGCATCTCGACGAGCCGGATCTCGCTCGCCTGCCCGCCCTGGTTCGGATCGCCGGGGGCGAGAACCTCGATCGAGACCTGGTCGAGCGTCCCGCCGCTCGCGTTGCTCGCGACGAACGCGTACACCGCCTGCGCCGTCGCGGCCGCGGGCGTCCCGCTCACCACGCCCGTGCTCGGGTTCAGCATGAGCCCGGCCGGCAGGCTCGGGAACACGGCGTACGACGTCACGACGCCGTTCACCGCCGGCACGTTCGGCGCGATCGGCGTGCCCGCCTGGTACACCGCCGGGTCGACCGGATAGACGAGGTTGGTCGGCGGAGCCGGCGCCGACGTGCCGAGCACGATCGTCGCGCGGTTCGTGAAGCTGAACGGCGGAGTCGTGCCCGTCGCGACGAGGCCCTGCAGGTGCAGCTCGAGCCCCTCCCACGCCGGGTTGTTCGCGATCGGGATCGAGAACGTCTGCACGCCCGAGGCGGGCAGCGTCCCCAGCCCCTGCGGCAGCACGATGGCCGTGAGCGGCGAGAGCTCGAGGCCGTGCCAGATCGTCGGCCCGAACGGGATCGGCGGCGCCTGCGGCTGCGTCGCGACGGCCCACAGGAACGCGCCGGGGCCGTCGCTCGCCAGCCGCGCCTCGACGCTCTGGCCGAGGCCGCCGCCGGTCGCAGTGAACGTCGGGAGGAACTCGAGGTCCGCGCTCGTGCTGCCGAAGGCGTTCGTCACGACGAGCGCAGCGACGCCCGGCAAGCGCGTCCCCGGCTGGATCACGATCTGCGTGGGGCTCGAGAACGCGATCGGCTCGGGCACGCCGTCGATCGTGACGGTCGTGCCGGGCGCGCCCAGGCCGGTGCCCGTGATCGACACCGCGCCGACCGCGAACGCGGCCGTCGGGTCGACGGATGTGACGAGCGGCGGCTGGACCGCGGTGAACGAGGAATTCGAGAAGCGCACCCGCGTCTCCTGGCTGCCGCTCACGCCGCAGCCGAGCACGAGGCCGCGCAGCTCGATCAGCAGACGGTCCCCCGCGAGCGCCGAGAACGCGAGCGCGTCGCCGCCGGCGCACGGCGGCGCGGCGGGCGCGCACCAGCTCGGCGCGTCGGACCCGCCCGTCTGGTAGAGCGTCGACAACGTCGCGCCGCTCACCTTCGTCACGCGCAGCTCGACGCAGCACGTGTTCTGCGCGAACCACGACAGGTCGAGCGTGTACGCGCCGGTCGCGGGCAGCGTCGCCTCGGCCGTCGCGAGCGAGGCGGAGCACGCGGCGGTGCAGATTTCGAGGTCCAGCGTGTCGCCGGAGACGCTCGCGCAACCCTGGAAGCTCCAGGAGAGGACGTCGAGCTGGGCGCTGCCGACCGGGGCGAGGAGCGCGAACGCGGCGGCGAGCGCGGCGGCGAGCGAACGGGAACGGAGAGCGGACATGGACGGGCCTCGGGGAGAGGGAAGCGGGCCGGGGGTCCCGTTCGAAGACTACGCGGACGAGGAGCCGGATGGCCTAGGAACGTGGCCTTCGAGGGTCACACGTCGACCTTACGGCGCGCGCTCGCTGGGTGCGCGCCGACCGTTCGGCTATCGTCTGCGCTCCCCCGTAGCGCCCCTCGGAGCCGCGCCCATGCCGAACGCCCCCCACGCAGCCGCGCTCGTCCTCTCCGCGCGCGTCCTCTCCGCGCGCGTCCTCTCTGCGCTCGTCCTCTCTGCGCTCGTCCTGGCGAGCGCGACCGCCGCGCAGGAAGACATTTCCGACCGAGCGCCGATCGCGCTCGCGCCGCACGCGGAGCTGAGCGCGCGCCTCGCCGCGCTCGCCGCGGCCCATCCCGACCTCGCGACGCTCGTCCCCGTCGGCACGTCGCGCGAAGGCCGCGCGATCGAGGCGCTGCGGCTCGCGGCGGGCGAGGTCGCGCCCGGCCGGCCCGCGATCCTCCTCGTCGCGAACGTCGACGGCGTGCGCGTGTTCTCGAGCGCGGTCGCGCTCGACCACGCGGCCGAGCTCCTGCGCCTGTACGGCACCGACGCCCAGGTCACGCGGCTGCTCGAGCGCGTCACGCTCTACGTGCTGCCGCGCGCGAACCCGGACGTCGCCGAGCGGCGCTTCGCGTCGCCGCTCGTCGAGCGCGAGGGCACCGGCCGCGGCGTCGACGACGACCGCGACGGCCGCATCGGCGAGGACGGTTGGAGCGACGTCGACGGCGACGGCCTCGTCACGTGGATGCGCGTGCCCGACCCCGACGGCGAATGGACGACGGACGAGCACGACGAGCGCGCGCTCGTGCGCGCGGACGCGACGCTCGGCGAGACCGGCCGCTTCCGGCTCGAGCGCGAGGGCCGCGACGCCGACGGCGACGAGCGCGCCGCGGAGGATCCCGAGGGCGACACGCACGTCAACGCGAACTTCGCGAGCGACTGGCCGCAGCACGAGCCGCGGGCGGGCGAGTACCCGACCGACGAGCCCGAGGCGAAGGCGCTGTGCGACTTCGTGATCGCGCACCCCGACGTCGCGCTCGTCGTCGCCTACGGCGCGCTCGACAACCTCGTGAAGACGCCGAAGACGACTGAGGAGGGCCGCCGCCGGCGCGCGTACGAGCCGGGGCTGCTCGAGGCCGACGGGCCGCTGGTCGAGCGCATCGGCGAAACGTACCGCGACGTCACCAAGAGCGAGGCGGCGTCGGCGACGGACGGCGCGGGGACGTTCCAGCTCTGGTGCTACGACCACCGCGGACTGTTGACGCTCGCCGCGTGCCTGTGGGAGCTGCCGACGAAGGCGCCGAAGGAGGAAAAGGCCGACGAGCCGGAGGGCGCCGACGAGCCGGCGGAGACGGATCCGGCGGACTCGGTTCCGGCGGAGACGGAGCCGGAGGACGCGGATCCGCCGGAAACGGATCCGGAGGACTCGGAGCCGGCCGCCGAGGGCGAGGAGCCGTCCGCCGCGGCCGGCGCGGAGCAGGAGCCCGCCCCCGAGCCGAAGAAGCGCCGCGAGAAGCCGTCCGACGACGCCGGCCGGCTCGCGTGGATCGACGCGACCGGCGCGAGCGAGCGCTTCGTCGCGTGGTCGCCGTTCGAGCACCCCGAGCTCGGCCCGGTCGAGATCGGCGGCTTCGCTCCGTACGCGCTGCACGAGCCGCCGGCCGACGCGCGGACCGCGATCGCGGACGCGCACCTGCGCTTCCTCGTCGCGCTCGAGCCGCTGGTCGCGCGCCTCGCGATCGCGGAAGCCGAGGCGACCTCGCTGGGCGGCGATCTGTGGCGCGTGCGCGCCGTCGTCGCGAACGAGGGCTACCTCCCGCTCGCGACCGCAGCCGCCGGCCGCACGCGCACGGTGCGCCCGGCGCGCGTCCACCTCGTCCTGCCGACGAGCGCGACGCTGCTCGCCGGCGTGCCGCGCACGCTCGTCGAGGAGCTCGGCGGCAGCGGCGAGCGCCGCGAGCTCGAATGGATCGTCCGCACGCCCTCGATCGACGCCGTGCGGATCTCGCTCGACAGCGACCACGCCGGCGCCGCCGAACGCACCGTGACCGAGAGCACCGCTGAGGAGTCCCGATGATCGCGCTCGTCCTCGCGCTCGCCGCCGTCCAGGACCCCGGCGGCGGCTTCCCCGGGCTGGCCGCCGGCCGCGCGCCGCAGATCGAGATCCCGTGGAACCGCCTCTACGACGTGGACGAGGTGTACGCGCACCTCGATCGGCTCGCGGCGCGCTGGCCCGCGCTCTTCTCGTACGAGCTGATCGGCCACAGCGTCGAGGGCCGCGAGCTTCGCGTCTACACGCTGAACGACCCGACGACCGGCGCGGTCGACGAGAAGCCGGCGATGTGGGTCGACGGCAACGTCCACGGCAACGAGGTGCAGGGCGCCGAGGCGGTGATCTACCTCGCCTGGTACCTGCTCGAGAACGACGGGTCGAACGAGCGCGTGAGCGAGCTCGTCGACGAGACCGCGTTCCACCTCTTGCCGATGGTCAATCCCGACGGGCGCGCGAGCTGGTTCCAGCGTGCGCACAGCGCGAGCTCGTCGCGCTCGGGCGTGCAGCCGACCGACGACGACCGCGACGGTGCGTTCGACGAGGACCCGCCCAACGACCTCGACGGCGACGGCAACATCGTGCAGATGCGCAAGCGCGTGCCCGGCGCGGGCACGCACCGACTGAACGCGAACGACCCGCGCATCCTCGAGCGCGTCCCCGACAACGACCGTGGGATCCGCGGCGACTGGATCCTGCTCGGCTCGGAAGGGATCGACGACGACGGCGACGGGCGGCTGAACGAGGACTCGTTCGGCGGCTACGACATGAACCGCGCGTGGCCGTCCCTGTGGATGCCCAATCACGTCCAGTCCGGCGCGGGTCCCTACCCGCTCTACTGGCCCGAGACGCGCTGCATCGCGGACTGGCTCGTCGCGCGCCCGAACGTCGCCGCCGTGCAGTCGTTCCACAACTCCGGCGGGATGATCCTGCGCGGGCCGGGAGCGGAGGACTACGGCAGCTACCCGCAGGACGATCTGCGCGTGTACGACGAGATCGGCCGCGACGGCGAGCGCATGCTCCCCTTCTATCGGTACATGGTCATCTGGAGTGACCTGTACACGGTGTACGGTGGTTTCGTGACCTGGACGTACGAGGGGCTCGGGATCATCAGCTTCACGAACGAGCTGTGGAGCGACCGGCAGAACAGCCCCGACGAGCGGCTCCCGAGCGGCCGCGAGGGCGACCATTTCTTCGACGACGAGCTCCTGATGGGCGCGGGCTTCGTCGACTGGACGCCCTACGAGCACCCGCTGTACGGCGAAGTCGAGCTCGGCGGCTTCGCGAAGGACGTGGGGCGCGTGCCGCCGACGTTCCTGATCGAGGAGATGCTGCACCGCAACGCGCTCTTCTGCCTGCGGCACGCGCGTGCGGTGCCGAAGGTGACGTTCGACGAGCCGACGGTGACGGACCTCGGGGGCGGCGTGCGCGCGATCGACGTCGTCGTGCGCAACGAGCGGGCGATCCCGACGCGCTCGGCCATGGCCGCTTCGAAGCGCATCGGGCGGCCCGACGAGCTGACGATCGCCGGCGAGGGCCTCGAGGTGCTCGCCGGGGGCATCCGGCGCGATCGCTGGCGGCCGGAGGAGATCGATCTCGCGGAACGCGAGCCGGAGCGGCTCGTGCTCGAGCGCGGCATCGGCGGCCGCGGCGAGGTGCGCGTGCGTTGGTTCGTGCGCGGCACGGGCGACGCGCGCATCGCCTGGAGCGGCGAGAAGGGCCGCGACGGTTTCATCACCGTACGAATGCAGTAACGGCTCCCGCTGCGCGGGATGCGCTCGTATGATCGGACTCGGCGCCTTCTTTGGGGAGTAGGCGTTCCGATCGCTCTGCAAGCCGGCGGGACTCTAGCTCGGCCCCGCCCCGACCAAAGCGCGTCGACCCCCCCGTCGTCGGCGCTGCTCCCTATCGCTTTATGGGTTTTGGGAAGACCGTGCGCAAACTGCGCGAGGAACGAGGACTGACCATCGCGGAGCTCGCCGACAGGGTCGGCATGAGCCCGACCTACCTGGCCCCGATCGAGCGCGAGGTGTTCCTCCCGCCGGCGGAGGACAAGGTCGTGCGCATCGCCCGCGCTCTCCGCCAGGACCCGGACGAGTTCCTCGCACTCGCGGGCCGTATCGCGACCGACGTCGAGCGCTCGATCCGCAAGCGCCCCACGGCGATGGCGCGCCTCGTGCGTGCCGCGGGCAAGCTCGCGCCCGACCGCATCGAGGACCTCGCGGCCCGCGCCGAAGAGGGCCGCGCGCGCAGGGGGCGCGCCGCGTCGCGCTGAGCACGCCGCACTATCTCGGCTCGCGCAGCATCGGCGTGAGCGGCGGCGACGATCCGACGCGGATCTCCCCGACCGCTTCGAAGCCGTGGCGCTCGTAGAGCGCGCGGTTCGCCGCGCTCGTCGCCTCGAGGTACGCGAGCCGTCCCTCGCGGTCGCAGATCGCCAGCGCGTGCCGCAAGAGGACCGAGCCGAGCCCCTTGCGCTGATGCGCGGGGTCGACGGCGATGAACGGCAGGTACCAGTGCGGCTCGTCGGGGTGGGCCGGCCCCATCCGCTCGACGAGCTCGAGCGCGCCGCCGAGTCGCTCTGCGGGCACGGTCCGCTCGACGACGCCGAGGAGCGCCCGCTCGTCCGGCTCGACGCCCGGAGCGAGCCAGAGCGCGGCCCCCTCGTTCCCCGCCAGCACGTGCGCCGAGCCGCGCTCGAACGCCCGGCCGGCGAGCGCGCCGACGAACGGCGGGAACGCGCTGCGGTACTGCAGCGGGTCGGGCCACACCCAGCGAGCGACGGGATCGCCGCCGAAGGCCAGGGTGACGAGCGCCTCGCAGCGCTCGGCCTCGTTCGCTCGTGCGGCGCGGACCGCGGGCGCGGTCTGCGCGACGTATCGCAGGGGTCCACAGCTCATGGCGAATCTCCGGGTCGGATGTCCACCCCCCGAAGGCGCGAGTCCCGACCTCACGTCGTGAGGCGCCGCGCGGCTCGAGCGGGCCCGCGCTGTTCGGCGGCCGCCTCGCGGCCGAGCGAGCGACGCCAGCGACACCTGCAACGCGCGCCCCTCCCGGGCGACGGCGTCGCCGCACCCGTCGGTGGAGCACACGCACGCGAGGGCGAGCGCGACGAGGCTCTTCGCAACGCGCTCGTCCGCTCGCGTCACGGGGTCAGCAGGACCGGGACCGCGTTGCTCACGCCGATGACCGCCGGCGCCAGGTCGAGCACGACGTACGCGTGGTACGCCGTGATCGGGTTCACGACGTTGAGGCCGAGGGGCAGCGT
>CAZGTQ010000297.1:0-10235 GCA_964528575.1 uncultured Planctomycetaceae bacterium | reverse complement strand
TCGACGACGCAGATGCGCAGCGTGCGCTCGAGCCCGAGCGCGTGCTCGAGCGTCCCGGCGGCGCCGGGCGCGAGCGCGACGAGGCCGAACCGCTCGCCCGCGCGCGCGAGCGCTGTGCGCGCGCGCTCGTCCGCCGCGAGCGCGACGAGGCCCTCGGCGTCGGCGACGTGCCGCTCGCCGCGCGCGCGCAGCGCCGTCTCCGGATCGGGCGTCGCGTCGAACGGCCGGCCGCGCACGAACGCCGCGAGCCCGACGAGCACTTCCGTGCCGGCGAGCGGCGCGCCCGAGACCGCGTCGACGACGCGCAGGACGAGGGGCGCGTTCGCGCGAGTCGGCGTCGCGTTGCGCGCGCTCTCGACGGCGACCCGCGCGTGCGCGGCCGTTGCCGCGCGCTCTGCGCCGCTCTCGCGCGGCGCCTCGCGCAGGCCGTCCGCTCGCCCCTCGACCGCGGCGCCCGCCAGCCGCGCCTCCTCGCGCTCCGCGTCCCGCGCCGTCCACCAAGCGCCCGCCACGGCGAGCGCGACCGCGCCCGCGACCATCGCCTTCGCTCCCAACGTCGTTCCTCCCGCGATCGCGCGCTCCACGCTCGAGCTCGGCGCGAGCGCGACGAGCGCCCCGAGCCAGCGACGGTCGTCCGCGTGCGCGCGCTCGAGCCGCGCGCGCAGGAGCGTGCGCGCGCGCGACAGCCGCTTGCGCACGGCGGCGGGCGTCGTGCCCAGCCGCTCGGCGACGCGCGCGACACCGAGACCGTCGAGGTAGTGCAGGAGCACCGAGCTGCGGTACGGCTCGTCGAGCGCGAGCACCGCGTCGGTGAGCTCGCGCTGGAGCGCGCCGCGCTCGACGACGTCGCCGATCGCCTCGGGACGCGCTGCTTCGCGCTCGCGCCGCTCGCGCCGTGCCGCCCCGCGCCGCGCCTGGAGCAGCGCGTTGCGCACGACGCGGGCGAGCCAGGCGCGCAGGCCGCGCTGGCCGTCCTCGCCGTCCGCCACGCGCGGCGGCCGCTCGAGCGCCGCGAGCCAGGCGGTCTGGACCAGGTCGTCCGCGTCCTCGCGCGCGTGCACGAGGCCGCGCGCGAGGGCGCGCACCCAGCCCATCTGGGCGAGCAGCTCGTCCTCGCGGGCTCTGCGCGGTGCCGTCATGTCGGGAGAATGCCGCGCGCCGGCCGGGTGTGACCGGATTCTGCGGGCGGCGAGCGACAGTATCATCGCAGGGCCATGCGCACCGCTTCGCTCGCCCTCGCCGCGCTCACGCTCACCGCGCCGATGCTCTCCGGCGCGGCAGCAGACGACTTCGCCTGGCCGGACACGCCGATCGGGGAGCGCGCGAAGGCGTTCGTCGCCGCGCACAACGCGGGCACGCAGGACGACCTGCGCGGAATCGACGCGCTGCGGGCCGAGTCGTCGAAGAAGCAGGTGTCGATCGAGAAGCTTCTGCCGCAGCTCGTCGGCCTGCGCGCCACGCTGGGGGAGCTCGAGCCCGTGCGCGTCCTGTCGGAGGGCGAGCACGAGCTCGTCGTGCTCGTGCGCGCGAGCGCGGCCGGGCTGCTCGCGGACTTCTCCGTGACGTGCGAGAGCAGGGAGCCGCACGGCTTGTTGTCGTTCACGCTCACGCCGAGCCAGGCGTCGGCCGAGCCGGTCGACTGGTCGGATTGGAGCACGCTCGCGGAGCTGCTCGCGCTGGCGCGCGACGCGGGGGACCTGCCGGCGGTCGCGGTCGCGATCGTCGCGGGCGACGCGATCGTCGAGAGCGCCGTCCTCGGCGAGCGGCGCCGCGGCGGCGGCGCGCCGGTCGAGAAGCGCGACCGCTTCCACGTCGGCTCGGTGACGAAGGCGATCACCGCGACGATGATCGGCCGGCTCGTCGAGCGCGGCGTGCTCGCGTGGGACGTGACGCTCGGGGAGGCGCTCGGCGACGTCGAGATGCACGCGCAGTACCGCGACGTCACGCTCGCGCAGCTCTTGCGCCACCGCGGCGGCGTGCCCGCGTACACGAGCCAGACCGCGGACGAGATGCGCCACGGGCTGTCGCTCCGGGGCAAGCCGCGGGACAAGCGCGCGGCGTTCGTCCGCGAGGTGCTCGCGCGGGAGCCGGCGGCGCCGCCGGGCACGAAGACGCTCTACTCGAACGCGGGCTACAGCGTCGCGGCGCACGTCGCCGAGCGCGCGGCGGACGAGGCGTGGGAGGCGCTGCTCGCGAAGCACGTGTTCGAGCCGCTCGCGATGCGCACGGCGGGGATCGGCTGGCCCGCGACGCCCGAGCGCCGCGCGCAGCCGCACGGCCACCGGGGGCAGGTCGCGCAGGCGCCCGACGACGAGTACAGCCTCGGCGCGTACCTGGGCCCCGCGGGCGACGTGCACTGCTCGATCGAGGACCTCGCGCGGTTCGCGCGGCTCCACCTGCGCGGGCTGGACGGCGAGGACGGGGCCTTGAAGAGCGAGACGATCCGCGCGCTGCACGTGCCGCCGCCGGGCGCGGACTACGCGGCCGGCTGGGTGGTCGTCGAGCGCAGCGGCACGCCCGTGCACTGGCACAACGGCTCGGCGGGCACGTTCTACTCGCTCGTGGCGCTGTTTCCCGAGCACGACCGCGCCGTCGTCTTCTGCACGAACGTCGCCGAGCGCGCGGAAGGCGTCGCCTGGAACGTCGTCGACGCGATCGCCGCCCGCCGCGGCGTCCCGGAGCCGGCCGCCAAGTGACGCGGCGTCAGCGCATGCTCTCGTACGGCTCGGCGACGTACTCCTCGTTCGCGGCAGCGTCCATCCAGCGCTGCACCGCGGGCATCGCGAGCACCGTCTCGGCGTACTCTCCCGCGGCGCCTTCCAGCGTCACCGCGTACGTGCGGAAGCGGCTCGCGACCGGCGCGTAGAACGCGTCGGCGAGCGAGCGCGCGCCGAAGAGGTACGCTCCGCCGGCGCCGAACTCGCGGCGCGTTTCGGCCCACATCGCGCCGACGCGCTCGACCTCCTCCGCGACCAGCGGCCCGCGGTCGCGCGGCTGGCGGCGCGCGCGGCAATTGAGCGGCATGCGCTCGCGGATCGCCGGGAAGCCTGCGTGCATCTCCGCGCAGAGCGAGCGCGCCCGCGCGCGCGCGTCGACGTCGCGCGGCCACAGACCCGCGTCGGGGAAGCGCTCGGCGAGGTACTCGCCGATCGCGAGCGAGTCCCAGACCGCGAACGTGCCGACCTTCAGCACGGGCACGCGGCCCGCGGGCGAGTGCTCGCGCCGCTTCGCTCGGTCCTCGTCCTGATGGAACCAGATCTGCTCCTCGACGAACGGCGCGCCGGTCTGCTCGAGCGCGAGCCACGCCCGCATCGACCAGGACGAGTAGTTGCGGTTCCCGATCACGAGGCGCAGGTTCACGAGGCGCAGGTCGCTCATGGCGCCATGGTAGCGCCGCCGGGGGGCGAGCGATTCCCATGCGCGAGCCGCGCGGCGTTCGGCCCGTGATCACGCTCTTTACGCGGAACGCGGGCCACGCAGCGCCCGCGGGGGGGGCCGGACGAGCGACGGCGTGCGGACCCGGTGCTATCCTTGTCAAGCTCGACGGCCGGCGAGCCGATGCGTGCTCGTGAGGCCCTGACCCCGTCCGAAAGCGATCCGATGGCTCCGCGCTCCAGCTGGAAGGGCTACATCAAGCTCAGCCTGGTCTCCGTGCCCGTGAAGGCGTTCACCGCCGCGAACTCCGGCGAAGAGATCCGGCTGAACCAGCTCCACAAGGACTGCAACCTGCGCGTCAAGTACCAGAAGGTCTGCCCGGAGCACGGCGAGCTCAAGAACGACGAGATCGTCAGCGGCTACGAGTACGCGAAGGACCAGTACGTCGTCGTCGACACCGACGAGGTGTCGAAGCTGCGCTCGGAGTCCGACCGCTCGATCAGCTTGTTCGGGTTCACCGAGACCGAGGCGATCGACCCGATCCACATGGCGGGCAAGACGTACTACTTGCTGCCGGACGGAGTCGCGGGGAACCGGCCGTACACGCTGCTGCGCGAGGGCATGGTGAGCGCGGGCGTCTGCGGCATCGCGCAGGTCGTGATGAGCGGGCGCGAGCAGCTCGTCATGGTGCGGCCGCTCGAGAACATGCTCGTGATGACGTTCCTCAACTACGCGCAGAAGACGAAGATGCCGTCGCTCTTCATCGACGACGTCCCGTCGGCCGAGGCGTCGCCGCAGGAGATGGAGCTGACGAAGACGCTGATCGAGGCGTCGCGCATCGAGTTCGACCCGAACGAGTACGAGGACCAGTACGTCGCGAAGCTGACCAAGCTGATCGAGATGAAGATCGAGGGCGAGGAAGTCGTCCAGGCGCCCGCGCCCGAGGAGCCCAAGATCCTCAACCTGATGGACGCGCTCAAGAAGAGCGTGGCCGAGGCGCAGTCCGGCGCGCGTCGCAAGATGGCGCCGTCGGTCAAGGAAGCCGAGCAGGAAGCGGCGCCGCGCAAGAAGGCCGGCGGCCGCAAGAAGAAGACCGGCTGATCCGCGGCCATGGCGGGCCGGCTCCCCGACTTCGTCGAGCCGATGCTGGCCAAGCTCGGGCAGCCGTTCGACTCCGACGAGCACTGGTTCGAGATCAAATGGGACGGGATCCGCGCCCTCGCGTTCGTCGAGGGCGGCGCGTACCGGCTCGTCGGCCGCAGCCGGCGCAGCGCGACCGAGCGCTATCCCGAGCTCGCGTTCCTCGGCGGGCTGCCGCCGGGCACGGTGCTCGATGGCGAGCTGGTCGCCCTGACCCCGCAAGGGCTGCCCGACTTCCGCGCCGTGCTCTCGCGCGAGCAGGCCCGCACCGAGGCGCGCGCCCGCGTGCTCGCGCGCGCGACGCCGGTCACGTACGTCGTGTTCGACGTGCTCTACACGGGCTTCGAGTCGCGGATGGCGCTGCCGTTGCGCGCGCGGCGGGAGCTGCTCGCGCCGATCGTCGAGGCGTGCGAGGAGCCGCGGCTCGTGCTCTCCGACGGCATCGTCGGCCGCGGGCGCGCTCTCTTCGGAGAGGTCGACCGGCGCGGCATCGAAGGGATCCTGGCGAAGCGGCTCGACGGCGCGTACCTGCCGGGGCGGCGCTCGGATTCGTGGACGAAGATCAAGATCCGCCGCAACATGCCTTGCGTGATCCTCGGCTACCAGGCGGACGAGACCGGCGACCTGCGCAGCCTCGTGATCGGGGCGGTGGAGGAGGACGGCGAGCTGCGTTGCGTCGGCAAGGTCGGAAGCGGGCTGACCGACGCGATGCGTGCGAAGTTGCTCGCTCTCTTGCGCCCACGCGTGCGACCCGGGCCGCTCGTCGAGTGCGGAATGGACGCCGTGTGGGTTGAACCCGACGTCTACTGCGCAGTAGCCTACTTGGAGCGCACGAGCACCGGGAACCTGCGTGCTCCGGTGTTCGTCGAGCTGCTTTCCGGTTCGCCATGAGCACCGTCGACCTCCAGCGCCGACTCGAAGGTGTGGAGGTGGCCATCACGGGCCGCCTGGCCTCCATGTCGCGGGTCGAGGCGAAACGCCACATCGCGGGTGCGGGTGGCCGTTACACCCGCGAGCCGGGCGGGTCGACCGATCTGCTCGTCGTCGGCGAGGGCGGTCCGCCGCTCGGCGACGACGGCTCGCTGACGAAGGCGCTGCGCCGCGCGCGCGAGCTGCAGGCCGGCGGCCGACCGCTGCGCGTCGTCTCGGAGGAGGAGCTCGTCTCGCGCCTCGGCCTCGAGGGGCCGCGCCACGAGCTGCACCGGATGTACACGACGGCGCAGCTCGCGCGCATCCTGGGCGTGGCGGCGAGCGAGATTCGCGGCTGGGTGCGCAGCGGGCTGATCCGCCCGATCGCCGAGGTCCGGCACCTGTGCTTCTTCGACTTCAAGCAGGTCGCCGGCGCGCGCGAGCTCGTGCGCCTGACGCGCCAGGGCGTCGGCGCGCAGCGGATCCGCGAGAGCCTGCGGCAACTGCGCGAGTGGCTGCCGGCGGACGAGCTCTCGCTCGCGTGGCTCGAGACGCTCGAGCAGCGCGGCGCGGTCGGCGTGCGCACCGAGAGCGGCGCGCTGGCCGAGCCGACCGGTCAGTTGCGGCTGCCGTTCGGCGCGGCCGCCGCGCTCGCGGCTGCGGACGAGGCGGCCCTGCGCCCGGTCCTCGAGCGCGTCGGCCCGGTCCACCAGAGCTGGTTCGAGCGCGGCGTGCGCGCGGAGGAGGCCGGCGACCTCGCCGAAGCCATCCAGTTCTACGAGCGCGCGGTGGAGACGGTCGAGCCCGACCCGGAGGCGCTCTTCAATCTCGGGAACGCGCTCTACTCGCTCGGCGAGGCCGCGCGCGCCGCGACGTGCTTCCGCCGCGCGGTCGAGGTCGACCCCGCTTACGTCGAGGCCTGGAACAACCTCGGCAACGCGCTCGCCGACGCCGGCGACCCGCACGAGTCGGTGCGCGCCTTCCACCGCGCGCTCGCGCTCGCGCCGGACTACGCCGACGCCCACTACAACCTCGCGGAAACGCTCGCCGACCGCGGCGACTTCGACGGCGCGCTGCATCACTGGCGCGCCTATCTCGACCGCGATCCGTCGAGCTCGTGGGCCGCCGTCGTGCGCGAGCGGCTACGCCACGTGCGGGACGACTGAGGGGCGAGGCCGAACCGGCCCGGCGAGCAGATACGGCCCTCTCACCGTATCGAGATGTGCGACTCCGTAGCGCCGCCTCCCTGTCGCTGAACGACAACAAGGTGTGCGACACCGGCGCTCCTCAGCGATCCGGACGCTCACGCCGCGCTCACGGAACGACGAGCGCGCGCAGCGGCTCCGACACGTAGTCGAGCGTGTCGGTCAGCGCGTACGCGAACGTGAGCTCGAAGCCGACGAACGCAGGGCCCAGCGGGCCGATCTTCACCCACGAGTACGAGCCGCCGCTCGCGTTCAGGTTCTTCGCGAAGTGCTGGAACCACGACGTGTTCGTCCACATGAGGACGTAGTAGGTGACTGGGTCGAGGTTGAGCGGGAGCAACGGCCCGTTCGGGATCTGCGTGCCCGGCGCCCAGCCGGTCATGCCGGCGAGCGTCAGGAAGGGTCGGCCGCCGCTCGGCGCTCCGGCCTCGAGGTACATCAGGTAGTCGGTGCTCTCCGAAGCCGAGATCGTCGTCGACTCGGACCAGAGCACGCCCCGCGGCGTGGGGCGCATCCAGGGCAGGTCGTCCTGCATGCTGCCGGTGGGCTGCGGCACGTCGCCGATCCCGTCGCCGTCGGCGTCCGATCCGCCGTATTGCTCGTAGTAGTTGCCGCCGGTCGGGAGCGGCGCGCTCCACGTGCCGCCGCATCCGTCGCTGGGCAGCCCGCCCTCGACGAACGAGTTGCGGACGAACGTGTTCAGCAGCCCGTCGCAATCGTGCGAGCTCAGCGGAACCGTGTTGTCCACGAAGGTGTTCTCGCTGAGCGTGTTGCCGCCCGACGATCGGATCCCCACGCCGCGGAAAGCGCTCGCCGTGACGTGGTTGCGCGTGATCGCGTTGCCGTGCGACTCGACGATGTCGACGCCGGTCGAGCAAGCCACCGCGAAGCAGTCCTCCACCGTGTTCCCGTCCGAGTAGGCGAGGAGGACGCCCGAGGCGGTCTCGTTCAGGAAGAGCCCCGCGGCGCGCACTCCGGTGCAGCTCGCGAGCAGGAGCTGCGCGGTGTCCTGCGGCACGTCGAACGGGCCGACCACGTCGCGGTAGTAGCGGATCGGCCGGCCGCCTGTCGTGTTGCTCGCGATCGTGTGGGTGCGGAAGTGCTCCGGCAGCGAGCCGTCGAACGCGATCCCACCGCTCTCGAACGAGTTGGACTCGATCGTCGCTTCGCTCGAGTAGGTCACGTAGAGCAGCGCGGGAGCCGCGTCGGACACGAAGGAGTTGCCCCTGACGACCAGGCGATCGCAAGACTGCGCGTCGACGGCGGCGAATTGGGCCTGGCCGATCGTGTTGTCCTCGAGGAGCGTGTCCGGAGACTGGTAGAGCTCGACCGAGTTGTACGTCCCCTGCTGCTGCGGAATCGTGTTGTCCCGCACCTGCGTCCGCTCCGAGTGCCGCACCTCGAGGTTCTTCGTGTGGCCGAAGAGCGTGTTGCCCACGATCGTGTTGTCGACCCCGTTCACGTCGACGCCGTGGTAGCAGGAGGAGCCCACCACGTTTCCCGCGACCGTGTTCAGCCGACCTCCAACGAGCATGTCGTGCGTGTAGTTGCCCGACAGCGTGTTGCCCTGGATCGTGTTGCCTTCCGAGTAGACGAGCACGCCCGTCACCGTCCCCACGATGGTGTTGCCGAGCAGCCGGTTGCCGTCCGCTCCGCTCTCGATCCACACGCCCCTGCTCGCTGGCCCGATCGTGTTGTCGCTCACGGTGACGTCGTCCGCCTCGACGCGCACGGCCGGATCCGAAGAAAGGCCCACGTTGCGCAGCACGAGCGCGCTCACCGTCGCCCCGTTCCCGGTCACCGTGACGGTCGGACCGGCGCCGCCCGCGTCGATCGCTGGCGCGCCGGGCCCTTGGCCCGTCAGCGTCATCGCGCGATCGACGACCACGGCCTCCGCGTACGTTCCGGCGAGCACGTTGACGGTGCCCCCTGTCGCGACGGCCGCGACGCCGTCCTGGACGCGATCGAAGCGGTCGACCTGCCAGCCGGGCGTCGACGCGTCGTAGTCGTCGTCGACCCACACGGTGAGCGGAGAGCCGAGCATCACGAGAGCGAAAAGCGAGGTCGTCATCGAGCTCCTCCCGACCGTGCCGTCGGTGATCGCTTGCGAGGGACGAGCCGATCGTCGCCTCGGCGCTCGCTGGCCGCAACCCGGCAGCCTCGAGAACCGCCTCCGCGTCACGGGAGGCGCTCCGCGACCCAACCGGCACCGCGTCGGCCGATGCGATGCCCCGATGCGATGGCGCGGGCGAGCGGGCTGCGATACTCCGTCCCGCGCTCGCGCGCGCCGCGCGAGCTCGAGCGCCGCGCCGCCGCGGGTGCGACGACGGCGAGCACGAGCTTGCGCGGCGCGGCGCGCTTCAGGCGCTCCTCAAGGATGGTTCGCGTAGATCAGGTGTCGCGTCGGTCGCACGCTGCCGGTGAACGGCGGCAGGACGGGGCCGGGGAGGGACGCCGAGAAGTTGCTCGCGACGTCGATGAAGTTCTGCGTCAGGAGCACGACCGGCGTGGAGAGGACGCTCCAGCCGCCGGCGGTCGAGCCGCCGTAGACGATGTCGATCGAGTTGCCGGTCGTCAGCGCCGTCACCGCGCACGAGTCGTGGTAGCCGAGCACGCCCTCTTCGACGAAGGCGCGCTCGACGCCGGGATAGGCGCCGCCGCTGGTCCAGGTCCCGATCGTCGTCGTGAGCATGTGGAACCACGGCAGGCCGAACGGAAGGGTGTCGAGCGAGACGAACGAGCTCGGATTGCCGTCGATCCCGATGCACGAGCCGGTGCCGCGCCAGAAGCTGACCGTGTTGCGGTCGAGGCCGAGCGCGAGAGGGCACGCACACGCGTCGATGATCGGGATCAAGTCGCCGGCCGAGAGCGGCTCTTCGGCGATGCACGTCGTCGATCCGACAGGCGCGGACGTGCGCATCGCCTCGGAGACGAGCGCGCCGCCCGGGCGGCCGCCGGGCGTCGGCAGGAACGGGTTCGCCGCGTTGTCGGGGCCGACGATCGCGTACGTCGTCACCGGGTGGTACGTGCCGGGCTTGTCGGAGTGCGCCTGGTTGTGGATGAACGTGTCGCAGTTGTGGAACAGCACGAGCGCGTGCTCGAGGCCGCCAGCGTCGCAGTCGCGCGCGTAGTCGACGTAGCCGTAGAAGAACGCCGTCGGATTCGGCCCGATGCACGGCGGCATCGGGCAACCGGGCGACGTCCCCGCCGAGAGGTCGGCCTTGGCGGCGAAGCGCCACACTTGATAGTTGCTCCCGCTGTCGCTCACCTCGGTCCACGTGCGCGTGAAGTCGAGCACGAGCGGGAAGCTCGACATGATCGCTTGTCCGGACGAGCAGTCCGACACGGAGAGCTGCGACTGGTACCGCCCGCAGCCGGTCTGGAGCGGCATCGACACGGCGATGTCGACGCAGCGCTGGGTGTCGAGCACGCAGTCGGTCCAGCAGAAGCCGCTCCCTTGCAGCGTGAAGCCAGGGAAGTTCGGCACGGTCGCCGTGACGTTCGAGCAGCACGGCCCGTCCAGGCCGTCGGGAAACGGGCATTGCGCGTGCGGCGCCGTCGCAAGCGCCAACACGCCGGCGAGCGCCGCGAGCGCGGTCCGAAGAG
>CAZGTQ010000296.1:0-6649 GCA_964528575.1 uncultured Planctomycetaceae bacterium | reverse complement strand
CGCGCCGGGCTCGCTCTACGGCACGGGCACGAACGGCACGCTCGGCACGCCGGCGATCAGCACGCTGAGCCTCGCGCTGCCGGGCTCGCCGCTCTTCCTGCGCGCGTCGAGCCTCCCCGCGACCACGCCGGTCTTCTTCGGCCTCGCGACGGCGCAGAGCGGCGGCCTCGATCTGTCGAACGGCCTGCGGCTCAACATCGCGCTGCCGATCCTGCTCTTGAACGTGATGGCGACCGACTCGAGCGGCAACGCCGTCTGGCGCCTCGACCTGCCGCCCGGCACCGCGGGGCTCTCGCTCTACTTCCAGGCGATCGGTCTCAACGGCACGTCCGGCAACGACTTCGCCTCCTCGCGCGGCCTGCGCGTGGACGTGCCCTGAGCGGCGCACGCATGGCCCTCGGCGGACGCATCGCAGGAACGCGCGCGGCCCGAGCGCTGGTGCCGCTCGCGCTCGCGCTGTGCGCGGCGGCGGCGCCGGCGCAGTCGCTCGCGGGCAGCGAGACGCGCGTGCTCCTGCCCCAGGCGCTCGTCGGCGGCGGCGGGACCTCGGCGTCCGAGACCGTCGTGATCGAGTTCGGGCTCGGGCAGGCCGCGGCCGGCGCGCTCGCGACGTCCCCCGGCTTCGCGCTCGCGCCCGGCGTCGCGTGGAGCGTCCCGGGCCAGGCCTTCGACGCGCCGCTCGTGTTCGGCACGAGCAGCGGCCGCGGCGACCGCCTGGGCAGCGAGCTCCAGACGGTGTTCGGCTTCAACCTCGCGGCGCCCGGCGCGGGGACGACCGACGTGCTGTTCGGCGGCGTCGCCGGCGCGAACACGCAAGTCGTGTCGAACCTCATCGCGACGACGACGAGCCCGATGGGCGTCAACGAGCACGGGAACCCGCTGGGCGCGTCGCAGCTCGCGATCACGAACGCCGCCGGGTCGCACGGCGAGCCCGCGCGGTTCGTGTACACCCCGGCGCTCGTCTCGACGACGGCCGAGCCGGGGCTCGGCAGCAACGTGACACTGCGCTACTACGGTCCAGCGCCGACGGTGTGGGTGCTGGCGATCGGCTTCGGCAGCCCCGGCGCGAGCGTGCCGATCCAGCACTTCGCGGGCTCCGCGGAGCTGCTCACGTCGATCATGTTCCTCGTCACCGACGGGTTCGCGCCGGCGGGCGAGGATCGCCGCACGTTCCCGCTCGTGAACCCGAACTTGCCGGGCGTGACGCTCGAGGTGCAGTCGATCGCGATCGTCAGCTTCTTCGCGCAGCCGTACGGGTCGTTCACGAACCGGCTCGAGGTCTTCGTCAATCCCTGACCGCCGACCCTGGCGCCACGGCGCTCGTGTCGTAGAATCCCGGCGATCGGCGCGGAGAGGTGGCAGAGCGGCCGAATGCGCTAGATTGCTAATCTGGTGACTCCTTTTTGGGGTCCGCGGGTTCGAATCCCGCCCTCTCCGCCAGTCCCTCGCGATGCCCCGCCGGACCCCCGCCGCGCTCCTCATCGAGCTGCTCGCCGCAGCGGCCACCAAGCTGCTCGCCGCAGCGGCCGCCAAGCTGCCCGTCGCAGCGTTCGCGACGCTGCTCGCGCTCGGCGCGACCGCGTGCCGCGCGCAGAAGACGCTGACCGTCACGTCCGATCCGCCGGGGGCCGAGGTACGGCTCGACCGGGAGCTCGTCGGCGTCACGCCCGTCACGGTCCCCTTCCTCTACTACGGCGTCCGCCGGCTGACGCTGGCGAAGGCGGGCTACCTGACGCGCTCGGAGCGCATCGAGATCGACGGGCCGTGGTACGGCCACTTCCCGTACGACCTCTTGAGCGAGATCGTGTTCCCCGTCGGCTGGGACGACGACCACTTCGTCCACTGGAAGCTCGAGCCCGGCGTCGAGGCGGTGCCGCTGCCGGAGCTGCGCTCAGTGCTCGCGCGCGCGAACGCGCTGCGCCGCTCGGGTCCCGAGGGGCCGCGCGAGCTGCCGCCGGTGCGCCTCTCGCCGACCTCGTCGCTGCCGTCCGTTTCCGTGCCGCCGCCGATCGAGCTCGAGCCGCGCCCGCAGGACGAGAGCGAGCTCGAGCCCGTGCCCGTCGACGACGCGGGCGAGACGGACGCGGAGGTCGACCTCGGGACCGATTCCGCGCTCGACGCACAGGGCGACGATCCGCCGGAGCGGCGTTGAGCGCGACCGGGGAGCGCGACCTCGCCGGGCGGCGCGCGGTCGTGATGGGCCTGGGCCTGTTCGGCGGCGGCCTCGGCGCGGCGCGCTGGCTCGTCGCCCGCGGCGCGCGCGTGACGGTGACCGACCTGCGCGACGCGCGCACGCTCGCCGCCTCGCTCGACGCGCTCGCGGGCGCCCCGGTCGAGCTCGTGCTCGGCGAGCACCGCGAGGCGGACTTCGCGCGCGCCGATCTCGTCGTCGCCAACCCCGCCGTGCCGCCCGCGAGCCGCTTCCTGGCGCTCGCGCGCGCGGCCGGCGCACGCGTCACGAGCGACGTCGAGCTGTTCCTCGAGCGCACGCCCGCGCGCGTGGTCGCGATCACCGGCACGCAGGGCAAGAGCTCGACGTGCCATCTGACGGCCGAGCTGCTCGCGCGCTCCGGCGTCCCCGCGCGCCTCGCGGGCAACGTCGGCCGCTCGCCGCTCGAGCTCGACGGAGCGCTCGAGCCGCGCGACGTCGTCGTGCTCGAGCTCTCGTCGTACCAGCTCGAGCACCTGCCGCCCGCGCCGCTCGCGCCCGGGCTCGCGCGCGCGGCCGCCGTCGCGGTGACGAACGTCCTCGCGGACCACCTCGAGCGCCACGGGACGCTCGAGGCGTACGCCGCGGCGAAGCGACGCATCGTCGAGCTCTGCGCGCCGGGCGGCGTGGCGCTGCTGCCGAGCGAGCGCGCGTTCGACGCGTGGCAACCCGCGGCGGGTCGCGTCGTGCGGTTCGCCGCGCCCGCGGACGCGGACGAGCGAGCGCGGCTGCGGATCGCCGCCGGCGCGTTCCGGCTCGGCGACGAGGAGCTCGCGCGCGTCGACGACCTCGCGCTCCCCGGCGCGTTCCAGCAGCCCACCGCCCTCGTCGCGCTCGGGCTCGCGCACGCGCTCGGCGCCCCGGCCGCGCGGCTCGCCGAGGCGCTGCGCGCGATCCGCGGCCTGCCCCACCGGCTCGAGGACCTCGGCGAGCACGCGGGCCGCCGCGTCCTCGACAACGCGGTCTCGACCACGCCCGACTCGACGATCGCTGCGCTGCGCTCGCTCGCGGGGCCGTGCACCCTGCTCTGCGGCGGCCAGGCGAAGCGGCTCCCGCTCGACGAGCTCGCGGCCGAGCTCGCGCGGCGCGGCGACGCGGTCGTGACGTTCGGCGCGGCTGCGGGCGAGCTCGAGCGCGCGTTCGCGGCCGCGGGCGCGCGCGCCGTCGCGGGCGGAGCGCTCGCGGACGCGGTCGCGCTCGCGCTCGAGCGCACGCCCGCGGGCGGGACCTTGCTCTTCTCGCCCGCGTGCGCGAGCTTCGACGCGTTCGCGAACTTCCGCGCGCGCGCCGAGGCGTTCCGCGCCGCGCTCGCGCTCCACGCCCGCGCGCACGCCGCCGCCGCCGAGCCCTCCCGATGACATTCGCGCCCGATCCGGTGCTCGAGCACGCTCTCGAGCGGCTCGCGCCGTACGCGCGCGGCCTCGTGCACGCGAGCGCCGCCCACGCCGTGCGGCTGCACGCGCGCTGGGTCGGCCCCGAGCACCTGCTCGGCACGGTCCTGTCCGACGACGCGTCGGCGGCGTACCGCGGGCTCGTGCGCGCGTTCGTCGACCCCGAGACGCTCGCCGCCGAGGTGCTCGCGCTGACGCCCGGCATCCTCGTCGTCGGCTCGGGCCGCTCGATGCCGTTCTCGACCCGCGGCGTCGAGGCGCTCGAGCAGGCGCGCGCGCTCGCGGCGCGCTCGGCGGCGACGGCGGTCACGCCGGCGCACCTGTTGCGCGGCGCGCTGGACGCGCTGGGAGCGGACGAGCGTGCGGCGCTCGGCGGAGCGGGGCTGCGGGCGGAGCTCGCCGGCGCCGACGCGGCCCCAGGCACGCAGGGCAACGGCGCCAAGGCGGTCGCAGGCGAGGGACCGCTGTTCGAGTCGTACGACCAGGGGGCGAAGCAGGCGTGCGCGATCGCGTGCCGCGTCGCCGTGCAGCTCCAGCGCGAGGCGATCAGCCCCGCGCACCTCGTGTTCGCGTTGCTCGAGCAGGAGCCCGGCCTGCAGGAGCGCAGCGGGCTCTCGCTCGTGCGGGCACGCGCCGCGCTGCGCGAGCGCGACGACGATCCGACGGCGCCCCTGCTCGGCGCGCTGCCGGCGGACGCCGAGCTCCTCGCGTTGCTGGGCGGCCTCGCACAGGGAGCGGATTCGCTCGATCTGCTCGCGGCGTTCGTCACGGGCGGCACGCCCGAGCTGCGCCTCCTGCTCGACCAACAGCAGGTCCGCCCCGACGTCGTCAAGCGCGCGCGGGGCACGTTCCGGGATCCGGAGCCGCCGGCGCGGGCGTGAGCGCGCCGCGGGGCCGTTCGCGCTATCATGCGCGACGGTCGCCCGCGCCCACCGGCGCATCCACGGACGCCTCGACGGGCGCGGCGGCCTGGACTATAGGGAGTCGACGAGCGCTCCGATGATCCACTGCGAAGCGTGCAAGAAGAAGCCGGCCACGGTGCACATCACCGAGGTCGTCGAGCACCCGGCGGCACCGGACGAGGCGTACAAGATCGAGCACAAGGACATCTGCGAGTCCTGCGCCGCGAGCCTGAACCTGGCGCACTCGCCGCCGGTCACCAAGAGCGTGATCGAGATCTGGAAGCTGCTCGAGCAGTCGGCGAAGAGCCGCCGCCAGCAGAGCGACGTCGCGTGCCCGGACTGCGGGATGACGCTGCGCGAGTTCCGCAGCCGCGGCCGCCTCGGCTGCCCGCGCGACTACGAGGTGTTCCACGCGCACCTCGACCCGCTCCTCCAGCGCATCCACAACGCCGAGCGCCACGTCGGCCGACTGCCGGGCCTCGACGCGAGCCAGATCGAGCGCATGCAGCAGATCCACGACCTGCGCGAGCGGCTCGAGACCGCGATCCGCGACGAGGAGTACGAGGACGCGGCGCGCCTGCGCGACGAGCTCCAGCAGCTCGAGCGCACGGAGGGGGCGTAGGAGCGGGCCGGAGCGCGCGCTCGCGCGATTCGGCGCGGGGTCGAGCCGGAAGAAATGGCAGGGTGGTTCCAAACCCCTGTATCCCCCGGCTCTGGATCCCATAATCCGGACGCCGCGCCTGCGGAAGGCCGGCAGCGCTGGCAGCGAAGCTCCGGTGCCGCCACCCTCTCCGGTCGGCTAACGAAACCCCGCTCGAACGCCGATCAACGCTGAAACAGACCGTCCGTCCTCCCCACCCGCCGCGCGCAGACCACCATGTTCGATCGTTTCACAGACCGTGCGAAGAAGGTGATGAACCTGGCCCGCCAGGAGGCCCAGCGGTTCAACCACGAGTACCTCGGCACCGAGCACATCCTGCTGGGGCTGGTGCAGGAGGGCAGCGGCGTCGCCGCGAACGTCCTGAAGAACATGGGCATCGACCTCGACCGCATCCGGTCGGAGGTCGAGAAGCTCGTCAAGACCGGCCCCTCGATGGTGACGATGGGCCAGCTCCCGTTCACGCCGCGTGCCAAGAAGGTGCTCGAGCTCTCGATGGAAGAGGCGAGCAACCTCGGGCACAACTACATCGGCACGGAACACCTCTTGCTCGGCCTCATCAAGGAGAATGAAGGCATCGCGGCGAAGGTGCTCACGAACCTCGGGATCAAGCTCGAGGACGTGCGCGAGGAAGTGCTCGAGTTCCTCGGGGCGGACCCGACGGACGACGACGAGGACGACGCCCCGGGCGATCCGGCGATGAGCGGCGAAGGCGGCAAGAGCAAGACCCCTGCGCTCGACGCATTCGGTCGCGACCTGACCGAGCTCGCGCGCGAAGGCAAGCTCGACAACGTGATCGGTCGCGCGAACGAGATCGAGCGCGTCATCCAGATCCTGTCGCGCCGGACGAAGAACAACCCGGTGCTGCTCGGCGAGCCCGGCGTCGGCAAGACGGCGATCGTCGAGGGCCTCGCGCAGCAGATCATCGCGAACGAGGTGCCCGACCTCCTGCGCAACAAGCGCATCGTCGTGCTCGACCTCGCGCTGATGGTCGCCGGCACCAAGTACCGGGGCCAGTTCGAGGAGCGCATCAAGGCGGTGATGACCGAGGTGCGCCGCGTGCGCGACGTCATCCTGTTCATCGACGAGCTCCACACGCTCGTCGGAGCGGGCGCTGCCGAGGGCGCGATCGACGCGGCGAACATCCTCAAGCCGCCCTTGGCCCGCGGCGAGCTGCAGTGCATCGGCGCCACCACGCTCGACGAGTACCGCAAGCACATCGAGAAGGACGGCGCGCGCGAGCGCCGCATCCAGTCGGTCAACGTCGACCCGCCGACCGTCGAGGAAGCGGGCGAGATCCTCCGCGGCTTGCGCGACCGCTACGAAGCCCACCACCGCGTGCAGATTACCGACGATGCGCTGGAACAGGCCGTCGAGCTTTCCAGCCGCTACATCCCCGCGCGCTGCCTGCCGGACAAGGCCATCGACGTGATCGACGAATCGGGGGCCCGCGTGCGGCTCAAGGCCATGACGCGCCCGCCCGACTTGA